>CAZDOS010000047.1:0-12958 GCA_964507095.1 uncultured Oscillospiraceae bacterium | reverse complement strand
CAGTTTGGTAGAGCGCTGCGTTCGGGACGCAGAGGCCGCAGGTTCAAATCCTGTCATCCCGACCATACAGGACCCTGACAGTTCACTGTCAGGGTCCTTTACATATATAAAACAAGCGGCAGGCTCTCGCCTGCCGCAACTGCTTGATGAGTATGTATTACTTGAAGATCAATGGAGCAATGATTCCTGCGAATACAACAGAAGCGATAGTAACTGTCGTAAATCCGCCGACGATCATCTTAGGCATTACGTAATCGAGTGCGTATCCTCTTTCCTCTTCTGTGAACTCTGTCATTGAAGCGCAGACTTCTCTTGAAAGGATCTCAGTTCCAGGATATCCGAACAGGGCTGTAACGCCGCATGCGATAGATACGAATGGGTTGTAACCAACGATCTTGCCGGCAATGAGTGAGCCGATTGCAATACCGATTGCGCCGATAACAAGGTTTCCGATGATAGGCACGATCATGGCAAGGAATGCCTGAGGTGACACTGATGAGAAACCGTTGAAGAGCAGTGAATACATACACAGCATGATGTATCCGTAACCGCCTGCACTTGTCAGAGGGCTCTTTGGCAGGAAGTTGATCTTCCTTAGAAGTATGCCTATGAGCAGGTACATGATGTTAACGTTGATGAACTTCAGAACGAATGTTGAAAGTGCCCATGAAATAACTGCAGCAATTCCGAGCTTTGCAAACTTCATTGTGAATGTGTCAGCAGCAGCTGAAACATCCGGGAAGAGCTTTGTATCAGGAAGCTTGAAGCCCTGCTTGGATGCGACATACTCAGCTGTGAGCTTGCCGTCCTTCTGCTGCTGGATGAGCTCCTTCTTAAGGCAGAAGGAAGCGATAGGCATACCGAGCATTGACTGGAAAGCCATAACGAGAGCAGCAAAGCCGCCGAGTTCAGGTCTGCCGACGCCGGCTGCAACTTCTGAAACGATCTGGTAAGCAATAAGTCCGCCAGATACGACAGGAGCAGCTGTAAGAGCATAGTCTCTGCCGAAGATGGCCTGAGCTACTGTAAAGGCAAGAGCACCGAGGCCTACAAGACCTACGAGACAGACGACAACTGTCTTCCACTCCTGGATCAGCTGTTCGATGTCAAGTGATGTGCCCATGTTTACAAGCAGGAATGCTGTACCGCAGGCGCCAAGTGTGGCTGTCAGGGTCGAATCAATAGCAATTGTCTTCGGAACAAGACCTGACCAGAAAAGTCCCATGGCTATGAAACATGCGAAAACCATCGATGAGATGTAGCCTTTGGTCCGTCTTCCGAGATATTCACCGATAACGAATGTTACTGCTATTACGGTGATACAGATTAATGGTGTGAATGTCATACTGATAATCCTCTCTTATAATATGTCTGATACTCATCTTGGCCACCATTGATAATCTTCATTCACATCCGGATCTCTCCGCATGATGACATTCATAGATAGAAGCTATCATCCAAATTGAATACCGTCTCTGTTCCCCGCTTTTGTGCCGCAGTTGGACGAATAAACGACACAAAAAACTTGTCTAATTTAAGCATTTTTATATATAGTAGTCAACATTAAATGACATAAGGTGATTTGCTGATTTTCTTGTAAAAAATAACAAAACAAGGCATGAATGTTTTCACGATTATAGGAAAAATATACAATTTTATATGTGAACAAAATATGAACAGAAGGAAATATATGTACTAATTGCACAATTATGACCTATGCATTTTGTTAAATTTCGTTACGTAATTTCTGATTATTGTTATTGTGCGGTAATATGTCTATAATAGGCGTATAAAAGGTTTATACAATGAAGAATGAAATAATATACATAAAGGAACGAATTCAATGAAAAGCTGCTTTATCCGGGCAAAGCTGACGAGTGAAACGGAAGATAAGCTGACTTCCCTTCTCGGCGTCAAATATGAAGTCATATTCAAAGAAAAGAACGGAAAGAAATACCTTTTGTCCGATGATCAGATAAAGGATGTCGAGGTCATCATCGGAAATCCCGCAATGGACATATTGAAGAAGGCCGAGTCCTTGAAATGGGTTCAATTGATCTCCTCGGGCGCTGACCAGTATGTTTCCTGCGGACTGTTGGATCCGCGGAAAACCATCCTTACAAATGCGACCGGTGCCTATGGACACGGGATAAGCGAATACATGATAGCAGGAGTGTTTTCGCTTACTAAAAACCTTCATATCTACAGGGATCTACAGAGAGAAGCCCTGTGGAAAGATCAGGGACCGATAATGACTATAAACGGAAGCAATACGCTTATCGTTGGTTACGGAGACATCGGAAAGCACTTCGCAGAGAAGATACATGCTCTCGGTTCAAACATATATGCAGTCAAGAGAAGGCGGACTGACCTTCCGAATTATGTAAACGGTCCGTTTTCTCTGGATTACCTCCCTACCCTTCTTCCAAGGATGGACATAGTAGCGCTTTGTCTTCCAAACACTGCGCGGACAGAAGGACTGTTCGACTATGAAATGCTGTCACACATGAAGAATGACCGGATACTGGTAAATGTCGGCCGAGGCAATTCAGTGGTTACCGGGGATCTTGTCAGAGCACTTGATGAGGGACTGTTGCACGGAGCCGTCCTTGACGTTACCGATCCGGAGCCTCTGCCGGCAGACCATCCTCTGTGGAAGGAGAAGAATGTTATCATCACGCCGCACATCTCGGGAGGAGATCACTCAAGAGAGACAGTTGAAAACCGAGAAAGGATCATCCTTGAAAATGTGCAAAGATATCTTGCGGGAGAACGGCTGACCAACCTTGTGGACTTTTCGACGGGATACATGAAATAAACAGAAAAGAGAGCGGAACCGCTCTCTTTTTTTATGCCTTCCCGGAAGGGATATACAGGTAGTTTTCCATGTCTACCCTTCCGTCTTCCAGAAAACCGACGCCTTCATGTTCCAGCAGGAACCTCTGATAATCGCTTCCGCCCACTCCGAATACTCTCGACATGGAACCGTCCTGCCTGATGACTCGGTGGCAGGGCACCGACTTGTCTGAGCATCTTGACATCGCAGTGCCGACTACTCTGCTCCTTCGTATGTTTCCGGTTGCCATGGCTATAAGCCCGTAGGTGGATACCATTCCCTTAGGAATGCTTTTAACGATGTCATAAATCTCGCTGTACTTCATCTTCGAATCTCATCCATGCCGATGAAGTGATACTCGGATCCGTCTTCGACCCTTCTGAAGGAAACACCTTCATCGGCCAGAACCATATAGCTGTTAAATGAGCCGTTCTTGGGGATAGACACCGAACCCGGGTTCAGATAAAGGATTCTGCCGTTGTCCTCCCATGCAGGAACATGTGTATGTCCATGAAGCAGTATGTCACCTTCCTTTAGCGGAGGAGTATTATTGAGGTTATATACATGGCCGTGAGTGGCATATACTGTCAGTCCGTTGACGTACAGGACTGCATAATCTGCCATGATCGGAAAGTCCAGCACCATCTGATCGACTTCTGTGTCGCAGTTGCCCCTTACGCAGAGTATCTGATCACTGAGCGGATTGAGCATGGCAATGACTTTTTTGGGATCATATTCCAGGGGAAGATCATTCCTCGGTCCGTGGTAAAGCACATCCCCGAGAAGTATGAGTCGGTCATACTCTTCTTCGCGGTATCTCTTAATGAGCTCAGCACAGTAATATGCCGAGCCGTGTATATCCGATGCAATTAACAATTTCATAGTATCCCCTAACTGAGCTTGAGTGTATAGTCGTTTACAACAGGTTCATTCCGGACGTTGTTCATCCTGTCCACTATGTAGGTGTAGCGCCAGATGTTCTCACCTTTTTCCATCCAGACCCTGTAGCCCTCGGTCGCTTTCAGTTCGTCCACATGGTCTCTAAGGTTTCCCTCGAAATAATAGGCATTCATCTCAGTGAAGAAATTGGACATGATCTTCTTGTCCTCTTCGGTGAGCGGCGCACCGTCAAAGCCTGAGTAATTCCTTCCTGACTGGCCTTCTATCCAGAATTCCATGCCGTAATCGTAGAAATTCAGAAGATTCTCATCTTCCACGCCGTTTCTTGCTGCCCATCCGTCCACATCAGTATGCTGAGTAGTATAGTGGATCTCCTCAGGGGTTATCCTGATCACTCCGTAATTGCAGTGAATGACCGACATCGCTTCCGTGGCGATATCTACGATGTTTCCCTCTTCCCAAATGTGCTGGGTATGTATATGTCCGCACAGATTAAGTCTGACTCCGTTCTCTTCATACAGATCGATGAGCCTGGTGTTGTTGAGTATGGTCAGGTCATTCCTGAATTCGATCCCGGAATAGTGATCCAACAGGTTCTCATGAGTCATCGAGATAACGGTGGCGCCTTCAGGTATCTCCTTTATTGCTTCCGACAACCAATCGAACGTCCGATTGGTAACGATAGGCACCAGTGTAGTGTCACAGTCAAGTGCGATTATATATACATTGTCAGAGATCTGATAGATGTAGCTGAAGCTGTCCGGAGCTCTGGACACGGCTTCATTCAATCCGAAATCAGCGTAAGCCTGTTCATACTCTTCTCTCGAGAACCTCTCAGTCCTGTAGTATGTGCCCTCCTTGTACCCAAAGCAGAGCGGATAGTCAATGTCATGGTTTCCGGGTATGACAAGCACCTGGATCCCCCGATCCTCTATCTTCTTCAGTTTCCGCGCAAGGTCAAGGAAACTCAGCTTTTCTCCGTTGTATGTTATGTCTCCGGTCAGCAGCACTGCATCAGGAGCCCGTGCAATGACATCCTCGACAAATGCATCCATTATCGGGTCGATGTAGTGTGCCATCTTGCCGTCACTGTCCTTTAGCATCTGTATGAATTCAGGGCAGTTGTCGGTAAGCTGTGGCGACAGGTAGTGCATGTCCGTCGCCTGATAGATGACTATTTCATCCTTGTGTACCACATGGTCCTTGGGGCCGTTTCCGGTGCAGCCTGACAGCACCAGGAGCAGTATCCGGGCCATGATAAAGAGAATTCTTTTCATGTTTGTGTCTCCCTTTAAGATATATAATTCTATCATGACGCCAAACATTAGTAAACTTGACAGTGGCACTTTATTTTCACTGTTCGATAATGTATAATAACTTGGATATATCCACACAATCTGATACGGGAGTATACATGATGAATTCTAAGATAGTTGAACTTATCCAGGCTTCATACAAGTTCTGCGATGTCCTTGAAAAGACTGATGCTTGGGACAAGACCAATAAGGCAAAAGCCCGAGACATTTTCAGGGGCGAGTTGTTCCATTTCTGTCTCCATCTCAGCTTTACAGATGGAAAGATTACATCGGCAGAATCCAAATTCATTAAGGATTATCTCGGTTATGACTACAACATGAGCGAGATGAGAGAATACGCGATAGCAAACAGGATCTACGGAACGAACTTCTCTAATACCGTTCCGTACACTTTCCGTGCTTTTGTAAAAGCCGACTATCAGTCGGGCGGAAGGACGGATACGGCAAAGACGATCCTCTCACTGTACAAGTACATCGGGCAGGAATTCATCAACTGCGACGGAAAGGCAAAGACCGAGAGCTATGCTCTTGATCACTACCTTGAGAACATGCAAAACTATCTCGACAGTAAGTTCGTCGACAGTGTTTCCCTCTCATTCGGCTCACTCAGCGAAGACGGCAAGAAGGTGGATACGCCTAATATCATCCCTCCGACGACAAGCACGAATTTCACTCCCAATGCTGTGGATCCGGGCGCTGCCGTCGAAGCACAGGTCCGGCGGGAAATGGAAAAGGAAAAAGAACCTGAAAAGACGCTCGACGAGCTTCTTGAAGAGCTCAATGAACTTGTCGGTCTTGAAAAGGTCAAGGATGACGTGAACAGTCTCATTAACCTGGTCAAGATCAGGAATATCCGTAAGGAAAGAGGCATGAAGAGCCCTGACCTCAGCCTCCACATGGTCTTCTACGGCAATCCGGGTACGGGTAAGACGACTATCGCAAGACTCCTTGCAAGCATCTACAAAGCTATGGGACTGCTTTCAAAGGGACACCTTACCGAAGTCGACAGATCCGGTCTTGTGGGCGGCTATGTCGGACAGACCGCAATAAAGGTCAAGGAAGTCGTTGAAAAGGCTCTCGGCGGAGTTCTGTTCATTGATGAGGCCTATTCCCTCACCGTTAACAGAGGCGCTACGGACTACGGATTCGAAGCAGTCGATACTCTTCTTAAATACATGGAAGACCACAGAGATGACCTCATCGTCATCGTTGCGGGCTACACTGAACCGATGGAAGAATTCCTTCAGTCCAATCCGGGACTCAGGTCAAGGTTCAACAAGTATCTATACTTTGATGACTATACCCCTGAGGAACTCATAGGGATCCTCAAGTTTCAGGCCAAGAAAGCCGGCCTGACGCTCAACGATGAGGCGCTTGAGTATGCAACGGACTTCTTCGAGAAGAGATGCGCAAACAAGCCTGAAAACTTCGCAAACGCCCGTGATGTCAGAAACTTCTTTGAGAAAGGTCTTGTCAACCAGGCAAACAGGCTCGCCGGCATGGAAAACATCGCGGATGAAGACCTGACCACTCTGACTCTTGAAGACCTGAACACGATAACGCTCTAAAATAAATTCAAAAGGAACCGACAAGAAGCTAACGCTCTTCCGGTTCCTTTTATTGTACAGTTATTCGCAAGTGCTGCAATCGACTCGACCTCTGAATTCTTGACAGCTACCAGGCAAGAATATATCATAAAATTAATAGTAAGACATTGTATTTTATGCATCGAGACGACCCGGTTTCACATTGATGCCGGTCTCTATGCCGGACATTTCGATTTTCTTATATATATATTAGGGAGGATTGATATATGCCAGTCGATAAAACAACCTTTTCAGTCAATGCCAGCAACCTCACCATGAGGATCCAGCAGGCCGATTACTACCTCAAGGAATTTGAAAACGAAGTAAAAAGAGCAAGCGGAGCTTCTTCGGGCATCTTCCGTTCAAAGGACGATGCTCTTTCCCGCATCGTTATCCTCAATGAATTTGCTCCAAATGATCCAAGGGTCAAGGACCTGTTTGAACGAGCAAAGAAATGCATCATCGGTTCGACCGGCAATTTCATCGATATCACAAGCGATATGTTTGCTTATCTCGAGAATGAAAAAGCATTGAGAGAGATGTATGCCAAGAAGAGCGAGGACGGCTGGAACCGGCTACTTGCAAAGTACAGGGACAATCTCATCGAAAAGGTCTTCCCTGCTCCGGATGTGCTTGAAGTGCCTCTGGAAGAGATCAAGGGCAAGTATGTTGTACTTGATGAGGTCAGATACCCTTCAAATCAGTTCATGGGCGTAACCGGCGAATTCATCTACATGGGCAAGCGCTCGACCGGAATGTACTTCATCAAGATCGATACAAGAAAGTGGCTCGGACCTTACGAAGCCGTAAAGCGCTACAGGAGGCTTGTCGACAGCACCATGATGGAGGTCGATAAGTGGACAGTTCTCGGAGAGATAACCGATATAACGATGGAACAGCCTGAAGCCGGCGAAACAAAGGTCGGCAGTCCTGTATACGCGCCGGTAGTAGAGCCTGTGGCGCTGTATGTGCCCGGTCATGTCCTCGGGATCTACTCCCCTGAAAATGAAAACAGCGGATACTTCGTCGGTGAAGAGGAAGTAAGCGCGATAAAGGAGAGCTGGTACACTGAAAAGAGCGTTCCTGATGATGTCACTCCTGAGAAGCTCGTTGAGATCTTCCGCCAGGCAATCAAGGAAAAGAACTATGACCTGTATGTTGACTGCATTCAGCCTGAAAGGAGACAGAACCCTACGCAGCAGGATCTCATGCTCTATTTCTGGGATCTCCACCAGGAGCGTTTCCACGGAGAGTATGTGCATGCAAATGTTGTAGAGGATGCCACGAAGATCACAGTCGTCAAGGGTTACAGCGATGACAGCGGTCTTGAATCATACTTCCTTTCTGCCGAAGAGCAGCGGAAGATCGCTGCAAGGTACGGAGAAAAGGTCGAATATGCTTCCGTTCAGACCATCGCCTTTGACAAAGACGGCAAACAGCTCGGCAGCCCTGTAAGAAGAAACCTTATCAGGACTAACGGTGGAAGATGGTACGTACGCGATTACGAGATAAGGTTCTAAAACTTAATCAAATACTGCATTAGGAGAACGAATATGGCAGAAGGATTAGATTTCAGCGAAGAAAGAGGCGGCGGTAACATTTACTACTGGGAGAATATTGATGAGGGCTACGTTCAATCCGAACTTGAAAGCCTTGCTTCCCGTATCAACAATGTAGCTGATCTTCTTGACGGCATGGTATACCATAACAATTACGAAAGCACTCAGGATGCCTTCAACTATCTATGGATAAACGATCTGGGATCAAGCGGATGGATCTCGTATTTCTTGAACGAGAACGATGATCATTTCTCCCCGTTTGTTTCCAAGAAAATATATCCATCCTGGTATGGCACGGCTGAACCCGAAGAAAAGCGCCAGTATGACATGGCTAGGAAATACTACGTAGAAAGTTCTGCAGTGATCAAGCCGATGGGGGATCTTCGCAAGATCATGATGGGGCTTCCTTTGAAGGACAGCTTCCAGTTCATGAGGGTCACATACAATTTCGACGGAGCAGGATTTACAAGCACTTTTTACTACAAGATAAACAACGATCTCAAGGGTGTGTCTAACATATTGAATTCCAGCTGGAACGCTCTTGAAAGCGGAGCGATTGCAGCCAAACGTTTCTATGAAGATATTGACGGAAAACTGACAGAAAGCAATATATCAGAGTACAGGAAAGCCAGGCTGAAGGACTATGTTGCCGACGTACAGACATCCATGATCCGTGACACTTTCACTGTAAGCTCTGACGGAGTCTTCAGCGTAAACTCTAACTTGATGACCAAACTTATAGTTATCGACAAGTATACTTTGCAGATATCTGTGCTGAGCAATATCGAAGAAGCTATGAAGGAAGCCATGGAAGCCTCTTCAAAGCTTGCAGTTGATCTTGAGCGGGCATTAAAAGAAGTTACCAGTCCTGCTTTCACTGCACTTGTAAAAGCTCTCGACAATCTTAATGGAAAAATCTACGAATACTGCGAAGCCGGCCTGCATGTATACACATCTTACAAGAATCGTGAAAATGAAATGCCTTATATCTTCGTGAGGCCTTTACCGGCCATGAGCGAGATCAAGCCTTCAATGCCTTACGGATTTGACCCTCACATCGAGGATCCTTGGTATTGGGGCACGAGCTTTGAGAAGATGTATAATGACTTTGCCAAGGCTCTCACATTGCATTGCAAGGATTTTGTAAATCATCACGGACCGAAGCTAAAACAGTAATCTTTAAACCCAACAACTGACTATCCGACGTCACAGACGTCGGATAGTTTAGTATTGATTATGCTTTATTGAGCATAACTAAGCGGAGAGAAAATGTCTATCATCAAACTGTATCATTCAAGCTATCTTAGCATACCGAGACCTGACGTGCATCACTGAAGGAAAAATGCTGATTTCGGTCAGGGATTCTATATGACCGATAGCCTGGATTTTGCCGTGAAATGGAGCAGACCCCGGAAAGGACGCACCATCCATATCAACTGCTACGAGCTTGATACTGAAGAACTGAACGTGCTGAATCTGGAAAGGGATGAAAAATGGTTTGAATATATTCATTCAAACAGGCATTTCATGCCGAATCTGTTCCCGGAAGCCGATGTCATAATAGGACCGATATCAAATGATACGATATTTGATACGATGGGTATCCTGACAAGCGGTCATCTTTCAAAAGCAGAGGTCCTTCCCCTAATGAAGATCGGACCTGATTACAGCCAGACCGTCCTGAAGACAGATAAGGCTTCAGAAAGGCTTAAATGGATGAAAACGTTTACGCTATCCGATGATGAGGCCTCAAAATATGATGCCAATCGAAGAAAAGAGGGAACGGAATATCACCTGAGGCTGTCCGAAACCATGGATAATCTGTAAAAAGACCCTTACGGAACCGTATCCGTAAGGGTCAATTATTCATTTGCATAAGATCAGAGTTACAGATGTTCTTTAAGCTTCTGTTTGTCGGTTATTATTATCTCCTTTCGGGATACTGTCACGATCCCTTCATTCTCGAAGTACTTGAGCATCCTTGAAACGACTTCCCTGGCGCTTCCCAGATACTTTGCTATCTCCATATGCGAGTATCTGATGACCGGCCCGTTTTTGATCATCTCATCATAAAGGAAAATAGCAAGCCTCTTGTCAAATGAGAAGAACAGTATCTGCTGCATCGTCCACATTACATCAGAGAATCTGATGGCTTTCATCTTGTTTGAGAAGTTCTCAATATAAATGTTTCTGTCAATAAGCTTCTTGAATGCGAATGCGTTCAGCAGGACGGCAGTAGTATACTCCTCAGCGTCGATATATACATCGAATGTGATCTCAGAAAGTACGCATGACGCGGACATAATGCAGACTTCTCCTGCTGAAACTCTGTAAAGTGTAACCTCTTTACCCTCTTCAGACATAATGTATACACGCAACGAGCCACTCTCCAAAAAGAGCAGGCCAATACACTGTGTATCCCGACTGTGTACATTCTGTCCCGGATGATATGAGACATATTCCGTATTCTTACATACGTAGGACTTGTCCTCATCGCTGAGGTGATCCCAGAATTCATCAAATCCGGCTAGAAAATCCATTTTCTGTTTGGTATCCATAACTGTCTCCTGTTAGAATTCATTCGTTATAGTGAGCATGTTCATCTTCTTCATCTGACTGATCTCCTTCTTGGAGAACTTAAGCCTTTCTCTCAATGCTTCCGTATGCCGCAGCGGCGTTGGGCTCACTATGCATTTGAATGCGCACGGCACGAGGTCAGTGGATGAGATGCCGCAGAGAAGTCCGTTTGTTCCGTCCCTGTATTCCAGTGGATTGAAGATGTAGAGAAGATCCTCCTCAAGGGCATTATACTGATTCTGCATAGAAAACCTAATCAGCATATCACTATACGTGACCGTGCCTGTATAGTATATCTCCGTCGTATATCCGTTATCAGTCTTTATGAAAATGGTGAAGTTAGCAGGACAGACGCTTCCACCGTTTTCATTGTCGATGTTTATGATTCCATCCTTGATGTCAGCAAATCTGCCGTCACAGTAATAGAAATACAGTTTCTGAGCTCTGAAGAAAGGGCTCATTCCGCCTAATGCGCTTCCTACTTCGACCTGGGGCTTTTCCTCATAATCGATCAGTCTCTCGACAGGGACCTTAAGTACATCTGAAATCTCGAACAACGTTGGAATGTCGATGGTGATCTCGCCTTTTTCATATTTCGATACACAGGCCTTGCTTTTATTGATAGCGTCAGCAAGCTGCTGTATGGTCATCTTCTTCCCTTTTCTTATGGATCTTATCCTGTTACCCACGTAACTGCTGATAGGATCTGCCATTTTCGTTTCCACCTTTGTCAATTCAAAATATACAAAACCAAATTAAATTCAATTATGTTTTCAATTCTTATTAAATAATACCATTAATCTGGCAATTAATCAACTGAGAGTTAATTTTTGCAGAAATAGTTTAGCTTAGGTTAACATTCATAAAATTGATAAATGGATCGGAGGACATTATAATTTAAACATTAACAGAGAGGAGAACGATTTATGTCTGTCAAATTCTTTAAAAACGGAAAGATAATGGATGTCATCGAAGGAAAGATCTACGATGCATCAATAATCGTCGAGGACGGCTTCATCAAAGAGATTGGAGCTGACCTCAAGTGCCCTGAGGGAGCAGATATCATTGATTTCAATGGAGGTTTCGTGAGTCCGGGTCTATTCAACTGCCACGTTCATACCATTGCCGATCTTCCAAAGGCGCGGGACGGACGTAAGATGATCGCATCAGCCACAGTTGAGGCTATCGAGAACTGCCAGAAGTATCTCAGGTCAGGCGTTACATATGTCAGAGATGTCGGTGGCTCCGAATACATAGACATAGATCTTCGCGATGCTATCAATGCAGGTAAAGTCGAGGGTCCTGAAATGGTTGTTTCAGGCAGATGCATATGCATGACAGGCGGCCACGGGTGGACAAGCGGAAGAGAAGCCGACGGTCCGGATGACTGCAGGAAAGCCGCACGTGAACAGCTCAGAGCAGGAGCTGACTGGATCAAGATCATGGCTACAGGTGGCGTCATGACAAAGGGCGTTGAACCCGGCTCCCCACAGCTTACAGAGGAAGAGATGAGAGCAGCCATAGAAGAGGCACACAAGGTCAATGCAAAGACTGCAACACATGCACAGGGCATGGTAGGCATAAAGAACGCACTCAGAGCCGGAATCGATTCCATTGAACACGGTTTCTATATGGATGACTGGTGCTTTGACTGGATGAAAGAGCATGGTACCTTCTACGTCCCTACCCTTGCAGCCATGTACTGGATCTATGTGAATCCTGACAAGGTTCCTGACTTCATGATAAGAAAGTGCCGTTCTGCCTTTGATGCTCACAAGAAGACCTTCTACAATGCCTACAAGGCCGGAGTCAAGATTGCACTCGGAACAGATGCCGGCACACCGTTTAATCCTCATGACAAGACTGCCTATGAAATGGTACTCATGAATGAGAACGGCATGGACAACTGGGACTGTATCAGAGCAGGCACGATCAATGCGGCAGAGCTCTGCGGCGTTGAAAACGACCATGGAACGATCGAGATCGGCAAGAAGGCCAATTTCACGGTCTACGCAGGAAACCCTATCGAAGACATCAACAATGTCATGGACTGCTGCATGACAGTCATTGGCGGCAACATAAAGTTTTCTAAATAAATAGCTTTTCACAGTAAAGGACCGGCGGGATTCTGGTGTGACCCCTGTCAAGTAGACAACTGAATTATCAAAAGAAAATGTTCCGGAA
>CAZDOS010000046.1:0-13441 GCA_964507095.1 uncultured Oscillospiraceae bacterium | reverse complement strand
CCCGCCAGCTGGAGGTACTGGATCAGAAGTAAAAGTAGAGCTGTCTGAGCGCGATGAAGTAGTTGATGCCGTTCTCAAAGGCATAGTCGACCATCCTCTGGGCATGTTCCCTGTCGATCTTTCCGTCAGGGCCTTCGGGAAGCCTCATGCATCCGAAACCGAGCTTGTAGTTGATCTTCTTGTCCATCTTTTCGTCTCTCCTTTTTGTATTCTGAATGTATATATTTTAGCCTTTTGCTATTTATATCCGTAATTGTCGTACAGCAGCGTGAAGTGAGGATTGTAGTACGGGTCGCCGTAGTCAAAATACTTTTCCCACTTGTCGCGGAACCTCTTCTTCTCCCCCTCGTATCTCGGGTTGGGCTTGTCAGTCTCGTCCAGCCCTCTAGACTTGCTCTCGTAATGATAGGCCTGACTGAACGGGGTGAACACGTTCAGGTACCCCTTCTCATAGAGCCTGAGGCAGAAGTCCACGTCATTGTAGGCTACCGCAAAGTTCTCTTCGTCCAGAGGCTCCGCAAGATACAGATCCTTCTTTACCATCAGGCATGCTGCAGTCACGGCGAGATAGTTCTGCGCCGTCACCAGCCTGTACAGGTCTCCGGTGTTTTCCATTCTTTCACCGTCCGGCTTCACGATGTATCTGTCAATGCCGCGGTGGCTGTGTCCTGCGGAACCGTTTATTCCGATGATGACTCCCCCGTGCTGGATGGTGTCGTCCGGATAGTAGAGCTTTGCTCCGACGGCGCCCACGTCCTCCCTCTGCGAGAAGGAGAGCATCTCTTTTATGAAGCCGTCCGTCAGCAGCTCAACATCGTTGTTGAGCAGCAGCAGATGGTCTCCCTCTGCCTGCTTTGCCGCGAAATTGTTTATCGCCGAGAAGTTGAAGCCGCCCTCATAGTACAGCACCCTCACGTTCGGAAATCTGTCCGGAAGGCTCTCATAGTACTCGAAGGTCTCCTGGTTTTCCGAGTTGTTCTCGACCACCAGTATCTCGGTGTTGTCCCAGCCTCCGTGTTCCTTCAGCGACACCAGGCATTTTTCCAGGTCGTCTGTGTGGTCCTTGTTCGGTATGATCACCGAAACGAGAGGATCTCCCTTCACTTCGTACCTTACTCTGTACGCGCCGTTGAAGGGGAGTATCTCCGCCGTTCCCTTCAGTCCGAGCCTGTCGATATGCGCCTGAACGGCCTTTCTTCCGGCCTCAAAGGCGTAGCTCTTGTTGGACATGTCCTGGGCGGTGGAGCCCGAATGGCTCCTCCAGAAATACAGCACCTTGGGGATGTGATATATGACCCTGGCCTGCTCGGAAAGTCTCAGGATGAAGTCATAGTCCTGGCTTCCGTCATAGGTGCTGTCCTCGAAGAAGCCTGCCTTCTCGGCGATCCGCCTTGAGAACACCAGGAAATGGGTCATGTAGTTCATGCCCCTCAGATAATCCGGGGCGTATCCTATTTTGAAATGGTACTGCACCAGCTTTGTAAGGTCTTCGTTGAGGACGACCTCGTCCGAGTAGAGCAGCTCCGCACTGTGCTCATTTATCGCCTTCACGTTCTCGTAAAGGGCGTTGGGCTGGATCACGTCATCGTGGTCCAGGAGGGCTATGTACTCACCGACGCACAGCCTGAAACCCTCGTTCGTGTTCCCGCTTATGCCTTTATTCTCATCCAGCTTTTTGTAGGTTATCCTCTCATCGGCATAGCTTTCCACTGTCCGGCCCACTTCCTCATGACCGGGCGCGGAGGCATCCACACAGACCAGCTGCCAGAAAGGATAGCTCTGCCTCTGGACAGAGTCTATCATCTCCCTAAGGTACTTTACCGGAGTGTTGAACAGAGGGACGACGATGCTTATCACCGGCATCTTCCCGAACACCGCAAGCCGCTGTTCCCTCAGCTCCTTCTTCAGTGGTATGTCGCATCTGAACTGCCATACATCCCTTTTAGTGGCGAGCCTCAGCCTGAAATCCACCGCACGCCAAGTTGCCTCCCACCCCTCATTTCTGAGAGATGCGAGGCCTCGCTTTGTGAGCCGGGCGAGTCTGGCCGGGTTCAGGTTCCTTTTTACCATCTTAAGAGGCGTGTCCTGGATATCTGGCATGAATTAACCGTTCCGTATATGTCTGGTTTATCAGTACTTTTCGAAGTATTCAAACTTCTGCCGGGCAAACGGCGTGTGCTTCTTGTCCTTATCGCTGAGCTTTATAGGGCAGTCGACCTTTGGCCATTCCACGTTTATCGACGGGTCGTCATACGGGATTCCGCCCTCCGATGACGGATTGTACACGTCTGTGCACTTGTAGACGAACTCCGCTTCGTCGCTGAGGACGAGGAATCCATGCGCAAAGCCTTCAGGGATGTAGAACTGCATCTTGTTCTCGGCTGAGAGCGTAACTCCGAACCACTTGCCGTATGTCTTCGAATTCGGCCTGCAGTCAACGGCCACGTCATACACTTCTCCGCTGATTACCCTGACAAGCTTGCCCTGGGTGTTCTCCTTCTGGAAATGGAGACCCCTGAGAACGCCCTTGCTGCTCTTGGAATGGTTGTCCTGCACGAACTCCTTCTCGATGCCGCCCTTTACGAACTCATCCTTGTGATAGGTCTCCATGAAGAAGCCCCTGTCGTCGCCGAACACCGTCGGCTTTACGACCACCAGTCCCTCTATGTCGTTCTTTATGAATTCAAACTTTCCCATGATCCCTCCAAAAAGTCTGTGTTTTTACTGCATTAATTATATCACAGCCTCACTTCTTCAGCAAACCGGGAGACGGCCCATGCCGTCTCCCGGAAGATGATATGCGTTATGTGTATTACAGGCTTCTCTCGTCGATCTCTTTCCTTACGTATGCGATGAAGTCTTCGACCTTCATGGCATCCTTGAGGATCTCCTTGCGGTCACGAGGTGAAACTGTGCCTGCTTCCATTTCCTTTGCACCGACGACCAGCATGTAAGGAACCTTCTGGCCCTGCTGCTCACGGATACGGTAGCCGAGGCTCTCGTTCCTGTCATCCACTTCGACCTTGATTCCGGCTGCCTCGAGCTTTGCGGCCACTTCCTTGGCATACTCTCTGTGAGCTTCGCTTACAGGGATGATGGCTGCCTGTACAGGAGCAAGCCATGTAGGGAATGCGCCTGCGAACTGCTCGATCAACAGGCCCATGAATCTCTCGATGGATCCGAATATTGTCCTGTGGAGCATGATAGGTCTGTGCTTCTCACCGTCAGCACCGACATATTCCATGTCGAAGCTCTGAGGCATCTGCATATCCCACTGGATCGTACCGCACTGCCATGTCCTGCCGAGAGCATCGTGGAGATGGAAGTCGATCTTCGGTCCGTAGAATGCGCCGTCGCCTTCGTTGATGATGTAGTCCCAGCCGAGTCTGTCGAGAGCGCCTCTCAGACCGTCTGTTGCCAGCTCCCACTCTTCCTCTGTTCCCATGGAATCTTCAGGTCTTGTGGACAGCTCTACGTGGTAGGACATGCCGAACTTCTTGTAGACTTCGTCAGCCAGCAATGCGACCTTTACGACTTCGTCCTGTGCCTGCTCAGGTGTGCAGAAGATATGTGCGTCATCCTGGTGGAATGTACGTACTCTCATCAGTCCGTTCAGTGCGCCTGAAAGCTCATGACGGTGAACGTGTCCGATCTCACCGGCCTTGATAGGAAGGTCACGGTAGCTGTGCGGCTCGCTCTTGTAAACAAGTACACCGCCCGGGCAGTTCATAGGCTTGATGGCATACTCTTCATCGTCGATGATGGAGAAGTACATGTTGTCCTTGTAGTGGTTCCAGTGTCCTGATGTATCCCAGAGAGAACGTCTGAGCATGATAGGTGTTGATATCTCAACATACTTCTCTCTTCTGTGGAGCTCTCTCCAGTAGACCAGCAGTGTGTTGTAGACTTCCATGCCCTTTGGAAGGAAGAACGGGAAGCCCGGGCCTGCATCGTGCATCATGAACAGCTTGAGCTCTCTGCCCAGCTTCTTGTGGTCGCGCTTCTTGGCCTCTTCCAGCATGTTGAGGTAATTGTCAAGACCTTCCTGTGAAGGGAATGTGATGCCGTAAAGTCTCTTGAGCATCTTGTTCTTTGAATCGCCGCGCCAGTATGCGCCTGCAACTGACATGATCTTGGCTGCCTTTACGGCGCCCAGGCTGAGAAGGTGCGGACCTGCGCAGAGGTCTGTGAAGCCTTCCTGCCTGTAGAAGGAGATCTCCTCGCCTTCCGGCAGGTCATTGATGAGCTCTCTCTTGTACTCGTTGTCCGGGAACATCTTGAGAGCTTCTTCCTTGGAAAGCACGAAACGCTCTACAGGGCTGTTCTTCTTTGCGATCTCGACCATCTCGTCTTCGATCTTCTTGAACATCTCGTCATTGATGTCTGCTTCTGTGTCTATGTCATAATAGAAACCTGTCTCGATAGCAGGGCCGATAGTCAGCTTTGCGTCAGGAATGAACTTCAGGATGGCCTGAGCCATGATGTGGCTGGATGTGTGCCAGAACACCCTCTTGCCTTCGATGTCATCGAATGTGAGGAGAACGAGCTCTGCGTCCTCGCTGCAGATGTCGCGGAGGTCCTTGACGCTCTCGCCGATCTTAACGGCAACTACCTTGTCGAGTAACTTTTCGTCTACTGCCTTGAGTATTTCGCAGTAGCTCAGCGGACTGTCGAATTCTTTTACTTTTCCGTCCTTGAATGAGATTTTGATCATTTTCTTTTCCCTTTCTGTCTTTTGATCAATAGATTTACAGATTTCTGAGATGAGCGTTTTTTATGAAAATAAAAAACACCTGCATCCCAACGGGATGAGGTGTGTTAACCCCACGGTT
The DNA here is from genome assembly GCA_964507095.1 of uncultured Oscillospiraceae bacterium. Classification (GTDB taxonomy): domain Bacteria; phylum Bacillota; class Clostridia; order Oscillospirales; family Ruminococcaceae; genus RGIG3102. Next base: position 8,609 of record CAZDOS010000046.1, on the reverse strand, counting down.
CCACCCGAATTGCGGAATTTCCGCCACTCTTTGAGGATATAACGGTCCTGACCGGATCGGGTTCTCCCGACCTGCTCGGCAGTGGTATCTCCTTCCTGCTTCCTTTACCCCTTCGCAGCAACCGGGGCTCTCTGAAAAGTCCATAGGACGAGCGTGTCTGCTTCATAGCTTTGGAACAATTTTACACCCCGACCCGGCCGTTGTCAACATTCATTTCTACGTTCCGATAGAAAAAGGAGTGCATTTTCTGTGAAAAGTGCACAGATTAGAATCAACCAAAATCCAATCCCTTTAAAACGCGGGCAAAATATATTACAATTATTGTATTCGAATGGAGGGTAATTATTTATGGATTACAGAGAAAAATATGACCTCTGGCTTGAAAGGCTCAGCGAGAGCGATCCTCTCAGGGATGAGCTTCTGGCCATCAAGGATGATGATAACGAGATAAAGGAACGTTTCTATCAGGATCTGTCTTTCGGTACCGCGGGTCTCAGGGGAAAGATCGGCGCTGGAACCAACAGGATGAACTATTTCACGGTCGGAAAGGCCACTCAGGGCATAGCCGACTATATAAAGGACCAGGGAAAGAGAGCCATGGAGAGAGGCGTGGTCATCGCACATGACCCAAGGCACTTCTCCAAGGAGTTTTCCGAGATGGCCGCAGGCATCTTTGCCGCCAACGGCATCAAGGCATACGTCTTCCCTGACCTGAGACCTACACCACAGCTTGCGTACATGGTGACCAAGCTGGGTTGCATCTCCGGAATCAACATCACGGCTTCGCACAACCCAAAGGACTATAACGGCTACAAGGCCTACTGGGCGGACGGATGCCAGGTCTCCAGCACGGTGGCTGACGGCATGACCCGGAAGATCAACGCGGTTGACCTTTTCAGCGACATAAAGCAGGGGTATTTTGAGGATTTCGTCAATGAGGGCAAGATAGTTGTCCTCGGACCGGAATACGACAGGGATTACCTCGATCTCATCGAGAGCATGTCCATCTATGACGGGGACGACCTGGATCTGGACATCCCGCTGGTATTCACCCCTCTCAACGGCGCTTCGTCAAAGCCTTTCGAGACCATGATGAACGACAGGGGCTTCACCAACTGGCACATGGTCGAGGAGCAGAGATATCCTGACCCTGACTTCACAACGGTCGGATACCCTAACCCTGAATTCCCTCAGGCCTTCAAGATGAGCGAGGAGCTGGGAAGAAAGGTCGGAGCCGAGCTGCTCATGGCCTGCGACCCTGACGGCGACAGATTCGCCATTGAGATCAGGAACGATGAGGGCGACTACGTGTTCCTCAACGGAAACCAGACAGGCTATCTGCTTGTAAACTATATCCTTGAGGGCCACAGGGAGGCCGGCACTCTTCCGAAGAAGGCCGCAATGGTCAAGTCCATAGTCACCAGCACGCTCTCAAGCGACATAGCAAGGAACTACGGAGTCGACATGTATGAGGCTCTAACCGGTTTCAAGAACATCTGCGGAAAATACCCTGACCTCATCGAGAAGGGCTATCAGATCATCTTCTCCTATGAAGAGAGCGTAGGTTATGCAGTATGTCCTCTCATCAGGGACAAGGACGGCATCTCCGCCGGCATGATGATCGCCGAGGCAGCCGCCTACTACAGAAAGAGGGGCAAGACCCTCTGGAACGTGCTAATGGAGATCTTCGAGAAGTACGATTACTGGGCAGAGGATGAGCCGAACATAGTCCTCGAGGGCATCGAAGGAGCCGAGAGGATAAAGAGGATGATGAGCCGGATAAGGAAGGATCCTCCGAAGGTCGTCGCGGGACACAAGGTCACAAGACTCATAGACTACAAGAACGGCTATGAGGACATCGCCCCTAGCAACGTGCTCAGGTTCTTCCTTGACAACACAAGCTGGTTTGCGATAAGGCCGTCCGGAACGGAGCCTAAAATCAAGTTCTACTTCTACTCCAGCGAGGATTCGCTTGAAAAGGCTCAGGCCGTCAACAAAGAGATCAAGGATGAGATCTTCAGCCTCGTGAACAGCATCGAATAATAGACCGTTAAAAAAACGCGTATCGTCATGATACGCGTTTATTTTTTTATGGCATCAGATTAATCCCTGTCCGAACGACCCATCCTGCCTCAGGATCTTCTCCATGGCTTTCCCTTTGGCGATTTCGTCAACGAGCTTGTCAAGCCATCTTATCTTCTGCATGAGAGGGTCCTCGATCTCTTCGACTCGGATGCCGCACACTACCCCCTTGATCAGGGAAGCATTGGAGTTCATCCTCGGAGCCCCGGCAAAGAACTCCGCATAAGTGGCATCCTCATCCCACTCTCCGGGTCCGTATCCGGTGAGCCATTCGATCACTCTGTCGACATCATCCCTGCTCCTGCCCTTCCTCTCAGCCTTTGCGACAAGAAGAGGATATACTTTCGAGAATTTCATGTCATATATGTTCCGCTTCATTTCATATCGCTCCCGCTATGAATTTGACTAAACACAGTACCGCTATTACAGAGATTACCGCTATCCAAACGGGGAGAAGTGACTTCTGATTTCTCTGACTTTCGCTGAACGGGTTTGGTTGACTGCTTCTATCTGCTTCCGGAAATGCATCGACCCTCCTGCCGGTCACAGTTCGCGGTGTGCTCTTTCTCCGAGCTTCCCGTTTCCTCTCGCCATATCTTTTCGACAATGTAAGGGGATCTTCACCGGTCATTATCCTGCTTCGAAACCCTCTCAGATATTCGATGTCTGAACGGGTATATCTCGGTACGTCTCCGGTCTCATGTACCATTATGTTTCTTAAATGTCTCAGTTCCTTCAGCTTTTTTATGTCCGTATCCCAACCGGGGATCATCTTCGATACGCTCCACCTGGTCTCCTCCATATCATCGATGTATCGGCTGATCCCATGCATTTCACCATACATATCGCCGCACAGCTTTTCCAGTTCCTTATATGCCTGTAAAAACTCCTCCACGTTGTCTTCCTCCGTCGTTGTGAGCTAAATGACCTGAAGAATATAGAACTTAAGATAATCCGTTTCAGATACATTCATCAGTATCGGATGATCCTTGGCCTGCTGAGTGAAGGATATCTGCTTGAGAGTAACGCCGGCCTCTTCAGCCGCTTCTCCCAGCATCTTCTCGAACAGCTCGCGGGTCATGAAGTGCGAGCAGGAGCAGGTCACGAGGTAACCGCCTCTTCCAAGCAGCCTCATTGCCCTGGCATTGATGTTTTTGTATCCCCTGTAGGCATTCCTTACCGTCTCCCTGGATTTGGTGAAGGCTGGAGGATCGAGGATTATCAGGTCATATTCTCTCTTGCTGACCTTGTCCAGATAGTCGAAAGTGTCTCCCACCTCAAATTCCACCCTGTCTTCAAGACCGTTGAGGGCGGCATTCCTTCTTGCCGTCTCGATGGCGCTTTCAGAGATGTCCATGGCCACTACCTTCTCCGCTCCGCCGGCCGCTGCATTGAGTGCGAAGGAGCCGGTGTGTGTGAAGCAGTCCAGCACCTTCTTGCCGTGGGCGATCTCCCCGACAAGTTTCCTGTTGAACTTCTGGTCCAGGAAGAAGCCCGTCTTCTGACCGCTGACATAGTCCACGAAGTATTGTATCCCGTTCTCGTTTATGACCGTCTCATGCTTGCTTTCATCAAAGCCTTCGGCACAGTAGAGATAACCCGACTGTTCCTCAAGACCTTCAAGTTTTCTGACCGAAAGGTCATCTCTCTCATAGACTGCCTGTATTTCGATGCCGTTCTCCCTGAAGACCTCGATCAGAAGCTCGGTGAGCATTCCCTTTATCCTGTCCATTCCGTAGGATACGACCTGCATGACGAGTATCTCATTGTACTTGTCCACCGTCAGTCCCGGGAGCTCGTCTGATTCTCCGAAGACGATCCTGCAGCAGGATATATCATCCATGACAGCCTGCCTGTATCTTACGGCATACTCGATCCTTCTTTTGAAGAAGGCTCTGTCAAACGTGTCGTTCGCATTCCTGGAAAGGATCCTTACCCTTATCTTTGAATTCTCGGAATAGAAGCCGGAACCGAGATACTTTCCCTTTGGGGATATGACATCCACGATGTCGCCGTTATTAAGTTCTCCCGTCGTCTCGAAAACGTCGCTCTCATATACCCAGGGATTGTTTGACTCCAGCCACCTGGTCCCCTTTGCAGTCACGTGGACCTGAGGATAGTCTCTTTCTGTTTTCATCAAATCTCTCCGTTTGGAAAGGGAGCCCCGCCTTTTGACCGGAGCTCCCTTCCGACATCGCATTTTTCTTACTTTGTAGGATCGTTTCCGAGGATGAAGCTGTGGATGTCCCTGGACAGTTCCCTTGTGTTCTCCTCAGAGATGTAGATCATGTGGCCTGACTCGTAGGCCTTGAGGTAGATCCTGCTCTTGTCCAGTCCCATGTGGTCGAGCAGATAGTAGATGAAGCCGATCTCGGTGCAGTCATCATACCAGCCGTTGGCGAAGAACACCTTCATGCCCTTCATGCAGCTCATTGCTTCCCTGAGCCTTTCGCCTGTCACTCCGCCCTTTTCCTCGTAGTTCCACTTGAAGGTGCCGTCGCCCCAGAAATTGCGGAACGTCATGTATTGTCTGTCCATCTTTATGCCGAGGGACGGAAGGACGACGCCGTTGAGAGCATTGTAGAACAGTCCGTCATACTTCTGGGCAGTGGCGTCAGCATAGAACTTCTCTTCGTCGGCGAACGGCTCCAGAGCCTTTCTGGTCATTCTTCCGTCATATCTTGAAGCGACAAGTCCCTTGTCTCTGATGACCTGCTTCCTGAAGCCTTCCTCATCTATCCTGAGAGCATGCTTGACCAGGTATTCCCTTGAAACGCCTGTGTAGTACATCAGCTTTTTGATGACGGCTTCCTTTTCTCTCTCGCCGAGAGCTTCGCCTCTGTAGAGTGCGAGCAGATACTTTTCGTCGGCCCACTTCTTGGCCTCTTCAACGAACTGTGCGACCGGCTGTGCCGAAGGATGGTTATGGTACCAGTTGATGGCGGCGTAAGTCGGGAACAGGAGCACTGAATTCTCGACAGGGACTTCCTTGTTGAAATACTTGCCCACCGTTATCGTGTTGCCTATGTTTATGATTCCGTCGAACTTAACTCCGAAGCCTCTCTGCCTTCCGAAGCCGTTTCCTGCGATGCCGGCTGCTATGGCGTTCCTTGTGCAGCCGTAGCTCTCGCCTGCGAGGAACTTTGGAGAAAGGAACCTGTTGTATCTTCTCAGCCACATCTCCACGAAGTACAGCAGTGCCTCGGCGTCCTCTTCTATGCCGAAGAACTCCTTTGCGCTGTCCTCGTTGAGAAGAAGGCCGTAGCCTGTGCCCACCGGGTCTATGAGGACCAGGTCGGCTATGTCGAGCAGGCATTCCTCGTTGTTGATGACTTCATAAGGCGGAACGCTGATCTCTGTGTCGCAGTCATCCTTGTACTTTACCCTGTTCGGTCCGAAGAAGCCGACATGGACATACATGCTGGATGAGCCCGGGCCTCCGTTGTAGGCGAAGACGACAGGCCTGTCAGTCGTGTCTTCCACATCGCTCCTGAAATATGAATAGGAGAAGATGGAAGCTATCGGCTTTCCGTCCTTGTCATAGAAGACATTGTCCTCGCTGACGGTATGGTAAGGGATCTTCTCTCCCTTTATGGTGACGACTCCGTCGCTCTCGAACTTCTGAGGCACGAAATTCGTCCGGTCGTATTTGAAAGTGTTGTACATATTCCCTCCTTATGTGCAAGACCCCAAAGCAGGCTCGCTGTGTCTGCTTCGGGGTCGTTCTTGCTATTATCTGTCCGCAGCCGTTCCGGTGCAGCCAATATCACTTGGCGTAATCAACGGCCCTGTTCTCGCGTATGACGTTGACCTTGATCTGTCCCGGATAATCCAATTCGCTCTCGATCCTCTGGGCGATGTCATGGGCGAGCACGACGATCTTGTCATCATCGACAGCCTCCGGCTTGACCATGATCCTGACCTCTCTGCCTGCCTGTACGGCATAGGAGGATTCGACTCCCTCGAAGCTGTTGGAGATCTCCTCGAGCTTCTCGAGTCTCCTGATGTAGTTCTCAAGGTTCTCTCTCCTGGCTCCAGGACGTGCGGCCGATATGGCGTCTGCTGCCTGAACTATGAAGGCAACGACCGTTTTCGGCTCGATGTCGTTGTGGTGTGCCCGGATCGCATGGATAACGGCATTGGATTCCTTGTACTTCTTCGCTGCTTCGACGCCGATGGATACATGGGTGCCTTCATACTCATGGTCAAGGCCCTTGCCTATGTCATGAAGCAGTCCGGCGCGCTTTGCCAGCGCCACGTCAGCTCCCAGCTCTCCGGCAAGCAGTCCGGAAAGATAGCTGACTTCCAGCGAATGATTCAGCACGTTCTGTCCGTAACTCGTACGGTACTTCAGGCGTCCGAGGAGCTTCACCAGCTCCGGATGCAGGCCGTGCACTCCTGCCTCCATAACGGCTTTTTCGCCTTCCTTCTTTATTGTCCGCTCGACTTCTCTGCGAGCTTTCTCTACGGTTTCCTCTATCCTTGCCGGATGTATACGTCCGTCGGATATGAGCTTTTCCAGAGCCTGTCTCGCGACCTCTCTCCTTATCGGATCGAAGCTGGAGACCGTGATGGCTTCCGGAGTGTCATCGATGATCAGGTCTACGCCTGTCGCGTTCTCTATAGCCCTGATGTTCCTTCCCTCGCGTCCGATGATCCTTCCCTTCATCTCATCGTTGGGAAGCGCCACCGTGGATACCACAAGATCCTGTGAATGGTCGGCTGCGCATCTTGCTATAGTCCGGCTCAGAAGTTCTCTGGCCTTGTCCTCGCTGTCCTCCTTGAGCTGCGCCTCATATGCCGCTATCTTTACGGCCTTCTCATGGGTAAGCTGCTCGTCCACTCTCTGGAGGATCAGGTTCTTTGCTGCTTCCTGTGACAGTCCCGAAACGGATTCGAGCTTGTCCATCTCTCTCTGCTTGATCTGCTCCACCTCATCGAGTCTGGCTTCTATGAGCTTTTCTCTCTGTCTGGCGTCTGCATCTCTCTTTTCGAGCCGTTCGGTCTTCTTGTCCAGGTTTTCTTCTTTCTGGTTCAGTCTGCGCTCCTGACGGTTGATCTCGTTCCTTCTCTCCTTCAGCTCCTTCTCGCTGTCGGCCTTCATCCTGAAGATCTCATCCTTGGCTTCGATCAAAACCTCTTTGCGCTTCTGCTCGGCTGACTTGTTAGCCTCATTTACGATTCTTTTTGCCTCGAGTTCAGCACTGCCAATTGCTTCCTCGGCGACCTTCTTTCTATGTTCCTCACCTGCTTTATAAGAAAAAATAGCTACGATAATCGCTACAATGAGTACTATCAAGACAACCCAATGGATCGCCAATGTCATTTGATAGTTTACTCCTTAAAGATATTTTTAACAGACCCGTTAAGAGTCATGTGTAGAAATTAACTTTGACAGTTTTACATCTGTATATTTTATTATTATGCAGGCAACTTGTCAAGGAAATACGTTTACACCGGCTGTGCCGGGGCCAAACAAAAAAGCACTCCCGGAGGAGTGCTTTCATTATTCGGTTCAGATGTTGTTTGCGGCCATGTACTTGTTGATGCTCTCAAGGACATCATCGACCTCGAGTCCGTGTACGACGCATGCCATCTCAAGGCTCTCGCCGATCGATGAAGGACAGCCGACGCAGTGCATGCCTGACTCCATGAGGACGTTTGCGATGCCCATGTCATAGTCGAGCATCTCGCCCATGGTCGTATCCTTTGTAACAACGAAAGGTGTGAGCTTCTCCTGAGCCCGTGCCTTTTTTCTCAGAAATTCAAACATATCATTCCTCCGTATATCTATATCAAATGGGTCTTCTTGAAATCAACAAGCACATTTTATATTTGAACGCCTTCTCCGTCAGTGATTATATCACTTTGCACCTTCAGCGCCATCGGTATGAATCGTATTCCGCCGACGTCCTGCTCCTCCTTCAGCCGGACAAAGCCCAGCTTTTCATAGAAACCCTTGGCCGGGGTGGCCGCGTTTACCGTCATGAGGTTCCGCTCACAGTCCTCCAGGGCCCTGCTGACGAGAGCCTGTCCGATCCCGGATCTCTGGTAGCCCTTCCTGACAAAGAGAAATGAAATGTGGCTGCCCTCACTCCTCGTGGCGAGGATCCCTATGAGCCTGCCCTTTTCCCTGTAGCAGTAGAAGGTCTGCTGCTGCATCAGACTGTCTGAAAATATGGTGGTTCGGAATTCTTCCGTGCCCTTCTTTCCGAAAAGCGGCGCCTCGTATTCCAGGAAAGTGGTCCACATGAGCTCCCTGATCTCATCTGAATCCTGCCTGAAATCTGTCTTTTCTATCGTGTACTCCATATACGGCCTTTCTGAAGCGGTATTTTTCATCAATATACCACCAAGCCCGCCGTGTGTCCACCTAGCCCAGTGCGATGTCGAGGATCATCATAACCGAAAAGCCCAGGCTGAAGGCTATGGTTCCCATGTTTGAATGCTCGCCCCGGCTCATCTCCGGAATGAGCTCCTCGACTACGACATATATCATGGCGCCGGCCGCAAAGCTGAGCATGTAC
>CAZDOS010000045.1:0-13968 GCA_964507095.1 uncultured Oscillospiraceae bacterium | reverse complement strand
TATGATTAATTCTTTCTAAGTGCAGCATTTTGTACCTCCATAAACGCCGAGTTGTCAATCATTTTTCAGCTGTTGCAAATAGTCCGCATCTTTCGGCTCGTACGGCACTGAAATGAAATCCTTCTTTTGGTGGTACAAGCAGCATACCGTCTCCACTAAGTATAATCACCGAAACAAATCAACAAATACAAATTGCACCTACTTTTCCATGTGATCAAGTTTAACAATCAGGTCTCTGTCATTAGGATTTTTACAACTGAAATCAGGGTTGCGACTTTTCAAGCCTTCATAGATTTTTCTGTACTCGTTTAACGAATGGCAGTTAGCACCTCCAGAATAATCAGGGTTCTCAACTTGAACAGGATCATATTCCCAGAAACATTCCTCACATATATCAAATTCATAATTCTTGCGTGGAAATGTTTCGTTACCGCAAACAGGGCATTTCATGTTTATAGAACTCCTCCGCTATAATCGTATAGGCATTATCAATTGTTTTGTTTCAGATAGTCCGCATCCTTCGGTTCATACGGCACCGATATGAAATCCTTCTTTTGGTGGTACAAGCAGCATACCGTCTCAGCTGGATGCAATCAATGAAATAAATCAACAGAATGAAATACTTTTTACGATAATACAGACATAAAATATTCAATATTGTCTTCTATTGGTTCAGTTCCGTCTATACGTATCACAGGACAATTAATTGTTTCCAACCATGTACGAACATAATCATCAGGGCGATTATCTACAATGGAAAACCATTTTTGTTCTTTGTCATAAAGCTCTCCCCCTGGAGATATCTTGCTTCCAAATTTTTGGAAGGATCGTGCTCTAACTCGTTGGCCCCTCACATCTTTTGGAACATCAACCAGAATAATATGGACTAAAACACTTATGAGTTTATCTCCGTAATCACCTCTCACCGCAGCGAAAACAAATCGAGAATTATTGTTGATCCTTTTCTCCAGGAGTTGTATTGCTTCTTCTTTGCTTCTTGGATTGGAATATTCATATGCCGAATCCACTTTGGGAAAGAACAGATCTTCGTTATCGATGAACTCATATCCCATGCGAGATGCAAGAGCTTTTCCCAATGTGCTTTTTCCTGCTCCGTTAAGACCACAAATCAAGATTCCCATTCAACTTGCTCCTCTCATATAATACGAGACTCGATTCACAGCATTGTTTTCATATAACTCGAATCTTTCGGTTCATATGGCACTGAAATGAAATCCTTCTTTTGGTGGTACAAGCAGCATACCGTCTCAACATGGCTAGACCGTGGGTTTTTGACATCTCGTTTTTTACATGTTCGTGGGTCTTTGCATTCCTAAAACCAACATTTTGGCAACCTTGTCTGTTGGTTTTTGACATGTCATTATAGTTCAATTATCCCACTTTTAATTTTGTCTATTATTGCTTTTGCGCGTGATTCAAGTTCTGGTAAATTATCTAATGGGAAGAATTTTAATTCTCTACTTTCTCCATCATTTATTTTAAGTTCACCAGCATAATTTGATACTTTGTATAATGCAATAACACAATCCAATTCATCTTCATTTGGATATTTAAAATAATACTCTTTACCAGATAAAACAGTTATTAATTCTAAATCATCTACATTGATATTTGTTTCTTCTTTTAATTCTCTTATTGCACATTCTTCTAATGATTCATTTAATTCTTTTGAACCACCTGGTATACCCCAAGTATTTGTATCACTTCTTAGATTAAGAAGTAATTCATTTTTATTATTAAATACAAGTGTTGTTGCACCAACACCTATAAGTGGACTATGTCCAACTGTTTCTCTTAAATTCATTATATATCCCATAACATTTATCTCCTTTCAAGCACCGTGATTGATTCGCAATGCCCTGTCCTGGGGCGAAGAACATATACTCTAGGCCTGTACTAGTGCAATAGAATATGTTTCCTAGTACCACTATTTTATTTGAAAACTACTTTCATTGGGTAAAATTTTAATCCATTGATACATTGTTCTGTATCTGTATCTATAAATCCGAGATGTTCATATATATCGTGAGCATATGGTGATGAATTAACAGTAAAATATCCTTCTTTATTAAGTAATTTTACTTCTTCATAAAGTTTTCTTCCTATTCCTTGTTTATGATATTCTCCTTCAACAAAGAATAAAGCAATATGTGTAATATCTTTTGTTGCAATAACACCTAATAGTTTATTATCTTCATCAAACGCACCATAAAAATCTCTTTTATTTACCCATTCTTTATCATCTATCGATCTTTTAAATTCTTTTATTCCTGCTTCAGTATAATCTGGTGCTTCAAACTCTAAGAAAACTCTCCATACTAAGTCAAGTGCTTCGTTAATTTCTTCTTTATTTATTTTTCTAATATTCATTTTAGTTTTTCCTTTCTAAAATTGCGATCGATTCGCAATGTCTTGTCCTTGGGAACATGTCAAAAGGCTGAACGAATACAAGTCTGTATCCGTTGTCGCAAAGATACCTGCAGTCTCTAGCGGCAGTTACCGGGTTGCAGCTTATCATGGAGATCCTGTCTGGAGACATCCTGATTATCGACGAAAGGGTAGGCTCGTCACAGCCCTTTCTCGGGGGGTCCAGGACGACGGCAGTCGGTCTGATTCCTTCCCGGGCAAGCTCGGTCGCTGCCTTCCCGGCATCGGCGCATATAAATCTGGTGTTTGACAGACCCATATACTCTGCATTTTTCCTTGCATTCTCTACTGCCTGCGGAACTATCTCCACTCCGATCAGGCTCCTTACGGAATCCGCCATTGAAAGACCAATCGAACCGGTACCGCAGTAGAGGTCCAGAAGGTCGTCGTCGCCCGTGAGCTCAAGGCTCTCCTTTGCAATGGAGTAAAGTTCCTGCGCACCGTCATGGTTGACCTGGTAAAAGGAATGCGGACTAATTTCGACTCTGACGCCGCACAGCAGGTCATCTATGTATCCCTTGCCGGAGACCACGATGTTTTCCGGCCCCAGTATGACATTTGTCTTTTTTCTGTTTATGTTTATCAGCACGGTCGATATGGCGCTGAATTCGTCCTTTGCTTTCTCTGCAAGTTTCCTTAGAGCAGGGGAAGAAGGGTCGGCAACTACCAGGCAGAGCATTATCTGTCCGGTCACCTCGGCTCTCCTCAGATAGATATGCCTGAGTATCCCTGAACCGGTCTCTTCGCTGTAGGCAGTTATTCCCAGACGCTCGGCCTCGCTGACCGTAAAGGAAGCTATCTCATTGAAGATGTCCGGCTCCAGCCTGCAGTCGGAGCACGGAACGATCCTGTGGCTGTTCTTCGCGTAGAAGCCGAATATGAGATGCCCGTCCTTGTCAGTGCTGACGGGGTACTGCGCCTTGTTCCTGTAGCCCTCGCTCTTTTCGCAGCTTTTCAGCTCGTTCACTTCAATGTCAAATCTTCCTATCCTGGAGAAGGCGTCCTGAACGAACTTCCTTTTCCGCCTTTTTTCAGCTTCATAGGAGATGTGCTGGAAATCGCAGCCGCCGCATCTTCCGGCAGCGGGGCACCGCGGAGCTACCCTGTCAGGGGAAGGGAAAATGAGGCTTTCCAGTCTGCCGTAGCAGTAGCTGGAAAGGACCTTGACTATCCTTATCTGTGCTTCGTCGCCGACTGCCGCATTAGGCACAAAGACAACGATATCGTCATATCTGGCGACACCGTTGCCCTCGTTAGTGTAATCTGTTATCTGTGCGATGATCAAATCGTTTTTCTTAAGCATGTGCTGTACCGGGTCAGAACTCCGGCTCGATATAGACGTATCTGCCGATGACGTCGTAACCTATATCCTTCAGAGGATATACCGTGCTGGCGATGTTCTCCATGATCCTTGCCTTGGCCGTGAACATCTCCTTGTAGTCAAAGAAACATACCTTTGCGAAAGGATACTCCGTGAACGGATTTGTCACGTCGTTCACTATGCCGATAAGGAGGATGTGCTCGGGGTCACCCTCGAATTCCCTGCATATGGTCTCCATGTAGCCGTTATCGAGCATGATGTAGCACTCGGTCTTCGCATAGGAAGCGTTGAATGACGGTACCAGCTCTTCAGGCGTGACTTCGCTGTAGGAGAGCTCCTGGAGAGGTATTCCGACCAGCTCTATGTATTTTACGAAACTGTTATAGAATTCATCCTGAAGAACGGTCACGGTGCTGCTTCTGATGGTGGTGAACTGGAAGATCTGGTCTTCGTTCTTGTCCAGGATGGCCTGAGTCCAGTTTTCGTTGACAATGTCGCCGAAGGCCTGTCCGAGGTAGGTGTAATCAGCCCCGATCCAGAATATCTTGTCATAGCTGTCCATGACTTCCCGGGATGGTCTGTAGCCCATGATGAACAGAGGGATGTCATGCTTCGAGCATTTTTCTATCAGCTCGGATACGGCCTCGTCGGTCATGTTGTTGTCGCATACCGTTACGCTGTCAAGGACCTTCAGGGAGTCGCTGTCAAGATAAAGCGTCCGGTTTATGCCTTCATCCATCACGAAGGCTTCGCTCTCGCTGACGAATGTCAGCTCATACGGACTTACGGGTTCCCGGGGTTCTTCTTCAGGTATGTCCTCGCCTTCAGCGGGCGCTTCTTCCGTATCTCCTTCTGCAGGCTCCCGTGCCTCTTCAGGCTCTTCAGGCAAGTCCTCTTCGGACTCTTCCTCGCTTCCGGTACCCGGGGCAGCATGGATAGTGTAGTAGTCGAATATGCAGCTGTAATCCGATGAAATGATATTGATCGAGTACCTCTGCTCCTCTTCGGAGCAGCCGGCAAACACCAGTATCAGGGACAACAGCATCAGCGCTGCCAGTTTTTTCATCTTTCAGAAGATACCTCCAGTTTCTGTATGTATTTGCTTGGCGGGATGCCCTTGATCTTCTTGAATACCTTCGAGAAGTAGAACTTATCGAAGAATCCCACCGAGGTGGCGATCTGCGAGATGGAGAGGTTCGTCTCTCTCAGCAGGGTACAGGCCTCATTGATCCTGTATTCAGTGAGATAGTCTATCGGGGATGTCCCCAGCGTAGACATGAACACCCTGTAAAGGTGGCTTCTGCTTATTCCCACCGAGTTGGCGATATCGTCGACCCTGATGTCATTTGAGTAGTTGAACTGAATATACTTGATCGCGTCGATGACATAGCTGGACTGCGATGAGGTCCGGGCAGGGGACAGCATTGAGTTTTCCTCCATCAGTTTCGAGAGAAAGAGATAGAGATAGCCTGTCATTGCAGCATTATTATATATCTCATGCCCGCTGTTGGAGTAGATGTTGTACAGATAGTCCCTGCATATTTCCCCGTTCTTGGGCGTATAAAAAGGCTTGGCGTCGCTGAACGGGAGATTGGTCACCAGCCTCTGGGCGTAGGTGCCGTTGAAGCCGACCCAGTAGTATTCCCACGGATCCTTCTCATCTGCGATGTAATGCACCAGCTGGCTCGGCTTGATGAAGAACATGTCTCCGGCCTTGAGCGTGTACTCGACGCCGTTGCAGATATACTTTCCGCAGCCTCTCAGCACGAAGTGTATCAGGAAATGATCCCTGACGCCGGGGCCCCAGGAATGGTTTGGGGTACAGCTCTGAAGGCCGCAGTTGAAGACCGCGAGATTGACGTTCTCAATAGTGCTCTCATGATATGACTGTTTGTACGGATTTGTCATTGAGGCTCCTTCTTTCTGTGTATTTTTATCCATCTGCTGTTTCACGCGTATATATTAATACATATTTACAAAAAAAGCAACAAAAATACATCTTAGTCACAGATCACGGATATGAAAATTTGTTGCAGACATGAAAACTGCCCGCCGATGCGGGCAGTCAGACGGCAAAACGCCGCGGGAGCGCATATTAAAGCTTGAATTCGCCCTCCGAGAACCGGGGTAGCTTCGGACGCCTTCTGGGTATCCTCTTGGTAGGCATGTACCTGAACCTGGAGCAGGAATAGAACGGGGTAACGATGCCCTTCCTGCTGCACAGTATCATCCGTCCGTCTCCGGACGGCTTGCCGTATTCACAGTATTCGCAGGCGGGTTCGATCCTGGTGCCGAAAAGCCTGCTCTTTCTTGAAAACAGTCCCATGGTCCATGCCTCCTTTCAATCAATAATATATACCAAAAGCCCGGCAAAGTAAACAATCCGCAGGCCGTGCCCGTCGATTGATACACAGTGAAGGTTATGATATAATTTGATCAAATAAAAAGGGAGAAAAAAGTGAAAGAAAGAGTATTCGAAATCTATTCAAATGATGCGGCCTTCGCCATATGCGGGCCGTTCAATGTGAACATGGACCTGATAGAAAAGGAACTGGGGGCATCCATCGTCTCAAGAGGAAACGATCTGAAGATCAGCGGCGACGATGTCCGGGTGGACAACACCTACAAGGCGCTTGAGATCATGGTGGACCTGTTCAGGAGGGGAAACACCCTTGACGAGCAGTCGATCAGGTACTGCGTCTCGCTTGTCACCGAGAACAAGGCGGAAAGGATCAAGGAGCTGTCCAACGAGCTTGTGTTCCTCACAAGCAAGGGAAAGCCGATCAGGGCGAAGACCCTGGGACAGAAGGACTACCTGAAGGCAATCGAGAAGCACACCATCACCTTCGGCATCGGTCCTGCCGGAACGGGAAAGACCTATCTCGCCGTCGCGATGGCGGTCAAGGCATTCAAGGCGGGAGACGTTTCAAGGATAATCCTTACAAGGCCTGCGGTCGAAGCAGGAGAGAAGCTGGGCTTCCTTCCGGGAGACCTTCAGAACAAGGTCGACCCTTACCTGAGGCCGCTATATGACGGCCTGTTTGACATGCTGGGAGCCGAGAGCTACCAGAAGCTCATAGAAAAGGGAACGATAGAAGTCGCTCCTCTCGCGTACATGAGAGGAAGGACGCTGGATGACAGCTTCATCATCCTCGATGAGGCGCAGAACACCACCAGGGAACAGATGAAGATGTTCCTGACCAGGATGGGAATGAATTCAAAGGTGGTCGTCACCGGCGACGTCACTCAGATAGACCTGCCGAGAGACAAGAAGTCCGGACTGAAGGATGCGGTGCAGGTGCTGAGGAACGTTGACGACATAGCCATAGTAAGGCTTACCGAAAAGGACGTGGTAAGGCACAAGCTGGTCCAGGAGATAGTCAGGGCTTACGAGAAGGCGGAAGGAGACAGCCGGAAGACCGGCGGCGACGGCAACAGGAGCAGCAGATACTATGTCAGGAAGAACCAATAGGATATATATCAGGAACGACCAGAAGAAGGTCAAAATACCCCGGGGCATGAGAGACATCGTCAGGAAGTGCTGCAACGCGGTGCTGAAGGACGAGGGCATCGGGGAAGCCTGCGAAGTGTCGGTGACCTTCGTTGACAATGAGCAGATAAAGCAGCTCAACGGCGACTTCAGGAACAAGCCCGTTGAGACGGATGTGCTCTCCTTCCCAATGGGGGAGGACGGGGTCTACGACACCGATCCCGAGACCGGCGCAAAGCTTCTTGGAGACGTTGTCATCTCAATGGAAAAGGCGCTGGAGCAGAGCAAAGAGTACAATCACAGCATACAGAGGGAAGTAGGCTTTCTGACCGTCCACTCCATGTACCATCTCCTTGGCTATGACCATGAGACGGGGGAAGAGGACGCAGAGCTTATGCACTCCAAGGAAAAGAAGACGCTGGACAGGATCGGCCTGACGAGAGACGCGTATTCGGAGGAAAAATGATCTCCAGATTCCTCAAAAGCCTGGGCTATGCCATGAAAGGCGTGGCCTACGGAATAAGAAACGAGAGAAACATTAGGATCGACATGGTGGCGATGGCCTTCGCCGCCACTCTTGGATTTGTCGCAAAGGTCGACAGAGGAGAGTGGACCGCTCTGGTCATCTGCATGTTCCTGGTCCCTTCTCTGGAGCTGGTAAACACCGCAATCGAGCGACGGGTGACGAGGCCCGACATGGAGCACTACGATCTGGCAGGCATAGCAAAGGACACGGCCGCAGGCGCGGTGCTGGTCTCAAGCGTTGCATCACTGATAGTCGCGGGGCTCATATTCCTCGAAGGAGAGAAGCTGGGGAGGATAACGGATTTCTTTTTCGGCTCGCTTTCGGGAGTGATGCTCCTGGCAGGATTCATACTGCTGTCCTATGTCTTCGTGACCATGGACAGATTCATTAAAGACAATAAGGAAAGCAAGGATAAATGACATCAAGATCCATATTCGTTGCCCTGGTCGGCAAGCCAAACGTGGGCAAGAGTTCACTGATGAACAGATATCTGGGCGAGAAGATCGCCATAGTGACATACAAGCCCCAGACGACAAGGGCAAGGATCACGGGAATACTGACCAGAGACGGTACGCAGTTCGTATTCATAGACACGCCGGGAGTCCATGACCCGAGGACCAAGCTGGGCGAGAGGATGGTCAGTGCCAGCATAAAGGCACTGTCCGACGTCGACCTGGTGCTCATGCTCTTCGAGCCGAAGGGCGAGCTTGACGATGCCGAGAAACGGCTGGTCGATAAGATAAAAAGCTCAAACGTCACGGCCATAGCAGCCGTGAACAAGGCGGACACGGCAAAGGATGAAGAAGCCAGGGCAAAGGCAGAGCAGATAGAGGATCTGGGCGTATTCGAACAGGTCCGGATAATAAGCGCGACCAAGGGAGACGGCACCCAGGAGTTGCTGGACACCATAGAAAGCTACGCGCCGGAGGGACCGCACTTTTTCGATGACGACGCCATCACGGACATGCCGGAAAAGGACATTGCGGCTGAGATAGTCAGGGAAAAGCTGCTTCTGAACATGAGGGACGAGATCCCTCACGGCGCCAATGTGGAGGTCGAATCCTTCAAGGAGAGAAACGGCGGACAGATAATAGATATCGATGTCGTGATCTACTGCGAGAAGTCGAGCCACAAGGGCATGATAATAGGAAAGCAGGGCTCCATGCTCAAGAAGATCGGCACCCGGGCAAGGCACGACATGGAGACCTTCCTTGGTACCAAGGTAAATCTCAAGTGCTTCGTAAAGGTCAAGGAGGACTGGAGAGATTCCAATTCTCTGCTCAACGAGTTCGGTTTCAAGAACGAGGACAAATGACATGCCTAACAGGACGGTCAAGCTTACCGGAATAGTAATAAGAGAGGTCAAGACCAAGGAGAGCGACAGGATAATCACTGTTCTCACCAGGGAGATGGGCGTGGTCAGCATCTATGCCAGGGCGGCAATGAGGCTGAAGAACAAGTTCAACACCCGGACCAATCTCTTCACATACAGCGAATTTGTGGCCTTTGAGTCCCGCTCGTCCGAGCTGATGACCCTCAATGAGGCCACTGTCATACACCGGTTCCACGAGATCAGCGACAGGATAGAATACCTGGCGCTGGCCATGTACATGTCCGAGCTGGTAAGGGAAGTGAGCGTGCCTGATGACGTTACCGGGGAGATACTGAGGCTGTTCCTCAACATGCTCCACGTGATGGTCAGCGGAAAGTGGTCGGTTCCGCTCTGCAAGGCCGCATTCGAGATGAGGCTGCTGAGCGAGGCCGGTTTCAGGCCGGATCTTTTGGCCTGCTCTTCCTGCGGCGCATATGAGGCCGACAGGTTCTATTTCCACCTGACCGACGGAAACATAACGTGTTCCGACTGCGCTCCCAACGGCAGGGACGGACGGATGGTTGCTGACATGCCCGTGATAATGGCATTGAGATATCTTGCCTATGCGGATCTGGAGAAGATGTTCTCCTTTACGCTGTCGGACGCGTACGTCGACCGGCTGTCAAAGATCTGCCGGGCATATGTAAGCGTTCATACAGATACAGAGTTCAAGACACTGGATTTCTATAACAGTGTGATGAGACAAGGAGTTTGACAATTGATAGAGAAGAGTCTCAGATCTATAGAATATGACAGAATACTGGAAATGCTCGCCGAAAAGTGCGTCTTTGACGACAACAAGCGGTGGGCTCCTTCTCTGCGCCCTTCCCGGGACATTGAGACGGTAATAGCCGACCTGGATAAAACGGATGTGCTGTTCACCATGCTGATACAGTATTCGGAGCCAAAGCTGGACACTGCCACCGGAGCGATGGAGGCGGTCGACAGGGCAATGAAGGGCGCGACGCTCTCCTGCGCGGAGCTTCTGGCCGTTTCCAGGATGTACCGCAATTTCGACAGGATGAAGAAATGGTACCAGGGACACGAGAAGAAGAGCGACATACTTGACTGGCTGGTGGATTCCATATATGAGAACAACGCGATCGAGCACCGGATAGCCGAGGCGGTACTTAACGAGACGACTCTGGCAGATAACGCATCCGATGAGCTTTTCTCGCTCAGAAAGAGGATAAAGCAGGCGGAGAGCCGGGTCAGGGACAGGCTGGACACCCTCATAAGGAGCTCTGCGTATTCCAAGTATCTGCAGGAAGCCGTCGTCACAATAAGGCAGAACAAGTTCGTCGTTCCGGTAAAGGCGGAGTACAGGGGAGAGATCAGCGGAGTCATCCATGATGTATCTTCGTCAGGCTCCACATATTTCATCGAGCCTGCAGCGGTGGCCGAGCTCAACGCAAAGGTCATGCAGCTGCGAAACCGGGAGACGGAGGAAGTCGCAAGGATACTCCGGGAGCTTTCCGAGCAGGTGGCAAGGAACGGAAGGACTTTCACAGAAAGCTATTCGAGGCTTATTGAACTGGACAGGTACATGGCCAGGGCAAAGCTGGCAATAATAATGGATGCCGTGAAGCCACATGTCAACAAAAGGCTTCGTTTCTCACTCTCCAAGGCAAGGCATCCGCTAATAGCAAAGGACAAGGTCGTTCCGATTGACATCCGGCTCGGCTACGACTATGACACGCTCATTATCACCGGACCGAATACCGGCGGCAAGACTGTGTCATTGAAGACTTCAGGCCTGATGTGCGCAATGGCCGCCAGCGGCATGATGATACCTGCCGCGGAGAATTCAAGCGTCTGCGTATTTGACCAGATACTCGTGGACATAGGAGACGAGCAGAGCATTCAGCAGTCCCTGTCCACTTTCTCAGGTCACATGACCAATATATCCAAAATACTCAGGCAGGCTACCGACAAGTCGCTCGTTCTTATGGACGAGCTGGGAGCCGGAACGGATCCCGCGGAAGGTGCTGCCCTTGCCCTGAGCATCATTGAGCAGCTGAGAAAGCAGGGGAGCAGGGTCATAGCGACCACCCACTACGGAGAACTCAAGATATTTGCACTGGAGACAGAAGGGGTCCAGAATGCGAGCTGTGAATTCGATGTTGAGACACTGAGGCCGACCTACAGGATAAGCATCGGAGTCCCGGGAAAGTCTAACGCTTTTCATATCAGCTCGAAGCTCGGGATCAGCGAAGAGATCATATCCAACGCCGAGGCACATCTTTCCAATGAGGACAAGAACCTCAACAAGGTGTTCTCGCAGCTTGAAGACATGAAGAGACAGCTTCTGGCTAACCAGGAGGAGCTGGAACGGCTCAAGGTGTCCACCGCCGAAAAGATCAGGCAGGCCAATGAGAGGAGCGACAGGATAATAGCAAATGCCGAGGGACAGGCTGATGTCATCCTTCAGAAGGCGAAGGAGACTGCCCAAAGGGTGCAGGATGAAGCATACAGGCTCTCCGACCAACTCAGAGACCTGCAGAAGCAGGAAGGTAAGAACACCCAGCAGAGGCTGATGGAGGCCAGGGACATCGCCAGGAACAGGACGGCAGAGATGCTCAAGAGCCTGACGCGGGACGATGCCCCTCTGGAGTACCATCCTCCTCTCATAACCGTAGAGAAAGGGGACAGGGTCGTCATAGCCTCTCTCAACCAGAAAGCGGTCGTCCAGGGACCTCCCAACCGGAAGGGCATAGTGGAAGTTGCTGCGGGAGCCATCAGGACGAAGGTACATATCAGCGACCTGTATCTTGATACATCCAAGCAGCCTGAAAAGAAGTCTTCTAGAACATCATCCACGAGGGTGATAAAAAGCGATGCTTCACGGAACAGCAGCCTTGAGCTTAACCTTCTGGGGCTGACAGTATCCGATGCCATTCAGGAAGCGGACAGGTTCATCGATTACGCGATGATGAACAATCTCCATTCCATCTATCTCATCCACGGCAAGGGAACCGGAGCATTGAGAAAGGGGCTTCACGATCACCTCAAAAAGCATCCTCAGGTAAGGAGTTTCAGGCTGGGAGCCTATGGGGAGGGCGACAGCGGAGTGACCGTCGTAGAACTCAAGAATTAATTGAATAGGCAGGCCTGTGAAAAAGAGCCTGCGGAATACAGGAATATGCTAACTGACAGCAGCTCTATACGGCGGCTGTCAGTTTTTGCATGATCCAAAAGTGATTAAAAGGCTGATCGTCTGCTGTTTGGTATGAAACAGCAGGGAAGAAAATGATGTCAACAGGCTTGAGGTGTTGCATAAAATCAAATCGGAAATTGCGCACGGCTAAAAAAATGATATAATACAATAAATTGTCAGTGTAAGGGCAGTAAAATCTTTATCATTCGAGGATAGGATAATCATGTCATCAGTCAACCTGAAACAGTTCGTATATAATGCGATCATGGATGAGATTTATTCAATGAAACTGCATCCGGGAGATGTTTTGAACGAGAAGGCTCTTGTAGAGCGCTTCGGATGCAGCAAATCACCCGTAAGAGAAGCTCTCCTTACCCTATGCAATGAAGGTGTCCTTAAGAGCATCCCCAGATACGGCTACGAGATAATCAGGCTTACTCCTCAGGATATAAGGAAGATGATGGAGATGAGGATGGTGCTTGAGACAGGGTTCCTCGGGAGATATTTCAGATATTTCACCGATGAGCAGATCGATGAGCTTGAAGAGATAAACAAAAACTGCATGGATGAAACTCTGGACATGATGACACACTGGAAATTCAATATGGACTTTCATATCCGGATGATGAGCTTCTGTGAAAACGATTACGCTACCGACGCGTTGAAAAGATGCCTGTCATACCAGACAAGAGCATATGTGCAGTCATACTGGGGAAAGGGTGAGAGGACCGATTTCACTCTGGACACAAGGAACCATGAAAAGATCATCAAAGCGCTCCGCGAGAAGGATTTCGAGAAGCTGATGGAGTCGATCGTCCTTGATTATCAGGATTTTGGCGGAGTCGGATCGTTTTCGATACAGTAAACAGAATTATTGTAAGCACTGTAAAGAAAGTACAGTGCTTTTTTTGTGCACTGTTCAGTCGGACTTATCACGGGCGTTCTTGGCTTCGATGCAAAAGCATGTAACGTAATCGGTGACGGCGCTCTTACACTGTTCCTCTCAGGATATGCTGAAAAGCATCATATCGCTGAGGCCGATCTCGGCGATGTGGCGGAATGATCCGATCAAACAAACGGTAGGATCCATAAAAACAAATGAAAAGAACGTATGCCTGCGGACGTCCGTTTGATTCATTCCTGTATGTCAGGCCGAGACGTACAGTTGTTTGTACAATACGCACAAAATACGCGTATCTCCGGGACTATTTTGTAAGTATTTACAATCTTTTTTCTCTGGTCACGGTTTTTGTTGACAGCAAAACATGCGTGCCGATATAATCGGAACAACAAATCTGAAGGAGAAGGACCAATGGCTAACTGCATGAACAGTTCATATAGGCCAGACTGCACATCCTGTTGCGGTTCTTCTTCGTATGCCGTATTGAATACACTTGTGCGTATCGCTCTTTGTGCGGTATGCACTTTTGTTTTGGCAGGTCTTGTTTCCGTAGCAGTAGTAAGCGTCGCTGTCGTTAGCGTCATTATTAGCGTCGTAATCGTCGTAGTCGTAGCTGAGAAAGAAACAGGGCCAGGCAGGATAACGGTATAAGGTTAGAGAATAGACCGAAGGCTGTACCTGATGGCGGGTACAGCCTCTTTTTGGCGCTTATAGCATGAATAAACCCCTGGTTCTACCAGGGGTGGGTAAAAA
>CAZDOS010000044.1:0-14816 GCA_964507095.1 uncultured Oscillospiraceae bacterium | reverse complement strand
CCAAGTACGGCACTCCTTACTTCTCCAACTATGTCAACAGCGACATGGAGCCAAGCGATGTAAGAAGCATGTGCTGCAGACTCAGGCTCGACCTGCGTGAACTGAGAAAGAAGTCAGGCGGCTTCTTCGGTTCAGGAGAGTCCACCGGTTCTGTCGGCGTCGTGACCATAAACATCCCTAGGATCGCATATCTGGCACGGGATAAGGAAGACTTCTACAAGAGGCTCACCAGGATAATGGACCTCTCCGCAAGGAGCCTTAAGGTCAAGAGGGAAGTCATCACCAAGCTCCTCAACAACGGTCTGTATCCTTACACCAAGAGATATCTGGGCACCTTCGAGAACCACTTCTCAACGATCGGTCTGGTCGGCATGAACGAGGCCGGACTCAACGCCAAGTGGCTGAGAAAGGATATGACCCATCCGGAGACACAGGAATTCACCAAGGAAGTCCTCAACTTCATGAGAGAGAAGCTCTCAGACTACCAGGAGCTCTACGGAGATCTTTACAACCTGGAGGCAACACCTGCAGAGAGCACTTCCTACAGACTTGCCAAGATAGACAAGGCAAAGTATCCTGACATCATCACCGCAAACGAGTCAGGCGACCCTTACTACACCAACTCCTCACACCTGCCTGTCGGATACACCGATGACATCTTCTCGGCACTCGACATCCAGGATGAGCTCCAGACTCTCTACACCTCAGGAACGGTCTTCCATGCATTCCTGGGAGAGAGACTGCCGAGCTGGAAGTCAGCAGCTGCTCTTGTGAAGAAGATAGCCGACAACTACAGGCTGCCTTACTACACGCTCTCACCGACATATTCAGTATGCGCAGAGCACGGATATCTCGCCGGAGAAGTCGATGTCTGTCCTTACTGCGGCAAACCTACTGAGGTCTACAGCCGTATCACGGGCTATTACAGACCTGTCCAGAACTGGAACAAGGGCAAGGCTCAGGAGTACAAGGACCGCAAGACCTACAGCTTCGGAAGTCTCGGAAAGAATGTTGAGAGGATGAGTTCTGTCAACGCCAGAGAAGAGAATGAGATCCAGACAGGTGCTCAGATGAAGCTTGAGGCAGTGGAAAAGATCCAGGCGGCATCAGACGAAGGAAAGATCCTTTTCACCACGAAGACATGCCCGAACTGCAAGATAGTAAAGGACATGCTGGCAAGAAAGAACATCGGCTACTCTCAGGTCGATGCAGATGAGAACGGAGAGCTGTGTGATGCATACGGAGTCATGCAGGCACCGACGCTCGTAGTGCTCGGAGATGACGGCACATACGAAAGATATGCAAATGCCTCCCAGATCATCAGATACATAAACGCACAGTAAGTTACGAAACCGAACAGCAATAAAGCAGCAGAGCCAAAGCTCTGCTGCTTTTTTATCGTGACGTTTGTCAGATCGTATACCTCTTGAAGAACGCAGCCACCATTGTGACACCCGCCAGCGCCAGTCCGATGAGGAGCAGCGAGGTGATCGGCAGATTCGTTATTGTGAAGGAATAGGTGAACACCAGCGAGAACACTGCCGCGGCAACCACCGCAACGATCTCGATGACCGAACACGCTTTCTCTGCGCTCCTTGCGCTTTCGGCACCGAAGAATCCGGCAACGAGGGAGTGCAGGCTGTCCAGATGGGCCATGCAGGCTTCCGTCTGCGGAGTGTATGACGTGAACTCCGAAAGCATCGCTGCTTCCTTCCGATTGACGACGCTGATGCAGTCCTTTGGAACATCGTATAGCTTTTCCACCATGGCTGAATCTATGTTGAAGTCGCTCGAGGAAAGTATTATGCTGACGCCCTTGTCAAGCAGATGATGCAGGCTGGACTTGACGCTCTCGTCTGCCGAGTAGCTCACGACGAACATTCCGAAAAGCCTTCCGCCGACTGCAAGATAAATGGGCTTTCTGCCTTCCCGGACATAGTGGGATTCGACCGATTCGGAAGGCATGCTCACATCGTATTTCTCCATGAGAGCCCTGTTTCCGAGTATGACCCTTGCATTCTCGACCCAGGCGACATAGCCCTGCTTTTCGTAGTATTCGCAGCTTTCCACAGGATAGAGTATGTCCGTCCTGCCGTCGATGACATTCATGAAGATAGGCTTGAGCACATCGCACTTCTCAATGAGGACACTGGCGGCATATATGATGGCCAGGTCGATCCTCTCCTTCTCGAAGGTCTTTATTCCGTGAAGTATGACCGTTCCGTCAGGGAAAAGATGTCGTGCGTTGAAGTTCACGTGCGTTGTCCTTGCCAGCTGTTCGATGCCCTGCCAACCGTTCACCAGAGCGCCCTGCTTTTCCAGGTTTTTCTGCATGAGAGCGCTTGGAAGGCTGTTTATGAGCGTATGTGACAGAGGGGTCATTACGCAGCTGGCAGCCGCACCGGCACTCACAGCTCCGAGAGGGCTCTTGGTGCCTATAAATCCGAGCACCATGCAGATCGCGCTGACTGCATAATTCACAAAGGCGAGGCCCCTTGCAGTGTAGTCGCTCGAATGGAGCGAGAAGCCGGACTTTACGACGTTCGATATCGAAGCAGTCTTTCTGGTCGTGAGGATCTTCGGCACCTTTTCATCCAGCGTCTTGGCCAGTGTCTTGACGGTGTCTGGATCGTCTATTATGAAACCTGCGTTTATTCCGTCAGGAACGTTGGTGAGCGTCAGGTTCTTGATGATCGTGTTGGTCGCGACGTTCTTTCCGAGGGCGTTGAACGCGAATACGAAACATGCGAAAGCGGCGAAGATGGTGTAGTCTTCAGGCGTGACTTTCCGCGCCGAAACGGTCAGGAGCGCCAGCTGAAGCAGACACAGTATTCCGCCGAGACTTATCAGACTGTCCTGAGCAGGCACGCTGCCGAGGCTTCTGAAGCCCGAGACGATCGTAGGGAAGAATACCACGAACGCAATCGCATATATCAGAGTGCCTGCAAGATAGAACATGAATGACCTTGAGTAAGGATTGATGAATCCAGGCACCGGCGCGCCGGCGGCTACCGCAAGGTTCATATATGTCAGCAGGACTCCGCAAACAAGGCTGATTATCATCCTGAAGCTGAGTGTCTTCTTGAAATCTACCAGCTCATCGAAGATGTCGACGCTTTCACTGTCATGTCTGTCGAGAAATTCGCTGTTGGTCATGTACTCATCGAGATCCTCATCCTCTGCGAGGGAGGATATCTCCATGGTATCCGCAAGTCTCTGCTGCTCTGATGTAGCCCGGTCCGCAGGAATCGGAGCGGTCTTTTCCTCTTCGGCGTAGGTCTGTCCGTCATCCAGTTCCCGGATGTATGCGGTTTCATCAGGCACGCTGCTTTCAGAGGTGTTTGCCCGTTCCTTCAGCACAGCTGCATAGATGTTGTCGATTATGCTGTTTGCAGGAGCGGCCTGTGCCGGTTCCTCTTCAGGAAGAGACTCTTCTAAAGTGCCGGAGGCAGAGGAGTCATCGCCTGTGACATCTCCCGTATCCTCATCGGACGAAGCAAAGAACGCTGCAAGCCTGTCATGCTGCTCCTGCCTTACATCCTCATCGACCTGTGGAGCGTAGGAGATCTTTTCCTCGACTTCCTCGATGACAGGTTCGTATGTCTCGGGGACCGTTGCCTCGCCTCTCCTTGAAGCAAGAATGTTCCGAAGCATGTCGTCGAAGTCATCCGTGTTGTTGAGCAGCCTGTCCACGTCGATGCTTCTTCTGGTCCGTTTCCGGTTCGGTATGATGACCTGTTCGGCCTCGGCCCGACTTGACGGAAGTCTGACAGTGTCGGCTTCTTTTCTGGTGGAGGATTCTGTCGATTTTCTGGAGATCCTTATCGTGGGCTCTCCGGCGTCCTCTGGGGCAGGTACCGTGCTGTCACCTGATTTGGAAGGAGACTCACTGTCTGCAATCGACCTGACGTTCTGGGCTATCAGCTCCGAAGTGGACACGGTCCTGGTCGATGCACTGTTGACTCTTGATGTCCGGGAATGCTCTGCCGGCTTCTCCGCCTTGGCATCCTCTTCGATCATGTTCAGGTTAAGAGAAAGGGAATCGGTGACATACTTCTTCCTGAACAGTCCTCTTCTCTTTTTCCTGACGTCCACATTCGTCTCTTCAGGAGATTTGGTGATAATGACGCTCTGAGTGAAGAATCTCTTGAATTCATCATCGATATAGTCTTCACTTCTTTTTCCGGTTATCCCCTCGGGTTCTTTGACTTCCTTCGGCTCCCGGACCTCGAACACCTTTTTGGCGCGGCTCTCTTCAGTCCGGTCAGACTCGGCAGTTTCCGGCTCCCTTTCGGGTCCGCCGGACTTGTCCTCGCTCTTAACGGCGGCCTCCGCCTGTTCGGCAGGTTCGGCCGAAGAGCCCTTTGCGGAAGAGGACAGCGATGACAGCAGCGCGTCAACATCTACTGACGGAGCCTTTTCCCGAAGCTCGGGTTCCGGCCGGACATTTCCCGTCGCGACAGAGCCCCGCCTTTTCCGTCTCAGCTCTTCCAGGATCTTATCTACATCCCGTGGCATCTTCTTTCTCCTTTCCCCTAATCTTTATATATTCTCTGTCTGGATATCTCATACATTATTATGCCTGCGGCGACGCTTGCATTGAAGGAATCCACTCCGCTCCTTGTATCTTTCATCGGAATGGAAACGATTCCGTCGCACAGGCTCTTTACGAGGGGACTAACTCCTTTTCCCTCATTGCCAATGACTATCGCGATCGGACCGGTAAGGTCATCTTTGTACAGCGGAGTATCCTTCATGTCCGCGGCATATACGAAGATGTTCTCCTTCTTCAGCTCTCGCACTGTCCGGGAGATGTTTGCCACCCTTGCGATTGGCAGATGAACTGCAGCGCCTGCGCTTGACTTATGTACCGTGGAGGTGACCCGGACTCCGCCTCTTTTGGGTATGACCACGCCGTGGGCCCCGAAGAGGAAAGCGGAACGTATTATCGCTCCGAGGTTGTGCGGATCCTCAATGCCGTCACAGATCACGATGAAAGGGGCTTCGCCTTTGCTCCTTGCGCTTTCGAGTATCCGGGCTATGTCGGCATACTCGACGCCCGATGCGTTGGCGGCGACACCCTGGTGATTCTCCGTTCCGCACATTGCGTTGAGCTTGTTCGGATTGACTCTCTTTACCACGGCTCCGGCCTCCTTGCCGAGAGCAGTGTAGTAATTCTGCATCGAAGGATTGAGAGTATCGCTTATGTATACCGTGTCTACGCTCATTCCGCTCTTGAGCAGCTCGCTGACGGGATTCTTTCCGTAGACGAGGTCGGAATTCCTGTCTTCCCTGACAGGGGAAGAGCCCCTCTTTTCCGTGGAGGGAGCCTTGGAGGAAGCGCGCTGTCTGTCGGTCTTTCCGGTATATTTTCTCTTGTCCTGATCTCTCATGTCGCCCTCAAAAATAAACATTATTTCAATTTATAAGTATATCAAAAACACACCTTCTTTTAAAGACTAAATACATATTTAATGTATATTTTGCAACGCCCGCTGACGCCGTCCGCAGACACCTGTCCGCGGCTTAAAGATGAGATAATAGTACATGTCAAGCGGCAGTTGACAAAGGCCGGAAAGAGGCAGGAGCATGTTAAAAAATGCTCAAAAAGTAAAGAACTTTTTACAGATAGTAAATTTGTCGAAAACGTCTCATATGAGCCAAACCTTGTTTTTATATTGAAAAATCAAGGCTTTTCAGCCGTTTTTTACCGGATTTGGGGCATGGTTTTCAACAAGATGTTGAAAACTCTGTCAAAAACCATCTGTAATACGACGATTTGGTCAAGTGTGACAATTGACAAAAATCACAGTCTATTTTCTGTTATTTTTCCTCTTGAACTGCCCAAAAGTGCATTTTTCACAGATGGCAAAGTAAAGCCCGTAATGATATAATGAGTGTCAGGAAATCATGGACAGGAGATGCTGAAAATGAGATATGAGATAAAGGGCAATACCGTTGTTTTTCCGCATGTGGAATGGCTGGACCTGGCGGCCACTTTTGACTGCGGTCAGTGTTTCAGATGGAGGGAGAGCGGAGACGGCAGTTTCACCGGTTTCATAGGCAGCATCCCATGCAGAACGTGGAAAGAAGGCGATGAGCTGAATGTCTGCCCGCTATCGGGAGACGATCCCGAGATCCTGGCCCGCGAGGCATACAGGTACTTTGCCCTGGACATGGATTACAACGCGATCAACCGGAAACTTGCACGGGATCCGGTGATGAAGGAAGCGATTGAGTATTCCGGCGGAATAAGAGTGCTGGATCAGCCGTTCTTTGAGACTCTGATCTCCTTCATCATCAGCCAGAACAACAATATCCCCAGGATAAGGAAGATAATCGAGTCGCTGTGCGAGAAATACGGAGACAGCAAAGGCGGCATGCATGCCTTTCCCACTCCACGGCAGCTAAAGGATGTCAGCGAGGAGGACTTTTTCCGGCTGAGGACGGGCTTCAGGGCAAAATACATATATGATGCCGTCAGCAAGGTCCTGTCCGGAGAGATAGATCCGCTCGCAGTGGAAAGGATGGGACACGATGAGGCGGCCGCATACCTTGAGAAGATCAAGGGAGTCGGCCCAAAGGTGGCGGACTGCGTGCTGCTTTTCAGCTGCAGGAAGTATGACAGCCTTCCGAAGGACGTATGGATAAACAGGCGGATCAGGCTGCTGTTCCGGGAAGGACTGCCCGAATGCATCAGGGGATATGAGGGAATAGCCCAGCAATATATTTTCCAATATGCGCGCTTTAACCTTGAAAAAGGACAGTGAAAAATATATGATATATTCATAGAAAGTCTGTTTATGGCAATAACAGAAAGGAGCCACATCATGCTTGTAAATGCAAAGGAAATGCTTGAAAAGGCAAGAGACGGCGGCTATGCCGTAGGTGCCTTCAACATCAACAATCTTGAATGGACAAAGGCCATCCTCCTCACAGCTCAGGAGCTTAACAGCCCTGTCATGCTCGGAGTGTCGGAAGGAGCAGGAAAGTACATGACCGGTTTCAAGACAGTCGCAGCCATGGTAAAGGCAATGGATGAAAGCCTCGGAATAACTGTACCTGTGGCACTGCATCTCGACCACGGCACATATGAGGGAAGCAAGGCCTGCATAGAGGCAGGATTCACTTCCATAATGTTTGACGGAAGCCACTATCCTATAGAGGAGAATGTCGAGAAGACAAGAGAGCTCGTAAAGCTCGCACATGAAAGAGGACTCTCGATCGAGGCAGAAGTCGGAGGGATCGGCGGAGAAGAGGACGGAGTCACGTCAAGGGGCGAAGTGGCGGATCCTGCCGAGTGCAAGATGATCACGGATCTCGGCATAGACATGCTCGCTGCCGGAATAGGCAACATCCACGGCATCTATCCGCCTGACTGGGAAGGACTCGACTTTGAGACCCTCGAAGCCATCAAGAAGGCAACGGGAAACATTCCTCTGGTCCTTCACGGCGGATCAGGCATCCCTGTGGACATGGTCAAGAAATCCATCTCTCTGGGCGTGTCCAAGATCAATGTAAACACCGAATGCCAGCTGGCCTTTGCAGCGGCGACAAGAGAGTATATCGAGGAAGGCAAGGACAGGAAGGGCAAGGGCTATGACCCTAGAAAGCTGCTTGCACCGGGATTTGAAGCCATCAAGGCAACCGTCAAGGAAAAGATGGAGCGGTTCGGCTCAGTCGGCAAGGCCTGAGATATTCGATCTGCCAGCGATAGAAACTAAATCAAGAAAGCAGGATAAAATCAAATGAAGAGAGTTTTATCATTTATCCTCGCAGGCGTGATGGCGCTTTCGCTCATAGCCTGTTCGAGCAACAGCAAGACACCTGAACCGGTAAAGCCGACAGAGCCGGAAGAGAGCACAAGCCGGGTCACTTATACGCCGGATCCTCAGAATGCAACTTCAAGTCTGAAGGAATTCGGAAATGAGACAGTAGGCTATGCAAGCGTTCCGGGAGACTGGATCATCGTACAGGATGATGATTCTGACCAGATACAGGCATACTCTCCTGACTATGAGTGCACCATCACACTGGACGTTCTCAACATCGACACGTCCCAGTACACCGTAGAGCAGACCGCATCGGTGCTCTGGGGCATCATGGAAGAGGATGAGATCTATGACATCCAGGGAGCGAAGGTCCAGCTCAAGGGCTATGAGGCATATCAGCTGTACGGCATCTATAAGTACGAGGAGAACGAGTACTATATCGTTACCTATATATTTGAGGATGAATTCGGGGCCTACAGATACCGGTGCGCAGAAGGTCCGAAGGATTTCGAGGCATCGCCTAATGTCTACGACACAGTCACATACCTTGAAGACTCATACAGGATCTGACACCAGAAACGATCGGCGGGGGAAACGGTTCCCCCGCTTTTTTGTCGCTAGAATCTGCAGGCAGTATTGAACTCGTGCATACAATTGAGTATAATTGTATGCAGTTTTTGACGGAGGGATATATATGCCTGTCAATCCATTTGATAACTACTATATGTCCTGGAGACCGACGCTGTCGAAGGACGAGAAACCGAAGTACAGGACTCTTGCAAGAAAGCTGGAGGAAGACATCGTCTCGGGCAAGCTGAGACCGGGAACCAGACTGCCGCCCCAGCGCGAGCTCGCCGACTTCCTTGACATCAATCTTTCGACTGTCCAGCGCGCGTTCAGGATCTGCTCCGACAAGGGACTGCTGAGCGGAAACGTGGGAAGCGGGACCTTCGTTTCCTATGCGCTTGCCACTGACCTGCTGAATGAGAGGACTTCGAAAAACATCCCTCTGGACATTACAGGTCCGTATCCGATAGACATATCGGAGATGGATACGGTGATAAGGGAACTCAGGAAAAACGAGAGGATAGACGAATTCTTCCGGTACATGCCCAAGGATCTGCCCAGATACCAGCAGGGAGCGGCAGAGGTGCTGAAGAAGGTAGGATGTGACATATCTCCCGACAAGGTGCTTTTTTCAAACGGAGGACAGAATGCACTGGCTGCGATATTTGCCGGAGTGTTCAGACCCGGCGACAAGATCGGTACCGATCCTCTGACATATTCCAACATCAAGATGACTGCGCAGACCTTCGGAGTCCAGCTGTACCCGATAGAGTGGGAAGGCGGGCATGTGAGCGAAGAGGGCATTCAGTATGCGGTCAGGAACTATGGGATAAAGGGACTGTATCTTCAGCCTTTTCTTCACAACCCCACGGGTCTGGTGATGGAGGAGGAAGCCAGGAGGATGGTAGCGTCAGTTTCCATAGAGAACGACCTTACGGTGATCGAGGACGGAATGTACAATTCCTTCATAACCAATATCGGAAACACGATCTACAGGCTGGCTCCCGACAATACGATCTTCATCTTCTCGCTGTCGAAGACCGTGAATCCGGCCATGAGACTGCGGTATGTGGCCGCGGGAGAAAAGTACAACAAGGCTGTCTCCGATGCCCTTTACAGCATCAATCTCACGCCGTCCCCTCTTCTTATGGAACTTGCCTACAGGCTCTCTGTGGACGGAGGAATGGATGAGCTGATCAACAGGAGGATGGCGGGCATAGTGGAGAGGAACAGGATCGCAGACGGCATCCTGGGTGACCATGGTCTGATGCCGAATCCCATCAATCCGCACAGATGGCTTCTGCTGCCTGAAGGGGTGAGCAGCCTGGACTTTGAGAAAAGGCTGAAGGAAAGAGGCGTGTCGGTCTGGGCCTCCGAGAGGTTCTCCGTCGGACATGAAGTCACATCCGAAGCCATAAGGCTGTCGGTATGCGGTCCCGAGAGCGGGGAAGAGCTGGAGAGAGGACTTGAGATAATAAGAGAGGAGCTGGAAGCGGTGCGCTGAAGGCTTTGAGAATAAATGGAGAATTCAATGGAAAAGAAAAACAAACTGCATTACGGATGGGTGATGTGCTTCGTCGGCTTCGTCTACTTCTTCCTCGCAATGTGCATACTGTCCAACTGCGTCGGACTGTTCGTAAAACCTGTCAGTGAGGACTTCGGTATTTCAAGACAGGCGTTCAGCCTGACAACGACATTCTATTCCGGCGCCGGAATGATCGTATCGATCTTTGCCGGAAGGATAATAAAGAAATTCGGACTGAGAAAGCTGCTGATAGCCTCATCCGTACGGGTACCGTTGCTCTATGCCTGCTACAGCGTTGCTCCGGTCATTCAGGTGTTTTACGTGATAGCCTTCTTCTGCGGAATAGGAGGCATTTTCCTGGGCTCGCTTGGCGTGTCCACGCTGCTCAACAGTTGGTTCACTGAGAAAAGGGGCACGGCCATTGCGGTGGCCGCCACGGGAAGCGGAATCGGCGGGATCATAATGAACCCGTTCATAGGAAAGCTGATCACCCGGTACGGCTTCAGGAAAACATACCTGATACTCGCCGTTCTCATGGCCGCAGTCATAATCCCGTGCACCGTGCTGCTGGTAAGGGAAAAGCCGCGGGACATGGGACTCGAGCCGTACGGCGGCCTTCCAAAGACGGATGCCGGCAGCGGGGAGATCAGGGGAATGACCATGGCCGAGGCCATGAAGAGCCCCATGCTCTACATGCTGGTGCCGGTCTACATGATAGTATCCGCCAGCTGCACCTGCGTGATGCAGCACACGGTCGCATACGTGACCGATCTGGGATATGAATACTCCTTTGCTGCAGGCATCGCCAGTGTCGTGACTGCAAGCCTTGCAGCGGGCAAGCTCATTATGGGAGCCGCCTTCGACAGGATAGGTTCACAGAAGTCTGCGACCATTTCGCTGGGAGCCTTTGCGCTGTCCTTCACTCTCTACAATTTCGCTCAAAGCCTGCCGATCCTGTATATTGCGACGGGAATAGTTGGTTTCGGACTGTCCTTCTCGACAGTTGCCTATTCAGTCCTTGTGCAGGACATATTCGGCAAGAGAGACTATGCTTCGATATACGGAAAGCTTACCGTGGCGTCAGCGCTCGGCGGTGCCCTGGGCAGTCCCCTCATTGCAAGGGTATATGACAGCATGGGCTCCTACAGGCTTGCCTGGACTGTGCTGGCAGTGCTGGCAGTGGTCAACATAGTCATCGTCAATGCGGTGTTCGTCTACAAGAAGAGGCATGAGATGGACACTGCGGGGGCATAAGGGATCAGAGTGAAGACATGACCGTCATAATATCTTATATCGCAGCGGCCCTCAGCCTGACTGCCATTGCGCTTTCGCTGAAGGCCTTGTCAAAAGGGGAAAAACCATCCACGGAGGCGTGGACCAGACTGGACACACAGTATGTTATGTATCTGGGAACGAATGACAAGGATACCAATGAGCCGGTGTTCAGCCCGGAAGAATCGGTCGAGAGAGCAAAGGCCATACTTATAGACTATTTCGGCGGCTACACTATCCAGCCGGCAAGCGGAGGCTGGATAGACGACGGAAAGCTGTATCAGGAGTATACCATTGTCATCTATCTCAGCGACACGGACATAGACCGGGTCCACAAGGCTGCTGACAGGCTCATAAAGGAGTTCCGCCAGAGCTCGGTGCTGATCCAGGCAGACCAGACGATAACCGAGTTCTACGCCGGCTGAAAGGTTGAAACTTATGTCAGTAAGAGGGGGGCGCCGCATTGCGGCGGCTCTCTTTTTTGTATATAATCATAGGCAGAGAGAACAGTTTTTCGGCAGTGGAAGATAAGCTTTGCGGAAAGACGGAAGACCGTAACGGCAGACACATGAAACCGATTAGTTCATGCAGGTGTTGTGTATGAAAAAGAAACTCAGGATGATCAGCTTTGCGATGCTTGTGATAGCCGTCATATTTGTCGTGTGCGCTTTATCTGCACCCAACCTGGGTCAAGCAATACATATCGGGAGTTACGAGTTCGGAGCAAAGCAGTGGCGTGCCTGCTACGCCGTCTATGTGACAGTGATGACGGCATTGTTTGCGGCTTCATTTATTGTAAAAGAATAATTACGGTATTCATTGGCATTTTACCCGCCGGGGAGAGAAAAATGGTCATTATTATTACAGGTGCATCCCATACGGGGAAAACGCTTCTGGCGCAGAGACTGCTGGAAAAGTACGGTTATCCGTACCTGTCGATCGACCACCTGAAAATGGGCCTGATCCGAAGCGGAAACACCGGACTGACACCGGAAGATGACGATGATCTTACAGAATATCTGTGGCCTATCGTCAGGGAGATGATAAAGACAGCAATCGAGAATGAACAGAATCTGATAGTGGAGGGGTGTTACGTCCCTGCAGAATGGAAAAAGGATCTTGCCCCGGGATATCTTGAGAACATCAGACTCATCTGCCTTGCAATGTCGGATGACTACATAGATAGTCATTTCGATGAGATAATTCGGAATGAATCCAGGATAGAATCCCGATTGATCAAAGCGGACTGCACCATTGCCGATCTTAAGAATCGGAACAGACAGTATTTGGATATGTTTAGCAGAGCAGGCGATATAGTAGTGCTGATAGATGATGATTATAATAAGACAATGGAAAGCATCGTGATATGACGAATCCGGGACATTCAGGAGTACGGTCTCCTGCCTGTCCCTGACTTGAGGATCATGTATATTCGGAGGTTGAGTCATGAGAATAAAGGCAACAGGCCTGCTCATTTTAGCGATGATAACAGCTCTGCTCTTCTCATGTACGGCATCATTTCCGGCAAAGGAAAAGGTCGCAGCACTGACAAATGAAGAAGCAACAGAACTGTTGAACGGTAAGACGGAGACGGAGATACATGACAGCTGGGGAAAGCCCGACGATATCCTTTCCGGTTTTTACGGCGATATTTACGTATGCGGCGACAGGCATATAGTAATCTACTATGATGGAGACAGCACAGTAACGGACGTCCATGTTTTTGATGATCGGCACTGATTCTAGGATTCAAGTTAGGAAACGCCGGAAGTGCGCATGGCAGGTACATCGGACATGCATTGAAATATGAGGAGACACAAAGTGAAGAAGATACTCATAATGCCGGATTCTTTCAAGGGAAGCCTTTCCGCACAGGAATTCTGCAAGGTAGCGCAGGGGCGGCTCAGGGAGGTCTTCGGGGACAGGTTTGATATAGAGTCGATCCCGATGGCCGACGGCGGAGAAGGCACGGTGGATTGCTTCCTTTCGCTCCCGGGCTTTGAGAGCGTGACCGTAAAGGCGCATGATGCATATATGGAGCCCTTGGACTGCCGATATGCCAGAAGGGGCGATATCGCCGTCATAGAGCTCGCCCGGGCAGCGTCGCTTCCGTCGGTAAAAGGCAGGGAAGATCCCGGGAAGACAACCACCTACGGCGTCGGTGAGATGATAGCCCATGCGGTAAGGTCGGGTGCGTCCAGGATACTCCTCGGACTGGGAGGCAGCTGCACGAACGATGCCGGATGCGGAATGGCCCGGGCCGTGGGAACGGTATTTACTGACGATGAAGGAAACAGGTTCATTCCTGTCGGTGACACTCTGGACAGGGTGCGGGGGATAGACAGCACGGCTGCCGGAAAGCTGCTGGCAGATGTATCTCTCACTGCCATGTGCGACGTGACGAACCCACTGTACGGGGAAAACGGAGCGGCATACGTGTTTGCACCCCAGAAAGGCGCGGATGCACGGGGCGTAAGACATCTTGACCGGAACCTGGTAAAGTTTGCCGAAACGGTCCGCCGGCTCACCGGGAGCGACCTCTCAAAAGAAGAGGGAGCGGGTGCCGCAGGTGGTTCGGGCTTCGGAGTGAGAGCACTGCTCGGAGGATCTCTCAAGAGAGGGACTGACCTCATACTTGACACGATCGGCTTTGACGACATGCTCCGGGATACTGCCCTGATAATAACGGGCGAGGGCAATTTCGATGCCCAGTCCCTCTCGGGAAAGACGGTCATGGGCATTGCCCGGAGAGCCGCGGAGCACAAAGTACCGGTCGTCGTGATAGCGGGAGGCAGCGAGGGCGAGGAAAATGCCTACTGCAGAGGAGTAAGCGCCGTATATACCACATCCTTCGGACCGCAGAGCCTGGAAAAGGCAAAAGATAATATACACAGGGACCTTAAGAGGGCGGTCATCAACGCTGCCCGTCTGATAGACATTATAATATGATCCGGTAAGGGAGACAGAAAATGACAGACAGAGAATTATTCGCAAGAGTGGACCATACCCTTCTCAAGGCGGATGCCAGGAAGGACGACATCAGAAAGATATGCGAGGAGGCAATGGAGTACTCCACCGCTTCCATATGCATCAACCCGGGATACATAGACTATGCCGCTTCCATACTCAAGGGAAGGATACCGATCTGCACGGTCATAGGATTCCCTCTTGGAGCCATGACCACCGAGAGCAAGGTCTTCGAGGCAAAGGATGCCATCGGAAGGGGCGCCGGCGAAGTCGATATGGTGATAAACATCTCAAAGGCGAAGGACCACGATTTTGAGTACGTGGAAAAGGAGATAAGGGCCGTAAAGGAAGCAGTCGGCGACCATATACTCAAGGTGATCATCGAGACTTGCCTTCTGACGGATGAGGAGAAGATACGGCTGTGCGGCTGCGTCATCAGAGCAGGAGCAGATTTCATAAAGACCAGCACGGGCTTCTCGACCGGCGGGGCGACCTTCCACGATGTCGAGCTGTTCAATGAGCACTGCAAGGGCAGATGCAGGATCAAGGCGGCAGGCGGCATACGCACCAGAGAGGACATGGAGAAGTTCATAGAGCTGGGAGCAGACAGACTGGGCACATCATCCGCAGTCAGGATACTTAAGGGCTGATAACGCATGGAGCTGTAAAAAAACGCGAGTTTTTCTACAGCCTCTTAGCTTTTACATCGTTTT
>CAZDOS010000043.1:0-15068 GCA_964507095.1 uncultured Oscillospiraceae bacterium | reverse complement strand
CGTCCACTTCCTCGACGTAGATTTCATAATCCTCATAGGTGAAATGGTCTCCTGCCTTGGGGAACTTCTCAAGATATTCTATGCAGAAGCCTCCTATCGTGTCGGACATGTAGTCGAACTCCTCGCTGTTTATGCCTGTAAGTTCAAGGAAATCATCTATTATCATGTCCCCGTCAACCTCGAAAGAGGTTTCGTCAGCCCGGATCAGCTCCGGCTCAACCTCGTCAGTCTCATCCCAGATATCACCGACTATCTGCTCCAGAACGTCCTCCATGGAGATGACTCCAAGAGTTCCGGAGTATTCATCCGTTACCACAGCAAGATGCTGCTTGGCCGATTTCAAGGTGTTGAGCACCTTAGGCAGCTTCATGGTCTTGTAAACGAAGCAAGGAGGCATCAGCAGGCTCCTGAGATCCACATCCTCGTCCTCTGACATGGCTCTGAGAAGGTGATTAAGATGAAGCGTTCCGATTATGTTGTCTATACTGTCCTCGTATACAGGGAAACGCGTATATGGCGAATCCTCTATCTCGGCGAGTATCTCCTCCACCGAGTCCTCCACGTTTATCGCGTCTATGTCCACTCGTGCAGTCATGACTTCAAAGGCAGAGATGCTGCTGAAGTCTATTGCCGCCTGAACTATCTCGGACTGATCTGCATCTATCACGCCCTCATCCTCGGCAGTGTCGATGATGGAATGTAGCTCCTCCACCGACTCCTCGTCATCCGGCTCTTCGCTCTCGTCCTTCATGCCGCTCGTGATGAGCTCAACGAGCCATACTATGAGCGCTATGAAAGGCTTGAGGACGGTCATCATCATCCATATCACCGACGAATTCATCATGGCGGTGGTATTAGCGGTCATCTTGGCAGTTATCTTCGGTATGGTCTCTCCGAATATGATGACAAGTATGGTAACGACTATCGTTCC
Source organism: uncultured Oscillospiraceae bacterium (assembly GCA_964507095.1). Classification (GTDB taxonomy): domain Bacteria; phylum Bacillota; class Clostridia; order Oscillospirales; family Ruminococcaceae; genus RGIG3102. The sequence continues at coordinate 14,137 of CAZDOS010000043.1, read as the reverse complement.
TATGAAGGTCCACCTGTCCGTTCCCATAAGGAGGAGCATAAACACTGAAGTGAGCGCAGATGCGGCTATATTCACAAGATTGTTCCCTATGAGTATTGCGCTCAGTGCGTTGTCGAACTTATCAAGTATCCTGAGCACTTTCTGTGCGCGCTTGTTCCCGTCTTCAGCCTCATTCTCCATCCTGACCTCATTTACAGAGGTAAGGGCGATCTCTGTTGAGGAGAAGTAACCGGACATGTATATGCAGATTATTATGCCTATTGCGGCAAGTATCAGACCTGTCATCTGTCCTCACCGCCTTTCTCTTCTCCTTCATCGGAAGGCGTCATGTCCTCGTCGCCGACCTCGACCTTCACCTTCAGGATCCTGTTGTGATCCATCCGGGAGACCGTGACGTGCAGATGATGGTAATCAAATGAATCCCCTTCTTCAGGCACAGTCTGGAACCGGGAGAGGACCCACTTGCTTATAGGCATGTTGACGAATTCCTCGTTTTCCTCCGGGTCCTCGTATTCGATGAAGTCGAACAGTTCTTCAACGACCTCGCCGGCATCCGCCTCATAGGTGTGTTCTGCAAGCCGGACAATCGGCTCCTTGATGACGTCATCCTCATCCCAGATCTCGCCGACGATCTCCTCAAGGATATCCTCGACGGTTGCGATGCCCAGCGTGCCGCCATAACTGTCAACGATCACCGCCATGTTCAGTTTGTTCTTGGACATCTGGGCAAGGAGCTCGTCTATCTTTATTGACGATGTGGTGAAATACACCTCATCCAGGAGAGGTCTCAGCCGTGGGATCTTCCTTTCGCGAAGATATTCCTTCATGAACTTCCTTATCTGCAGCACTCCGACGATGTTGTCTATGGTCCCTTCGTATACCGGGATCCTTGAGTGGTTGGTCTTCTTGAGTATCTCGAGGATCTCTTCCGGCTCCTCATCGACGTCCAGTGCCACCAGGTCTATCCTCGGAGTCAGGATGGCTTCCACGGTCACGTCTGAGAAGGAAAGAGCTGAGGAAATGAGGTCGCTCTGGCTCTCGTCTATCGTCCCTTCCTCCTCCATGTTATCTATGATATCGTACAGTTCGTCCTCGGTGACCGATATCTCAGCTTCGGACTTGGTGTGTCTCGATGCGAACCGTCCCAATGCGGAAAGCAGGAATGAGAAAGGCGTCAGCACCTTCATGAGAAAACGAAGAAGACCTGCGTACTGCAGGATGAATTTCTCGCTGTTCTTTTTTGCCATGCTTTTCGGGAGCATTTCACCGACGAAGAATACGACTATCGTGGTGAGGATGGTACTTAAAGACACGGCGCCTATGCCCCATCTTCTTGTCACGACAAGAGTGACCAGGGCGGCTGCCGTAATGTGGACGATATTTGTACAGATCAATAAAGTGGTTATTGCCTTGTCAAAATGATCCAAGGCGTAAAGAGCGTTTTCCGCTCTCGGATCTCCGCGCTCAGTGAGCACCTTGATCCTGTTTCTCGACACAGAGGATAGCGCCGTTTCGATGATGGCAAAAACTGCCGCCATAACGACCATGACGCCTGCTAATATCCAGTACAGTCGACTGTCCCCATCCATAAGAGGATACAACACTTCCTTTCAGATACGGAATCTAAGGGCATATTCTCCCTTATATCATAATAAAGAAAATATATCACACTACCGGTTTTATGTCAATTTTCCCGGCATTTTGTTATTAAAAAAAGGGGCATGTCCGGCACGCCCCTTGAGATATGGTCTTAACAGCTTTTCAGTATTCTATGCCTTCCCTTGCATCCTGTCCCAGGTCGAAGGGATGCTTTTCCTTCTCCATGTGAGTGACATAGTCGCAGAAGGCTGTCATACGCTCGCTCGGGGCATGACCGGTGATCACGATCTCGCAAAGGTCCCTGATCCCGTCCAGCCGGGAAAGCACCTTTTCTTCGTCAAGATATCCTGCGCTGATCCGGCCTACCAGCTCATCGAGCACCAGCATGTCCGCTCTTTGTGAGGCCGCCCTGGCAAGCGCGGCTTCAAAGAGTGAAGAGATTATCCTTGCGGATATTTCTCTGTCCTCGCTTGTCATGTTCCATGTGAATCTCCGTGTTTCGGGAGCCGAGAGACATGTGCAGCCTTCGAACCTTCCCAGAGCGACTACCTCTCCCGAGGAGCCGTCCTTCATGAACTGGCAGAACACTACCCTGCCGGAATGTCCGAGCATCCTCAGAGCTATGCCGGCAGCTGCCGTGGTCTTTCCCTTCCCGTAGCCGTAATAAAGATGTACCATCACGCACTCCTCTCCTTAGAGGCATGCCTTGAGGATCGCAAGAACGTCCTCTTTTTTCAGATCTACGAAGCCTGCCAGCGGCCTTGCTCCCGCAACTCTTTCGGCCATTGTCTCAAAATGCTCATCCGTGATGCCAAGCTCCGTCAGATTGTCCGTCAGTCCCATGGTCCTGAACAGGAACTCTTCCAGCTTTTCGATCGAGAGCTCGGCTATCCTTTCATCCGGCAGAGACGGGTCGATACCGAACACGTTCACGCCGAATTTCACGAACCTGGAGATGTTATCCGAATTCTTGACATGCCTCATCCAGCGCGGAGTGAGAATGGCAAGTCCCAGACCGTGAGTGATGTCATAGAAGGCGCTGAGCTCATGCTCCATGGGATGGCAGCTCCAAGGATAAGGCTTATCAGCCCTGACGAAGCCGTTTATCGCCCATGAGGATGCCCACATGAGGTTTGCCCTCGCTTCGTAGTTGTCAGGCTCCTGTAGGGCAATCGGCGCATACTTTATGACAGTCTTCATGATACCCTCCATGACGGTATCCAGGAAGTACATTCCGTCTTCTCTTGCAAAATATGTCTCCATCGTGTGGGACAGGATATCTGCCGATCCGCATGCCGTCTGATATGCCGAAACGGTATATGTGAGGGTCGGATCGAGGAAGGACGCCTTCGGGAACATCGACGGATGACCGCCTCCGATCTTCTCGTTGGTTTCAAGATTCGTTATGACTCCTCCGGAATCCATCTCGCTTCCCGTCGCGGCAAGCGTGAGCACACTGACCAGAGGAAGAGCGCCGGTTATCGGAGCCTTTCTTTTTACAAGATCCCATATGTCACCGTCATAGAGAGCGCCTGAACATATGAATTTTGAAGCGTCTATCACGGAACCTCCGCCGACTGCAAGGACTACGTCTATATCCTCATCCTTGCATATCCTTGCGCCTCGGTTAACGGATGTATGGCGCGGATTGGGCTCTATGCCGCCCATCTCGAAGACCGTGAATCCGTTTTCTTTCAATATGTCCATTATCCTGTCATACAGGCCGATCTTTTTGATGGAACCACCGCCGTAGGTCAGCAGGACCCTCTTGCCGTAATTAGACAGCTCGCCGGCAAGGGAGTCCAGCCGGCTGCGCCCGAAATAGATCCTTGTAGCGTTCTGGAATACAAAATCTCTCATAACGATAATCCTTTCTCTTTTATTATAATTATACCATAGCTGTCTATAAATATTAAATATCGTAGTTATTTTATTGTTATATAAATATGATTTATGCATTTATGGCATATATATCAATTTGATTAAATGGATGCGCCATGCTATCATATACTTGCATAGAGATATGTTCACTGTGCAACAGTACAGATCGCTTATTTATTGTACTGTGTATATATCGTCACAAAGCTGTTTGACTTGGCATTATTTCATTGTTTTTGTTTCCTTTTCTTTTTTGTTAATGAGGTGTCACGTCTCCATGAAGCGTGATGCCACCTACTTGATAATCTGCTTCACAGTAATGCAGACTCAGGGATTTGTTAATCCTTTCGGGCTTCAAGCATTCAGACTTTGGTGACAATACGAAACAGGGGCCATCGGCCCCTGTTTCTCTTTATCTGTATGGCTGTTATCAGTTCTCCGCTCCGACTACCGGAAGAGGATCCATAGGCATCTCGAATGTCGAGTTCATGCTGTCCTGGAATGCAATGTATTCTTCCTTTGTCATGACAGGCTTGTAGTCAGCGATGTTGATCTTCGCGTTCTCACAGCCGTTCTTCATGAGACGGTATGCAGTAAGGGCAAATATCTTTGCAGTGAGAACGTAGGAAGCGTACTTGTCCTCTGAAAGGTGATACATCGTGCTGTGAGCTCCGCCGACGACGCCGCCTGTGACGAAGTGAACAAGAGGCATTAGGCACGAGATGTCGCCGTAGTCATCGGAACCGGTGGAGTGACCGCCCATGTCCTTCTGCTTGGTGTACTTTCCTTCAGCCTTTATGTCGTCAAAGACGCTCTGGAGGACCTCTGTGTGAGGGTTAGGGACCTGTGACATGTATCCGGCCATTGTCTCGATCTTTACGCCACAGCCGGTTGCGATTGCAGCTGCCTTGATGGAACGGTCGACCTTTGCGGCCGCATCCTTGTATGCCTCAGGTGTCTTTCCTCTGGCGCATATCTGCATCTTTACTTCATCGGCGATGATGTTGACAGCAGTGCCGCCGTCTGAGATGAAGCCGTGTACGCGTACGCAGTCCTCATCGCGGTAGCTCTCCTGCTGAAGGGCCATGTTGACCATGGCTGATGTCGCAGCGTTCAGGGCGTCGATTCCTTCGTGAGGCATTCCCGCAGCGTGGGCTGCCCTTCCCTTGAAGGTGACTGTCTTGTTCACGAAACCGTTTGAGGAGTTGTTCATGAGACCGAAGTCCCGTCCTTCAAACGAGTGATGTCCCAGAGCGATGTCTATGTCGTCCATGGCTCCCTCTCTGATGAGCTCGCACTTGCCGCCGCCGTAATGAAGCTTGCCTTCCTTCATCAGTTGGCTCTTGAACTCGATGTCAACGAACTCTTCCCGAGGTACGGCCATGAAGCAGAGATTTCCTCCGAGTGCCTCAGCTACTTCAGGATCGCTGAGTGCCATGGCTGCCCCGACTACACCGGTAAGCTGGACGTGATGTCCGCAGCAGTGGGCCGCGCCGTTCCATGCGTCAGGGTTTCCGGGTATCGGAAGAGCATCCATCTCGCCCATGACGGCAAGAGTAGGTCCCTCTGTGGTTCCCTTCGGTCTGAGATAGCTCTTCACGCCAGTGATGGCCCAGCCTGTCTCAGGCTCCATGCCCAGCTTCTTCATCTCATCGACGAACTTTCCGCTGGTCCTTACTTCCTTGTAGCCGAGCTCGGCATGATGCCAGATGTCTTCGCCGAAGGCGATGATCTCGTCCTGTCTCTCGTCAAGGATCTCGCAGATCCTTTTTTCGATCTTGTCAAACATTTTTCCTCTCCTTTTCTGTTACGGTCTGTGTGTTTGTTGAAAATAAACAGAGTCCGCCCCCTGCCGGCAGGCAAAGAGCGGAAAATATATGTTGTTCGTTTCTGCGCCCTGAATACTTTCAGCCGTTTATGGAACAATTATATCCATTCGTCTGAAACGGTGTCAATACCGATATTCGCCCTGCGGGTCACAGATCGATGTACTTCTCGATGTCGTCATACATCTCATAGAGCATCCTGAGGAAACTGACGGTCCGCGGCGACAGGCTCCTGCCCTTCAGGGCATAGATGTAGCTGTACATGGATATGTCAAGGTCCTTTATCTCTATCTCCTTGATCTCGCCTCTCGCAACGAATTCTTCGGCTATATATTCAGGCAGCAGACAGATGCCGACGTCAAGGGAACACATCCTCTCGAGCGTAAACACATTGTCGCAGAAGGTCATATAGTTCGGAACAAGCCCTTTTTTCATGAACTCGTCCTTGAGCATCGAATCAAACGCCGAATAGCCGGTGCCGTAAAGCAGCCTTTCCGAGGCAACTTCCTTAAGCTCCCTTATCCCCGATATGTCCTTGCCGGCCGCCCGGTAGAGCTTGAACTTCAGGGGGCGTTTCATGATCTGCTGAAGAGCTCCCTGGTCAAACTCGGGCATTAGAGTCAGCACAAAATCCGACTCCATCCTCGTCAGTGCCATGAGGCAGTCCTCATTCTGCATCCTGATCGTGACCTGTACCTTCGGGTTGTGCTTCTGGAAAATGGCAACGCATTCCGGCATAAATCGCGAACAGGCGCTTTCCGCGCAAGTTATGTTGAGGGAGCCCGTAATCTCTCCCGTTTCTCTTATGGTGCTCTTGAGCGAGTCTATGTTGTCCAGCAGCACACCGGCCTGCCTGTACAGATTGTCGCCGTACCTTGTCGGCGTTATCCCCCTGTTGACCCTGTTGAAAAGCGGACACTCCAGCTCGACTTCCAGTCTCTTGATGCAGCTGGATACGGCGCTCTGCGTGTATCCCAGGTACTCTGCCGCCTGAGTAACGCTGTTGAATTCATAGACTTTTTTGAATATCTCAAGATCTCTTATCTGCATGAACGATACCCCATTTTCGATTTATGTAACATATCGATACAATTAATGCATATTTTAGCCGGTCAGTCAATACGCCGGCACGGTCTTCGACCAGATTTCACATTTGGGACCGTCTGAAAAAGCCGCACAAAAAGTAACAGGCTCCCGATCTCGTATCGGGAGCCTTAACAATATTCAATTAATACCTTTTTCATGATCGTTAATTACCTCCATTCTTAGCCCATTCAATATATATCAATCTGTCTGTGTATGTTCCGTTACCAGTTATTCCCGCTTCCCTATATGCATCATGTACATACGGATCTTTTCACTAGTCATCTGTTCGGCAGCCCAGTGCTCTGTCGTTTTCCGCTACCATCATCTTTGCTAGTCTCTTACTTTACCGTAGGTCAATGTTGCCCAACTCAACATCCATGACACTTTGAACGGCTCTCTTTGTTTCAAGTACGCGTCAACTCGGCACCTGCCGTATATTCACTTCTTTCTCTGGTACGGATCCTTTTTTCTGAATGGCCCATTGGAATCACCTCTGATCTCAAGGGAAAGGATCTTTCTCGCGGTCCGACGCTCTGTCGAGCCGGATACTCAAATTGGTTTCTTCAGATATCTCAACCTCGGTATTAACATTTGTTTTACCTCCTGTCAAGGTGACCGTCATTTTGTAAGTTAAGCTTTAGTGTACTGCTGGACTCACCCCTTTCGCAAATTACTGATAATTCAGAAGCTTGCGATAAGTCATCTTAAATACCGTTACCTTTCTTGAATGGATCTTTTCTTTAACAATTAAATCTTTAAGCTATTGCCGGACTCACCTCCCTTCCTAAAGTACTGAAATAATCAGCAGTCGGTGGTTAAACATCCTCATCCGCTCCTTTCTTTAATTGTCACCTGTATAGTAGCATCAGAGCTGTCATTTGTCAACTATTTCAAGCAAATATTTCACGAATGTTGATAATTTTTGTGCAAAATGCTGAATGAACACAAGGCAATTCTATGAATGCTCAATAATGAATAGTTGCATTCAATGAATATACATGCATATAACGGGCATAAATAACGGGGCCGCAATTCCTTGCGGGCCCCGTCATCTGTATCTATCAGCCGATATCAGTCTTCCACAGACCGTGGAGATTGCAGTATGCGAAGGCAGCAAGAGGCTTGTCGCCCTCAGAGATTGCAAACTCTGCGTAAGGCTTGTCTCCGGCCTTCAGCCAGGCGATCTGTCCACCCTTCTCAGTGTAAAGATAGATGAACTCGATATAGTGCTCGGGGATCATCGGATGATCAGCGCTTCCCACATTGACCTTTACGAGGTCACCGTCAAGCGTGACCACAGGAAGATGCTTCTCTCCGCTGGCTTCGACAGTGTTCGGCTCGAGCTCTGTCATCTTCTCGCCGCAGCAGACCATCGGCACGCCTGAATCGTGGACCTTGACGGCTATGTTGCCGCAGCGCATGCATTTAAAGAATTTTGGGTACATGATTTTATTCCTTTCCTGTGTTGTCAGTGTATCCTTTCCTTTGCCGGCAGCTGGGACCGGCGGCAGGTCGGGATCTTAACGTAATGTCGCGGACAGAGATCCGCTTTACTAAAATATATTATACCAGTTACACACCTGTTTGTCACTGTTGCAAAAGGCACCGGAGACTGTGCTCCGGTGCCTTGGATGTCTTTCAGGATCAGCAGCAGGTCGTGAAGTTGCCCACTGTCTTGATGGCCATGCGCTCGCCGTATGTCACGAAGAGATCCCTGAAGGATTCTACGTCGCCGACAGCGACAGGTCCGAGGTGGATAGGAGGCCGTCCGAATGCTGAGCCGCCTGAGTATGCCATTGCGCCTCTGAACATCAGAGCTGTCAGGATGTTCTGCAGAGCGATGTCTGCGCCGCCGTGGATGTATGCAGCTGTTGCAAATGCGCCGACGATCTTATTCTTGAAGGAGTACTTGCCTGCTTCATTGTCAAGCCACATCTTGACCTCACCGGCCATGTCTGTATAGTAGACAGGTGTTCCGACCACGACACAATCCGAAGCGTTTACGAAATCTGCATCGACTGCATCGATCGAGAATGCCTTAGCCTGGACATTGTTGACCTTCATCATACCTTCGCAGATAGCCTCAGCCATCTTCTTGGTATTCTCTGTTCTTGAATAGTAGATTACTGCCATCTTCATGGGAATATACCTCCGTTTATCGATTAATGGGCTTATTACTTGTTGATTATACTCTTTTGGTCCTGTTTATGTAAAGAAGAACGGACCCGTTACTTAACGGATCCGTCTTAACAGTTATTCTTTCTCTATGTCCTCGATGTCTTCCGCCCGAGGCTCTGCCTCCCGGTCAGCGACTGCTTCGACATTTTCTTCCTTAACTTCCTCAACTGCTTCCGACAGCTCCCGTGCGACAATACCTGTCGTCTCTGCTGCCTCGTCCGCCTTGTCTGCAGCTTCGCCTGCGACCTTTGCGCCGAACTCCCGGAGGATCTCGCCTGCGCTCTTTCCGGCATCAGCCATCCGCTCGGCCTTGTTCCGGTTCTTTGAAATGTCAGAGATATTGCCCATGACAGCTCCGATGACTTCTCCGGTCGCCTTGAGATCGGCCTTTATGTCTGCCAGCTCGATCCTTTTCTCTTCCTTGCCGAATTCCTCGTCTGTGAAATCCCTGGATGAGACTCTCTGCATGATCTCTTCAGCGCTGCGTCCCTTGAAAGCCAGCTCCTCCGCCTTGCTCCGGGTCTTGGAGATGTCAAAGATGTTTCCTCTGGCAGCTTCTGCTTCCTCTTTCTTCTCTTCGATGTCTTCCTTTATATCCTCTCTGACCTCTTCAATGTCCTTTTTGACTTCTTCGGCCTTCTCCCTGACGTTCTCTCTTGCTTCTTTGATGTCTTCCTTGACTTCCTCGACCTTTTCAGCAGCCTTCCGCTTTGCCTCACGCAGTTTCTTTTCGGCGATCTCCTCAGGAGACATCATATATCCTGTCTCCTCATTATAGATGCCTTCCTTCCTCCACTTGGCGATCCTGAAACGGGATATGACAAGGACCAGTGCGATAAACGCTACGGCAACCCCCAGGAAGATGAGCATCATCCTGACATATGTCTTCCAAGCCGGAGACAGCTGGTTGTGAGCTCCGCCAAGAACATCAGTCATGTCATAGACACTGTTAAGTCCCTTGTCGAACCTTCTCTGGCTGCCCAGAGCCAGAAGAGCGATTGCAGCGTCATCGATATTGCCCTGCTTTGCTTCCCTGTCCCGGGCATATGAACCGTCTTCTCTCGCGTAGGTGAGCAGTGCTCCGACAAGGTCGATTCCGTTGACGTCTCTTGCGTCAACGCCCCGTGTATTGAGAGCGATTATAGCTATGGAAAGATCATCCAGAGACATGTCCCGAGAGACTCTGCCCTTGAGATATCCGACCGCCTTGGCGATGGCAAGATCCGTCCGCTCGGTCCTGTCGGCCAGCGACAGGGCTATAAGAGCCTCACCGGTTATCCTGATGTCGGAGACCGTCCGTCCGGAATATGTAAAGGATCCGTCCTCTTTCTGAAGCGAAAGGATGAAGGATACAAGGTCCTCCTTTGTCAGATCGCCCTTTTCCCAGACCTCGTAGTTCCCGCATTCCAGCGCCGTGAGGGCCCTGATCTTGTTGAGGTATCCGCCTCTTATGACATAGTCGTCGATGCTCACTCCGTCCACAAGATCCGCATAGGCCGACTTGTCCGCAATGACTCCGGCTGCGGTATACGCCATGATGACATCGTCATATCTGTCATAGAGGATGGCATCGCTCTTTCCCAGGATGCCGCCGTGATTGTTCAGATACTTGTTGAGAGCATTGCGGAAGATTTCTATCTTGTTGTCCCAGTAGTCGACATAATCGCTCCTGAGCAGCGCAACGATCTTTTCCTCATCGCCGAACTTCGGTGAACCCATCTTTTTTCTCATATAGCTGCCGGTCAGTTCTATCGCCTGGCCGACATCCGTATCCTTGTACTCATCCACTTCCTTGGCTGAACATGCCGCCAGCGACAGTGCCATGACAGCGGCAAGAAGTAAGGATATTACCTTTCTGAATCTCATGATCTATCTCCTTATGCGGCGGGAAATTACCCGCGACAAATCATTTTTCTAACCTAAGTAATACTATCAAAAACGCTTTTCAAAGTCAATTTTACCCGCGGAGTATGTAAAAAGAGTGTGCAGTGTGGTATACTTCTCTTTGTACTAATTATTTATCATTTTTGAGGTTTATTGTGGAAATCCTTTCCAAAGACAGATACGGCGAATTCGAAGAGTTCTGCTCTTCCCATCCCCACGGGGCGTTCCAGCAGTCACCGCGCTGGGGAAACGTCAAGACCGAATGGGATAATGAGGTCATCGTTTCAAGGGACGCTGACGGAAATATAAAGGGCGGGATGTTCGTCCTCATACGCAAGCTGGGGCTCAAGAGCATGATGTACGCAAACCGCGGCCCCGTCTGTGACTATACGGACAGGGAGACCATCGAGGACCTCCTTCGCGGCGTAAAGGCACTGGCCAAGAAGCACCGTGCCTTCAGATTCATCATGGATCCTCTCGTCAAGGCGGATGACCGGGACACGATAGCCCTCTTCCGCTCCTGCGGACTGTCCCTCAAGGAGAACGCGGGCTTCCATGACACGATCCAGCCGAGGACCAACTACATGCTGGATTATATAAAGGGCTACACGGAAGATCAGCTCCTTGCCAAGATGAACAGCGGCACCAGGTACTACATACGCTACCCTTACAAGCACGGTGTCGAGTGCAAAAACGTCGGGCTCGACGGTCTGGATGATTTCTACACCATATATGCCGAGACCGGCGAAAGGCAGCACTTCTCCATCAGGCCCAGAGAGTACTTCGTGAAGATGCTCACTGCCCTGGGCGATGACTGCAGACTCTACATGTGCTACTTTGAAGGCAAGCCTCTGTGCGGCGGCGTTCGGGTACAGTATCGGGGCACCACCAGCCATGTATACGGCTGCTCCACCGACGAGATGAGGAAGCTCTACCCTACCTACCGGCTCCAGTGGGAACTGATGAAATGGGCCCTTGAGGGCGGATGCCACACCTATGACATGCAGGGCGTGGCGACAAAGCCCGAGGACTCTGAGGAGCTTTACAGGATACTGCGGTTCAAGAGCCACTTCTCCGGTGCCGTAATCGAGACTGCGGGAGAATTCACCATCACCTTCGATCCGATCTACGCCAAGAGCATAGACGTTGCCCTCGAGGTAAGAAGGAAGCTCAAATAACAGACCAGTTTTGTAGGTATCTCTAAAAATATAAACCATATATTGACAAATATATCAAAAGAACCTATTATATATGCATATTGGATAAGCAAAAGGCGTTGAAGAGAAGAGTAGGCCGCATGCGATCCTTCCAGAGAGTTCCGGCAGCTGAAAAGGAACAGGAAAGCGGCGGTTGAACATGGTCTCAGAGCTTTTCCGGCGATATGTAGCCGGAAACGGGTCCTCCCGTTACAGTGGGCGTCCATAAGCATTTGCCGTGGACAGTGAGGGCATGTCAGCAATGGCATGTCAAAGCAAGGTGGTAACGCGTTAATTCGCCCTTGGTCCCTTTTGGGACTGAGGGCTTTTTTAATACAATTTTGCCTGTCCAGATAAACGACAAAATGAAAAAGAGAGGTATTATCAATGGCAGAAAAGAAGACTTATTACATCACCACTCCGATCTACTACCCATCGGACAACCTGCACATCGGTCACAGCTACACCACGACCGCCTGTGATTCCCTTGCAAGATACAAGAGGCTCCAGGGCTACGATGTCATGTACCTGACGGGAACGGATGAGCACGGTCAGAAGATCCAGGACAAGGCAGCAGCTGCCGGAAAGACACCAAAGCAGTATGTCGACGACATCGTCAACAACAACGTAAAGCCGCTTTGGAAGAGACTCAACATCCGGTACGACAGATTCATAAGGACAACGGATGACTACCATGTAGAAGCCATCCAGAAGATATTCAAGGAGCTCTACGACAAGGGCGACATCTACAAGGGCAAGTACGAAGGCTGGTACTGCAAGCCTTGCGAGACCTTCTGGACAGAGAGCCAGCTGGTCGACGGCAAGTGCCCTGACTGCGGCAGAGACGTATACAAGGCAAGCGAGGAAGCTTACTTCTTCCGTCTGTCAAACTACGCGGACAAGCTGCTGAAGTACTATGAGGATCACCCTGACTTCATTCAGCCTGAAGCAAGAAAGAACGAGATGATCGCCTTCATCAACCAGGGTCTCCAGGACCTCTGCGTTTCAAGAACGACAGTCAAGTGGGGCATCCCTGTAGACTTCGACCCTGACCACACGGTATATGTATGGGTGGACGCGCTGTTCAACTACTGCACGGCCCTCGGCTACAAGAACTCCGAATACAATGATTACGACAGGTACTGGCCTCGGGACCTGCACATGGTCGGCAAGGAGATCCTCCGCTTCCACACCATCATCTGGCCTGCCCTGCTGATGGCAATGGACGTTCCGATCCCGAAGAGAGTTTTCGGACACGGCTGGCTGCTGATAAACGGCGGCAAGATGAGTAAGAGCGTGGGCAACGTCGTTGATCCGTTCGTGCTCTGCGACCGTTACGGCGTCGACGCGGTAAGATACTACCTGCTCAGGGAAGTTCCGTTCGGCAATGACGGTTCCTTCACAAACGAGAGCCTCATTTCAAGGATCAATGCGGACCTTGCCAATGACCTGGGCAACCTGGTCAGCAGGACGGTCGCCATGATCGACAAATATTTCGGCGGACAGCTTCCTGCAGACAGAGAGTACGATCCTCTCGACAACGACCTCAAGGAGCTGTGCGAAGGGCTGCGAGACAAGTGCGACCGGTTCATGGATTCGCTTTCCATCCCTCAGGCCCTTGCAGAGATCTTCAAGATCGCACAGAGAGCAAACAAGTACATCGACGAGACAGCTCCTTGGACACTTGCAAAGGACGAAGCCAAGAAGGCAAGGCTTGCAACGGTCCTCTACAACCTGGTAGAGTCACTGCGTTTCGTAACAGCTCTCCTGGTAGCATACCTGCCTGAGACCGCTCCGAAGATCGCTGCTCAGCTGGGCTACACCGAAGACGATCTCAAGTACGAGAATCTTGACAGGTTCGGCTACAAGAAGGATGTCAAGGTCACGAAGGGCGAGGTCATATTCCCTAGGATAGACGTTGCAAAGGAGCTTGCAGAGCTCGAGAAGCAGGATGCCGAGAAGAAGGCACGGGCACTGCGGGCCGCCAAGGCAAAGGAAGAGGCCGAAAAGAAGGCTGCAGAAGAAGAGGATGCAGGAATCATCTCCATCGATGAATTCCGGAAGGTCAGACTCATAGTCGCAGAGATCAGAGACAGCGTGGAGGTCGAGAACTCCAGGAAGCTTCTGGACAACACGATCTTTGACGGAAAGAGAGAAAGGCACATCCTTTCAGGCATCAGAGAGTGGTACTCACCTGAAGACATGAAGGGTAAGAAGGTCATCATCGTCGATAACCTGGCTCCTCGCAAGATGGCAGGAAAGCTCAGCGAAGGCATGTTGGTCGCAGGCGAAGGCGAAGACGGATCAGCCAAGGTCATCTTCCTCAGCGACGAGTTCAAGCCTGGAATGAAGCTCAGATAATCCTATCAAAACATGATACAACAGGCCGGCTCCTTGATTTTGAGCCGGCCTGTTGATATATTTAATAAAAATACCGCGTATACAGAAGACATTACACTAACGGCATTGGATTTGTAGTAAACACAATGG
>CAZDOS010000042.1:0-15648 GCA_964507095.1 uncultured Oscillospiraceae bacterium | reverse complement strand
TGCGGTGTGAGATATGTCGTGCACTGTAAGCCATGTCTGTGAAGCAAGAAGCTCCTTACATCTAAGCGAAGCGAAAGTCGGAGTAGTTCACCATTAAAAACAAATTGTAAATTAAACGGTATAAGAATGAAGTGTTAATACTGCCTTTTCCGGAATACAGTACGAAAAAAGCTGCCCGAAAGGGCAGCTTTTTGATTGTCAGCGATCCAGGATCGCTCCCTGTATCAGTTTATGTTAGCCGTTATTTCTGGCAAAGGTGGACTGCATGTTCTCGTAGAACCGTGGATCTTCAGCTCCGTATTTTTCCTGGCATTCATCCAGAGCTTCCTTATACAGGTCCACATTTATGTGGTCGTTGATGTCCATGGCTTTTGCATTGGCATCCAGCAACCCCAGTCGATCCATATAATCCCATGCCCTCAATACTGATTTTTTCATTGGATCGGTATTGAGATCGAATCTAGGATTGTCCAGATACGACCTGACGAAGTCTTCATTCTGACCAAGGAGCTTGACTGCCAGCTGAACGGTTTCCTCGTGATGGCTCTTGTAATATGCCATGGCCCTTATCCAGGCCCTTAAAAGAGCCTTGACGGTATTGGGATTTGTGTTGATCCATGAAGTCATGGCTTCAGCTCGGCAACACGAATATGCAGGAAGCACATCGGCAGCATAGGTGAGGATCTTGATCTCAGGATCGGTTATCACCGCGTAGTTGAGCGTCGTTCCGACCAGAGCATAATCGGCATCGCCGTTCTTGACGGCAAGGATCCTGTCATTCTGATCGACGGTCTCATACCAGTTGATCTGGTTCAGAGGGTCATAGCCCATGTCAAGCAGCGGTCCAGTCAGAGCGTATAGATTCGGCTCACATGCCATTGTCTTGCCTATGAGGTCCTCGATACCGTTCCAAGGTGTGTCGACCCTTGAAATGACAGGCATGCAACCGGTCAGAAGATATCCCCCGAATATCGTCAGGTCAAGACCTGAAGAGATCTGCTGGAGAGGGAGATTGGTTCCTGAGTTTGCGGCCACATCAATCGTTCCGTTTCGTATGCCTTCAAACACTTCGGCATCAGTCTGAGTATATACGTACTCGACGGTTATACCTTCATCCCGAAAATAACCCATCTCATCGGCAATAAGCGTGAGGATATGTCCCGAGCCGGGCATGGCGATCCTGACAACAGTCGTTTCAGGCCGGTTGGACTCGTTACCGTTTTTCTTTTCGTTCCCTGCAGAACAGCCGCAAAGCACGAGCAGAGAAAGGATCATCAGTGCAAAGAACTTCTTCATGAGCTTATTCCTCCTTTTCCTCTACGACAGGTGTCCGTGGCAGTTCCTTCTTGTCCTTGACTTCGCCGTCAGCTTTTTTCTTGTCCGGGAAGTAATCCGAAAGCAGAAATATAAGTTCCTTGTTGAGGAAGCTTGTTACATCATCGATATCTTCCTCCGAACATCTCGCTTCAATAGTGACGATGAAGAAGTCCTTCTCTATGGCAGTGATTCCAAGATAGTATGGTCCCTCCACAATCCGAGAATTCTTCCTCTTGAGACGTGCAAGTTCTCGAGGCAGCTTTTTCTCCAGCCGGTGGATATCTGTCGCATACTTGAGACGTATATCGATCGAAGCGACCGATGTTTCCTTCGTCATGTTCAGTACGCCTGAAATGTCACTGTTATTGAATATCTTTATGTTTCCGTTGGCAAGGATCTTGGTAGTCCTGAGACCGATATCGACGACGGTTCCTCTGAATCCGCCTATCGTCACTATATCTCCGACTCGGAATTCTCCTTCAAACACGATGAAGATTCCGGCAATAATATCTTTTATCAGGCTCTGGGCACCGAAACCTACGACCAGAGACAGGATTCCTGCACTGGCGAGGAGGCTCTTTGAATCTATGCCCACAAGGTACAGGCAGTAGAATACGACGCCGATGGCTCCGCCGTATTTGAGGACGGAGAGGAGCAGATGCCCGACCGTTTCGCCTCTGGTTCCCAGGATGGCAGTTGAAAGGTTGACCGGGATGCCGAGGATCTTGACAACGATGATGGCTGTACCGATGACAAGTCCGCAGGCACTGAAGGCGAATATGTTGGGACCCTTGTCCCACATGCCGCTCAGAATATATCTTATTATTGAATGGTCATCCAAAGAGTTTCTTGTTGCTGCCAGGTAGATCATTATGTACAGGATAATGAACACCGTGATCCACTGAAGCAGCAGCGCGAGCTTGAGCTCCGGCGAACGTTCTCTCCAAGGAATATGCCGGTTGTCCCATCTGGATCGTGCCTCCATGGTGCTTGCCTGGCGTCCGGAAGGTAGGATTATATCAAATATCTTGGAATTCCATGTCCTTTCCTCCTGAACGGCATTGACCCGCCGGAAGAGCTCTTCCTCCTCTCTGGTGGTCACGGTCACGGTCAAAAGAAGTATTTGAACCAGGACCAGGCTGACGGCAGCAGTGCACAGGGCGATGATGGCGCGTGATCTGTACATGTTTGCCTTGGGGATAAGCGTTGCAAAGTAGTATCCGTTCACATATCTGAAGAATGAGAAGTACGATACTCCGTTCAACGTTGAAAATCCGTAGTAATCCTCTGTCGAGATATCGGAAAAAGCGTTCGGAGACACTCCGAGATCGGCTGCAGCCTTTCCTACGCTGGTCGAGACCGGAGAATACGCACAACGGTGTTCATCGGTGGAGTCAAACAGCACGATGCCTCCGTTGCCCAGCATCTTTGTGGAAAGCAGGTATTCTGCACTGGTCGGCTCCATGATCTGATCCACCAGGTCATGATCAAGTTCTATCTGCAGAAGGGATGAGTGCTTGGTGATGCCCCTGGCCATGCGTCCGTCCTGGGTGCCCGTTAAGGCCAAAGCATCTTCATAATCCGATCTGGATACATACACGGTGTTTCCGCGTGAGTCGACGGTCGTGTAGTAATGCATCAGAACTCCGAAGAACTGGGACTGCTGGCCGACATCGCTCGTCATCGAACTCTGCAGATATGAGTCTGTCTTTCCTTCAAGGATCCGCCTGAACGGATATGATTGATCGTTCACGTCGTTGCTCAGAACAAAGAACCAGTTGTCAGTGTTGGTCGCGATGACATGGCCGTCCTCGTCAAAAACATACACCGACTTGATATGATTTCTGTCACATATGTTCTGAAGCAATGCGGATGAAGGTACTGATTTCAGCCGGTTGCCCTCATCATCCAGCACATACTGCCGGTTGCCCTCATTGTCGTATGTCCTGTGGAATCGGTCGGATTCCTCATTGAGGATATCAGGCGTTTCTTCGACCATGAAGGATATGAGCCTGGCTGAATTGAGGAATCTGCTGCTGTAGTAATTCTGGACGATCGTTCGGGCATCCGTGCTCTCCTCATATCTTCCCGTCACTGACTGAAGGACCACATCGGAAAGCTCGACTCCCTCACTGATCTCAAGGAGCGTCTGCGCATAGAAAGTGATTCCGAATACCGCCATGACTCCTATGAGCATCAGCGGCCGGACCTTGCCGAATATCGTCTTGTCAAAATATCTCGGGTTGTCCGAGCCTTTTCCGAGGACAACGGCATCGGTCCTGATATCCTTTCGTATATAGTCGTTTCTCACGATTATGGCATAGGCGAGGCAAAGAGTCATCACGATGATGAAACCGGCAACAGTCCAGATAATGCTGGTCCTGTCGCGACCGAACAGTCTCCGGATCCTTGCGGTTGCTATCACCGTATTCTCGTCCATTTCTCTGGATGTACAGTAATACCTGACTCCCTGTATAGTCTCGACTCCTGAATATCCGTCCTTAAGTGCTTTCTCCGAAAGTCCAGTCCGAAGCGCGTTCTGGCCGGAGAGAAGATTGTCATTTTCCTTAAAGTAGATGAACAGGCCGTCTCGCTTGTCCACGGCAAAGATGAATCCGTCGTTCCTTACGGAGATTCGGCTCACGACAGCGGAGATGTTTCTCAAGGAATCGATCTGATCGTCGAGTGCAGCGGCATCCTCGCCGATGGCGAGCACATATGACGTTCCTCTGTAATTGAACGGTATCGAATAGAAGAAGAATTCACCGTGCTGATTTCTCACTCGGATCGGAACTATGTTCCCATCGGCTTCTTTGGAACAGGACAGGATCCGGTTGAGGTTTTCTTGAGTCATGTGCGAGGTGGCTGCCGGATTGAGTCCGGTCATTCCTTCCTCCCGACTGATGACTATCCTGCCGTCACCGGAAAGAAGGAACAGGTACGGCGTGCCGCTGGCTTCGGCGAGACCGCCGAACATTTCAGTTCGTACGGAGTCGTTCTGCGGATAGACAGAATCGAAAAATCCCCCTTCGAAAAGATCCTTTATGTTTTCCAGCGCAAGGACATTGCCTTCATGGAAGATCGATGTCAGCAGGTCTGCGCTCCTTTCGTTCTTTTCAAGGATTGACATTACTTCATCCAATGCCCGGTCATTGTTCTTCTTCTGCTTGGACACGGCCGCGTTGGCCTGCATCAGGAAAAGGAAGACGCCTACAAGGAATCCGCCCAGAAGTATAAGGCAGATGTTGAGCCTTAGCTTGGCCAGGAAACCTTTCCTTGTATTGATCAGCGATTCTGCCGTGATGGCTTTATTCTGTATATTGCTCATCGGTGGACCTCATTATATGTTCAGTTATTTCAAAAGCGTTTTTGAATAACATTCTCTCTGTTGATTATCCTATATATAATAACCCGACAGGGCGTAAATCTGCAATATGCATACATTTTGAAATATATAGTATTCTTGTGTAAGATTTCGCATGCATCATAGGGAAGCGATAATAAAATTGTATAGTTATCCGCTTTTATTTTTGTTGTAATGCATATATTAAATGCGCGCTCTTGAGGCTATAATAAAGACAAGAACGAAATGAAACGGAGGTTCTGATTATGAGCAGATATCTTGTAGCATATTTCTCCGCAAGCGGAGTGACTGAAAAGCTTGCCAAGGAGATCTGTGAGCTTGCCAAGGGTGACCTTTATGAGATCAAGCCTGAGACACCGTACACGGCAGCAGATCTTGACTGGCGTGACCGGGGGTCAAGAAGCAGCGTTGAGATGAAGGATCCAGAATCAAGGCCTGCACTGGCGGACATGGATGCTGATATAGATAACCATGACGTGATCTTCGTCGGTTTCCCGATCTGGTGGTATACGGCTCCGAGGATAATCAACACTTTCCTGGAAGCATATGATTTTCTTGGAAAGAGGATAGCCCTTTTTGCCACTTCAGGCGGAAGCGATATCGGCAAGACCAAGGAAGATCTTGAAAAGTGCTATGGCTTCAAGGGTGAGATCGTTGATGCGAAGAGGTTCGGAGATGACAAGAAAGAGCTTGAGGCATGGGTAGCTGAAGTCATCAAGGATTCTCTTGAGGAAGAGATCAACTTCATGTGACCGCTTTCTCCGCTCTTGCGTGATCAGCGGACAAGAGACATTCACATTCAAACTGCAGGCCGTGGAGCGGATTATCTCCACGGTCTGCCCCTTTGTACGGACACAGTCGGAAAAATCAGTTTTTCATCGGCGTATCATGTGATATTATATATTCATATGGTATCAGCGGAAGGTAAGAAATATGAACACATACAAATATTGCATTTTCTGCGGGGCAGAGCTGCATGCCGGTGAGAAGATCTGTCCGGCATGCGGAAAAAAGACGGACCGGAAAGATGAGCTTCTGAAGGATTATCTTTACAGGAATACGAAGGAGTCGCTTAAGGGTAAGATCGATGACACCTTATTCGAAGTGATCAAGAACTGGCTGCTCAGCCATCTGTACGGAGTGGTGCTGACATTGACTGTCATCGGATCCGTCGCTTACGGTTCACAGGTGTCGCTTCCGGGATATGTGGAGAGGATCAGCAGCGCAGCAAGACCGGGAACGGTCGTTCAAAATGAGACCGGAAACAGACGTTTCGGCTCAGAGGAGATGAATGCGGCCACACAGACGGCGAGAAGTTATACCCACAGCGTGTTTGCCCGGACCGTCAATTCGATCAATGCCGAGATCGGGGACTGGGACGAAGACAGTCCGCCACCGGAGACGTTCTACATGCCGTCAAGTCTCGGCACAGGAAGACATGAATACGTTTTCAATTACAGATATAAGCATAACGGGGACGAGATGCAGCGCGGTCCTGATTTCAATGCTCCCACCACGGAGCTGGGAAAGCAGCTCCTGTCTGAAGGATACGATGTGGCGGAGATCGAAGAGATCCAGTGGCATAGGGACAGTATGGAAGACAGCGCACCTATAATTGCCCAGGAGAGATATCTTTTCGTCCTGGTCAAGGTTGACGGGACCTGGTATATCGCCGAAGACGTTCTGATAGGATAGGGGAGGAACAGGATATGAAATGTGCAAACTGCGGTCACGAGAACCCGATTAAAGCTAATTTCTGTTCTTCCTGCGGACACCGGTTCACAGAAGAGGACAGGAAGAACGCCTATGAAAAGACAGTCTACCATAAGCTGGACAAACTGAAGGATGCAAAGGAATGGATTACGCTTTCAAAGATCACATCCAATCCCGTCTTCAGGGCCCTTGTCCTTCTGGTGGTGATTGCTGCAGGAGTTCTTTCCCATTCAAATAAGGGAACCGACATGACGGTCCTTGAGGACGAGTCATATACAGTACGGTATAACACCAAGCTCGAAGAATACTATCTGTTCACAGGCAGGGAAACAGTGCATGTCGGGCTTTATGCCCCGGGCGTACCGGAAGAGTTCAGTGTTCAGATCTGCGACCGGGACGGAGCCGTGTTGGAAACACAAGACTATTCCGTGGACGATGAGATAGTACTGAAAAAGGATCAGAAGCTGACATACGTCATAACGGCAAGATATGAAAAGGGAGAGAAAAAGATCGCAATGGCGGTCCTGGACTCTTCACTGGCAAGCTGATTATACGCCGGTTCAAACGGGAGATAAGATGATATTCATATTATTTGTTGAGATTGCGGTCTGTCTGATCATACTCAGATGGCTATTGAAGAAAAAGAAAGGCGATAAGTATTCGGTTGGAGAGGTACTGAAGTTCATCATACTCGGAATACTTCCGGCTATTTTCATCGCATATGTGGGACCGATGTTCAACCCTCCTTCACTTAACAAGATCAACTCCTTTGCGGCGGGAGCATTCAGGGCGTTCGTCACAGCCGGACTGCTGGAGGAGATACCGAAGTACGTTTGCTTCAGACTGGCCATATTAGGCAACAAGGCGACAAAGACATGGCTTGATGCCATAATAGCTGCAGTGATCGTTGGAATCGGATTCACCATGATCGAAGACGTTCGGTACGGTCTTGCCGGTGACCGGAATCTGCTGCGCGCATTGGTCCCGGGGCATCTGCTGTTTCAGGCCTTGATGGGGTATTATTACGGAAAGGCACGCGTTACGGGGAAGAAAAAATACGACATGCTGTCTGTGTCGGTACCGGTACTCTGGCACGCCGGATACGATCTGTTTATAATGATCATGGTCTCCATGGTAAAGGCAGTCAGTCCAAACGGAGGAATGGATGTCTACGCAATAGAGAATTCGCCATACTTTAAATACGTCATACCTCTGATATGCTGTTTCGCAGCGGTTGCATTGATCACTGTAATAGCAATGATCATCTTCGCGAGGAAGATATCCGTATGGAGCAGGACCGGAGAAAAACAGGAAAGCCTGGGATGATCGACAATGAAAGATAAGATAAAAAAGGTTCTGAGAGGAATGATCTTCTCCGTGCTTCGGATGATCCTTCTGGTGGGCTGTGTACCGCCCAGGGATGTTCCTTCAGGAGACAGTCGGCCTTCTCAAGATGAAACAGTTCCGCGGGAAGAATACTCACAGGCAGATAAGATCCTTAGGGAAATGACTGTTGAAGAGAAAGTCGGGCAGCTTTTCTGGATAAGACCTGACGCTCTTGACACCACAGCCATACCGCCGAATTATTACGGAAGGAAGAATGCCACTGAAGTCATGCTGGATACCATGAACAGGTATCCTGCGGGAGGCATAGTGTTCTTCGCTGAAAACCTATCCGGAAGGGAAGAGCTGAAGGCATATATGGAACAGCTTCGCTCAGGCAGCTGGACGCCTCCTGTTTTTGCTGTAGACGAAGAAGGCGGGACCGTATCCAGGATAGCCGGAAACTCATCCTTCGGCATCAAGAACATGCCTCCAATGGGCACGATAGGGAAAAGCGGGGATCCGTCGCAGGCATACCGGGCTGGAGAATACATAGGCGGATATCTCAAGGAACTGGGATTCTGTGTGGATTTTGCACCGGTTGCTGACATCAATACAAACCCGAACAACATAGTCATCGGGAACAGGGCCTTCGGAAAGGATCCCCGGACGGTCTCATCGATGGTATCTTCTTTCCTGGACGGACTTCATTCCCGGGAAATAGCAGGTTGCATGAAGCATTTTCCGGGCCACGGCGACACATCGCGCGACACACATTACGGATATGTTGCCGTCACCAAGACATGGGAACAGCTCCACGAGGCTGAACTCATTCCGTTTATTGACAACAAGAACAAGACCGACTTGATCATGATTGCCCATCTTACACTGCCGAAGATCACATCTGACGGTCTGCCCGCTTCACTGTCCTATGAGTTTGTCACGGGAAAACTGAGAAATGAGCTGGGCTATGACGGGCTGATCATCACTGATGCACTGGCAATGGGCGCTATAAACAACAGCTATTCTTCCGAAAAGGCTTGCGTATTGGCTATCAACTCGGGAGTGGATGTGCTGCTGATGCCGTTTGACTATGTCAGCGCTTATGAAGGCGTGGTAGAGGCTGTCAGGAATGGTGAGATACCAATTGAAAGACTTGACGAAAGCGTATTGAGAATACTCGAGCTAAAGGAAAAGTACGGGCTGATATAAAGACTGAATAGTATAGCCGGGAAGAGAACAAACTCTTTCCCGGCTGTTTTAATATTGAGTAATGCGTACGGAAATCAGGACTTGACTGTGTTTCCTATGATATGGAAATCGCAGATGTCATCCCCGTTTCCTATGGTCTTAGTTCGAATGAGAGTATTGCCCATAAGCTCCTGCTGTGCATAGTCAGTGGTGCACAGATACTTCATGAGATGGAAAGCGCCTTCATTCATGGCCATTTCGCATATGGCGCACCTTGAGTAGGTTATATAGCACTCAGGCACCGAAATGTCATAGGAGAAGGTGTATTTCCAGTTGTCAGGAAACGAATTAAAGTACGGATCGGACTGGAGACGGTTTCTTGTGGAGATATTCTTGTCGGAAAAGAAATTCTTTCCCTCGTTCATCTTCCTGAACCTGTCGGACGCACAGACCGCTTTGACAAGCCCGTCGATGGTCTCTTCACTGATCTTACCGTCAGCCACCTTGTATACTGCAATGATATATGCCGCCAGGAACACTCCTGCGATGAGATTGTTCTTTATACCGCCGATCTCCCGCCGCCTTGCTACTATAGCCTTGTATTCCTTTTTGACATCGGCAGGAGAAACAGAAATGCCGATACCATCCAGATACTTAAAGATTATACTCTTCATCAGAAGAGGAATGACTCTGGCCATCGCTATATACTTCATCATTATTTCCTCCATTATTTGTTGTTCAGGTGGCTGGGATAATTATATAGTTAGCATAAGCTAATTTCAAGTGGATTTGACTGTCGCAAGGAAGGATACATGTTGATTACGGCAATATAATTGACATTTATTGACAGAAAAGAAATGAGATGAGCCATGTTGTTGGACAGTGAACATTCCCTATATAAACATATACTTTACTTGATATTTATGATATCCTTAAAATAACAAGACAGGCAGAACAAATGCCTTTCCTTCGATGCGAAATGTGGTCAATCTGGTTGGCCAAAAGAAAGATGAAGTACTCATTGAGAGTACAGAAAGGAAAACGCTATGCTTCATGAGATTAAGTTTGACTCGTTTAATGAAAGAGACAAGGTCTACGGCTGGATATATGTGCCCGCCGCAAAACCTGTCGGCATAATCCAGCTGATCCATGGATTCGGAGAGCACTCCAGAAGATATCTTCATATGATCATGAAATTCGTCGAGGCTGGATACATCGTAGCCGCCGACGACCATGTCGGACACGGAAAAACTGCCGTTGAGAACGACAGATGGGGCGACTGGGGTGACAAGGGATTTGAGACCATGGTCGAGGATGAGAAGAGGCTCCATGATCTTGTCGCGGAAAAGTACCCCGGCCTGCCGTATTTCATGTTCGGCCACAGCATGGGTTCGTTCATCACGCGTCAGTATCTTGCAAGATACGGATCCGATCTGAAGGCTGCCACCATATGCGGAACAACGGGCGTATGGCCGGATCTGAATGAAGGCATCCGGAAAGTCAAAAAGCTGGTCGATGCAGGTGAAGGTGAAGGATCAGACCCGACTTTGGGAGCAGCTTTGATGGGCTGGATGTTCCGGCGCTGCACGGAGGGCGTGAAACTGGGCAATGAGTGGATCTGCGATGATCCGTATGTGCAGGTCGATCACGCGGAGGATCCGTTTGACGCATTTACGAAACCGACTTCCAACCGTTCATGGATGTATTTCCTTCAGATGATGGAGGACATAACCGGTGAGGCTTGGGCAAAGAAGGTACCAGTGAATGTCCCTATTTACAACATCGCCGGCGATCAGGATCCTGTAGGACAGTACGGAACAGGCGTATACCAGTGCGCAAACTGGCTGGCTGACACGGGTCATGATGTCACCACTCTTCTGTATACCGGCTATCGCCACGAGATCCATAATTATGCAGAGCTGAAGGATAGCGTTGAAGACGGAATAATCATGTTCTTCGATGAGTTCACTGATCTTTAAGTCTGCATGACGAATCAATCATATTTAGAACCAGATCAGGACCTCGTTCCGGACGGGGTCCTTTTGGAAAGAAGGGAACAAGGAAATGAAAGTATTGCTGACAGCATTCGATCCGTTCGGCGGGGAGAGCGTCAACCCGGCTCAGGAAGCCGTTGAGTGTGTTGCAGATGAGATACTGGGAGCTGAGGTGGCAAAGTGCATAGTTCCGACAGTTTTCGGACGCTCGATCGATACCGTTTATGAGGCGATCTGCCGTGAGAAGCCGGATGTCGTTCTTTGCATCGGACAGGCTGGCGGGCGAGTGGGACTGACTGTTGAGCGCGTTGCCATCAACCTTAACGATGCCAGGATCCCGGACAATGACGGAAAGCAGCCGCATGATGAGAAGATCTACGAGGATGGGGATAATGCCTACTTTGCATCTCTTCCCGTCAAGGAAATGGTAGAGGAAATCAAAAAGGAAGGCATACCTGCCAGCGTGTCCTATACGGCCGGCACCTTTGTGTGCAATCATCTGATGTACGGAGTCCTGTACAAGATTGCAAAGGAATTTCCGGATATGCGCGGAGGATTTATGCATGTCCCGTTCCTGCACGAGCAGGTCATTTCGAGACCGGGCACCCCTTCGCTTTCAAAGGAGGATATCGTAAAGGGAATAGAGGCTGCAATCAAGGCGATTGTCGAGAACAACTGAAAAAAAACTTACAGATAAACAGATCCCCTGAGCTCTCAGTACACAGGTACTGTCGCTCAGGGGTATTGTTGTATATATCAGTTCTTCGATTCGATCAGTACTACATCCACGCTGAAAGTCTCATCCGTCTCCGGTCTGTAGACTACGATGTTCATCGTGTCTCCGGGAGCAAAGTGAGTGAGCTGGTCAATGAGAACATCATTGCTTGTGATCTCAACGCCGTTCGCCTCGATTATGACGTCTCCTTCATGGACACCCTTGTTGCCGAGGTCGCTCTCGACCTGGATCTCAGCAATGTATGCGCCCCGGTTCGGAAGACCGTTTCTCGGTCCGTTGGAGTCGTTGAGTTCTATCACGCTGACGCCGAGCACTGCCCTTCCGGTCACATAGCCATTCTGTATGAGGCTGTTGATTACAGTCATCGCATCCGTTATCGGTATGGCAAAGCCGATTCCCTCGTAGTCAACGCTCGCTATTTTCGATGAGGTTATTCCGATGACCTGGCCGAACCTGTTGACTAGCGGTCCTCCGGAGTTGCCCGGGTTGATGGCGGCTGAAGTCTGGATCAGCTTGAGGCTCCTTGAGTTGGAATCAACGTCACGGTTGAGGCCTGAAACGATCCCCTCCGTGCAGCTGCCCGAAAGTCCGCCCGCGTTTCCGATCGCAACGACCTTTTCACCCACCTTGAGTGTGGAACTGTCTCCGAATTCCGCCCGCGGAAGATCGGTCGCGTCGACTTTTACGACCGCAAGATCCGTATCGGTATCATAGCCCACGATCCTGCCCTTCAGGCTGGTGTCATCGCTGAGTACGATATTCAGGCTTGATGCGCCTGAAACGACGTGGGCATTGGTGATTATGTATCCGTCCGAAGTCATTATTATGCCGGTGCCGCTGGCAGTAGGCTGTATGTATCTGCCTGAATATACGTTTATGCAGACGGTGGAAGGATTGACTTTCTCGAATATTTCCGTAGTGTACAGCCCGTCCTGATTTCTCGGTTCCGGCTCGGGAAGAAGTTCCACTTCCGGAGTTTCGACCTGAGGTGCTTCATCTTCGACTGTCGGTTCTTCCGACTGTGATTCCCTGACTCCGGAAACGATGTTCCTGAAGGTGGAGAACACAGTCCTGTTATTTCCAAAATACCTGCCTGCCGCAAACCCCAGAAATAGGAATGCGAGCATAAGTGCCACGAGCAGGCCGGTCCCGCGTTTTTTCAAATCTTTTTATCCTCTCTTTAACTGTAAATTCACTGCTTTTGATATTAATGTCAAAATGTGAAATATCCTTGAAGTAGAGCCCTGTTCACACAGAATTCAGAAAACTAGTCAGTCAGTTCAATCTCGATGGTCCTGTCAAGAAGATCGTTCTTCTGCTTCTTGACGGACTTGCCTGAAGGAAGAGTGAATATGAATTCCGTGTATTCGCCTTCAACGCTCTCACAGAAGATGTCACCGCCCGAACGCTGCACAAGCATCTTGCAGATGTACAGCCCTATTCCGGCTCCTCTGACGTGGACGTTCCTCGATGAGTCTTCTTTATAGAACCTGTCGAACACGAAAGGTAGCGCCTCCGCACTGATGCCCTGTCCGGAGTTCCTGATCTTCACCGTGACGTATTTGCCCGTCTCGGTCACGTCAAAGGCGATATATCCCCCGTCGGGAGTGAACTTCAAAGCGTTGTCGAACAGGTTGTAGATGACCTGGTAGATAAGGTCCTTGTCTGCTGAGACCAGCACCTTGACAGGCTCAAATCCCCTGAGCTCTATGTTCCGCCTTTCTATCCTTGACTCCAGCGAGAAGGCGATCGAAGCGATGGTATCCCATATGTTGTATACCTGCACATTCATGTTGAACTCGCCGCTCTCAAGCTTGGACATGTCGAGCATGGAGTTGGTCAGCCTCGTGAGCCTTCCCACCTCTTCGCTTATGACGTCCAGATATTTCTTCTCTTCCGAGGCCGGTATGGTGCCGTCCCTTATGCCGTCCACGAAGCCCTTAATGCTGGTCATAGGAGTCCTCAGCTCATGAGCGACGTTTGCGACGAAGCTGGATCTTGACCGTTCGTTCTTCTCGACGAAGGAAGCCATCTGGTTGAAGGTATAGGCTGCCTGTGCGACCTCATCGTCCCCGTCTACTGACGCCCTTGCGGAAAAGTCTCCCCGGGCGAACTTTCTGGCGGCATCGGTAATGCTCCTAAGAGGAGTGGTCAGCCTGCCTGTGACCGCCACAGTGACCATACTTGATATGGAGAGCATGACTCCGGCGGAAAAGATGAATATGGCCATGAGGGAACTGATGAATTCCGCGGTCCTCGTCGAATCCGAAAAGGCAAACACGTAGCCGATGATCTCTCCGTCTCTGTTCCTGGCGGCCATGCCCATGGTGTAGTAACCCTCGGTATACATGTCGGCAAAGTTCTGATGTATCTGCACAGAACCGTCCACCGAAGTGAGAATCGAGAGTATCTCGGGAGGCACGTACATGCCTTCGTGATTGCACTCCTCTTCCTCAGTGCACACGATGACCCTGCCGGTCACGTCTGCCAGAAGCATTTTGGTGGCCGTGGTATTGGTTATCAGTCTCAGGTTCTCCCTGAGCCTGCTCCTCTTGGCTTCAAGAGGCATGTCTATGTTCTCGTTTATCGATTCATTGTACGCATTCTGCGCATTTACGGCGCAGGAATTCAGCGTCTCCAATCTGTCGCTCTGGAGGAATCTGTTCGAGAAAAACAGAAAAAAGATTCCCAGAGCCAGTATCGAGGTCAGCAGAAGCAGACCGTACGCAAACGAGAATCTTGAAAGAATAGTCTTTTTCATTTTTTGCTTTATCAGCCCTGAAGGCCTCTGGACTGTCTGTCCATGTCCTCTACGATAATGTCATAGATCTCGCCGAGAGTGGAGCAGTACTCCAGTATCTCCCAAGGCCTGTTGGTATGAAAATGGATCTTGCAGGTGCCCTCATCAGCCAGCACCAGAAGAGAATCACCCTCGAAATTGTCGGTGATGTAGTCAAAGAGCTCATCCTCATCGATCTCGCCGTCTATGAGCATCTGAGTGTCATATCTGAATTCTATGCTCTGTTCCGCCATTTTGTTCTCCTGTTATATATGTTCGTCATTCCTTGACTTCAAACTTGTAGCCGACGCCCCAGACAGTCTTGAGGCTCCACTTGTCGCTGGCTCCTTCCAGCTTCTCCCTGAGTCTCTTCACGTGAACATCTATGGTCCTTGAATCGCCGTAATACTCAAAGCCCCAGACCTCATCCAGAAGGGTATCTCTTGTGAAGACTCGGTTCGGATTGGATGCCAGGTGGTACAGGAGCTCCAGTTCCTTCGGAGGTACGTCTATGATGACGCCCTTGACCTTCAGCTCGTAGGTCGAAATGTTTATCGAAAGGTTGTCGAACTCCACCTTCTGATCCTTTGCGTTGTAAACGCCGTTGCCTGCTCTCCTGAGCACGGCCTTTATCCTCGCCACCACTTCCTTGGTGTCAAAAGGCTTTACGATATAGTCATCGGCGCCAAGCTCAAGTCCCAGGACCTTGTCGAAGGTCTCACCCTTGGCTGTGAGCATGATGACCGGCGTTGAGTTGATCCGGCGTATCCTTCTGCAGGTCTCCCAACCGTCCATCCTCGGCATCATGACATCGAGAAGGACAAGGTCGAAATGGTAATCCCTGAACTTTGCGACAGCCCGTTCGCCGTCATTTACTATGACGGTGTCGTATCCTTCCTTTTCCAGGTAAAGGCGGAGCAGCTCGCATATGTTCTTGTCATCATCCACTATGAGGATCTTTTCCTTATCCATATATGCCTCCCATAAATCAGGTTGATTTCTTCTCCGATTATATCCTTTTAACTAAGTAAAATATATATGATTTTATGAACATCGGTTCCTGATATCTGCTTCTCAAAGTATACCATATATCCCGATTTCAGTCCAACAGGCAAGTCGGCTTCCGTCATAATACACATGTACGGGAACAGAGGACAGTGATTTGTAGAAATATTAACAAAATGTGAAGAAATCTGTTGACAAGTTAGCTTAAGGTAACTATACTGTATTT
>CAZDOS010000041.1:0-16156 GCA_964507095.1 uncultured Oscillospiraceae bacterium | reverse complement strand
TTCCGGAACATTTTCTTTTGATAATTCAGTTGTCTACTTGACAGGGGTCACACCACTTCAAGCCACTCTATTTTATTAACATTTTCAGTTTGCCAAGGCAGCGCCAAGTTCTTTACATGCCAGGATCGCATCATCGTCCGGGTAATCGGAACACATTACATAATCATGTACTATGTCCGCACCTGCACTTCTTATCCTTGCATCCCACTTTCTGATCCATTCTCCGTCATTCCAGGAATAAGAGCCGAATATAGCAGCTTTCCTGCCTTTGATACTCATTTCGCATGCATCGTAAACAGGAGCAAACTCGATATCCTCAAGCTCCTCGTCACCCATTGCCGGACAACCGAATGCAAAAGCATCGAAATCATCCATCATGCTGGGAAAGAAATCTGATACCTGAAACAGAGTAACATCTGCGCCGGCATCCCTTGCCCCTTCAACGACAGCATTTGCCATTGCTTCCGTATTGCCTGTTCCGGACCAATATATCACAGCAACTTTATTCATATTTGTTCTCCTCTCCAAATATCTATTTAGTTAGCGTATGCTAACTAAATAGTACTATATACCGACAGTCGAAACATGTCAATATGCGTTTATAAAAAAAGGAGAGCGTCACTCTCCTTTTTCATTATTCTTAGGTATCCTGAACCAAAATTTCGCTCCGCCGATTGAAGCATCTCCTACTCCGTATGTTCCTTTGTGAGCTTCTATGATCGATTTGACTATGTATAATCCCAGACCGTTTCCTACTACGCTTCTTCGGTGTTCCTTATCGACCTTGTAATACCTGTCCCAGATATATGGCTTGTCCGCTTCAGACACTCCTTCTCCGCTGTCTTCAACTGACAGTTCTATATCCTCACCCTTTTCTGTCACATTGACAATTATCTTCCTGTCTTCTCCTGTATGATTGACAGCATTGAGCAGCATATTGTAGATGCACTGTTCGATCCTGTCCTTATCTGCAGTTATGTATTCGCTTTGCGGACCGATGAATTCAATATCGTAATCCTTATTCTTCAGCATTTCGCTTACTCTGTGTACCGTAGCCCTTGCAGATGAAGCAAAATCATATTCGAAAAACTGCATCGGAAGAGCGCCCGACTGAATCTTTGACATGTCCAGAACATCATTCACCAGTGAAGACAGTCTTTGAGACTCATCTATGATTATCTGAGCGTTTTCGCTGTTGTTCTCACCCGGTATATCCCTCATTACTTCGGCATAACCGCTTATGAGCGTCAAAGGTGTCCTGAGATCATGTGAAACATTCGCAATGAAATCCTGTCTCAGTTCCTCCACCTTATCTAATTCTCTTGCCGCATACGTCAGGGTCTCTGACAGATCATTGATCTCCTTGTACCCCTTTGCATCAAATACAGTATCATATTTCCCCTTAGCCAGCTCTGAAGCCTGTTCAGTGATCTTTCTGATAGGCTTTGCTATCTTCCCCGACAATACGGTTGAAAGCGCCACGGCGAGAATGAGCATGATTGCTATAATAAGATACAGCGAATATCGGATCGCATATATTATCGTCGAAACCGGTGTAAGCTGCATATTTACCAGCACATATGCGATCGTACTGTTGTCAGCCATCACTTTCTTGCAGAGTACTATGAGCTTCATTGAATCCTTTTCGTCCCTGATTTCAGGGCGCGGTCCAAATTCAGGCATCATTCCGCCTTCCGGGTATGTTTCTATTATTCTGGAAACGGATCCGCTTTCCTCAGCTTCACTGATAAGAGATAGCATTTCCTCAAATGACATCCTGTGTATCTTAGACATCTTCATGATATCCTCAGAGTAAAGGATCGTTCTTTCTGGTGAAAGAACAATATAGCTTGCGTCATACTCTCTGGATATATCGTTTATGGCATCAGCGGTATCCTGATCATAGTAGACTGATGTCCCGTCAGACTCATAAAGCGAAAGGAGTTCCGTTTCGATTCTTGATGTGACTGCAGCAGACTGTTTCTGCCTCACATACTGGTATGACTGCGGCAGAAGAGCGACCTGAAATACCCAAATCAATGCAAACAATACCAGACAAAAAGCAAGAAGATAGAGTATTACCTTCCTGCGAATCGGCATGTTTTCAGTCAGATTCTTCATGTTCATCCTTCAAAACGATATCCGAGGCCTCTGATCGTCACAACGAGACCGGAATAATCTCCCAAATGCTTTCTCAATAGCTTTATATGCGTATCAAGTGTCCTGTCATCCCCGAAGAAATCATATCCCCATACTGTTGACAGCAGCCTCTCTCTGGACAGGGCAACTCCCCTGTTCTTGATCATATATGAAAGAAGTTCAAACTCCTTCGGTGCCAGGTCGACCTCATCATCATCGATCGTAGCCTTTCTGGCAGTAAAGTCGACCTTAAGTGTACCGTTTTCATATATGTCATGACCCGCTTCCGTATGACCGCTCCTGCGAAGGATCACATCTATCCTCATCATCAGTTCCTTTGGGGAAAACGGCTTGACAACATAATCATCGACTCCTACCTCAAAGCCGTGGATCCTGTCGTACTCCTCTCCTCTTGCAGAGAGCATTATGACAGGAACATCGGATGTCTTTCTGATTTCCTTCACTGTAGAAAATCCGTCAAGACCCGGCATCATGACATCCATTATGACTATATCGTATTTGTCCAGCGAGAACTTCTCGATCGCGTCCATACCGTTTTCTGCCTCTGTTACACTATGGCCTTCAAACCTGGCATACTTGCCTATGAGATCTCGAATTCCTCGTTCATCATCACATACAAGAATGTTGTACATAGATCTTAACCTCAATTTATCTGATATCTTATGTACTTATAATAATCAAAACGTTAGAAATATAAGTGAACGGTATCTGAACTTTAGGTGAACTTACAGATCTTTCTCCCAGTTCTCCTCTATCAGGCCATGCCCGAATTCCTCGGCGCTTTCCTCACCTGTCATCTTAAATCCCAATTTCCTGTACATGGTCCTGGCTATTTTATTGACATTAAAGGTTGAAAAATAAGCGTGGGTATATCCCATATCCTTCGACAGCTGCATGGCGGTAGTGAACAGAAGCTTACCGACTCCCTTTCCTCTTGTAAACGGCTCCACAAAGAAGAAGCGCAGCCTTGCGTTGCCGTCCTCTTCACCGATCATGGTGATGGTGCCGGCAAATCTTCCGTTGTCTCTTGCTACGAGCATGAAATCCTTTTCAGAATCGTATTCTCTGTAAAATTCATCGATAAGACTAACAACATTGTCAAAGAAAACCTGCGAGAGACCGAATTCCTCACTGTATATTTCAAGATGCCTCTTGGTGCAGTAATCAACATCCTCCTTAGTAAAATCCGTTGTCAGGATCAAGCCCTCATGATCTGTAGTTATGGTCATATAATCATCTCCCTTCCAGTGTAAATTATATATTTGGATATTAGCAAAATCAATAAACTCATGTTGAGTGTCAACAGCCGGATATGCTATGATAAAAACAGTAAAAAAAGGAGGTAATCACTATGTCTTTAGTACATCTTAATTTTGAAAGCCAGTGTCTCAACTGCAACACAGATGTTAACATTATACTTCCGGACAGACCGAGAAACCTTGACGCCAAGGATTTCTACACTTCAGGCGAAAAGTACAAGGTCCTTTGGCTCCTTCACGGAACTTTCGGCGACTATACTGACTGGATCAGGAAGTCGATGATCGAGCTATACGCTTCCGAAAAGAATCTGATCGTGGTAATGCCAAGCGCTCTGAACTCATTCTATTCCAACTGGAATGTGATGATGGGAATGAATTTCTTTGATTTCCTTACCGATGAGCTCATGCCGCTTGTTCATTCCTGGTTCCCAGCTTCAGACAAGAGAGAGGATAACTTTATATCCGGTCTTTCCATGGGAGGTGAAGGCGCACTTAAATATGCAGTAAACCATCCGGACAAGTTCAGCAAGGTTGCTGTGCTGTCAATGTACGCAAGAGACTTCGAAAAGATGGATCCTTCCAAGACCGACGTCGATCCAAGAACGATGTCCGGATACGCCAACGCAGGCGGATACGAGAAGTTCATGGATTCCTATGAGAATATCAGAAAGATAATCCTCGAGAAGAAGGATACAGGCGAACTTCCGGACATGATGTTCGCATGCGGAAAGAATGACTTCCTGTATAAGGGCTTCTGCGAGTTTGAACAGTGGACCGAAGATGTCGGCCTTGACTCGGAATTCATACATGTTGAGGATTTCACACACGAATGGAGATTCTGGGACATCGCAATTCAGGAAGCCCTGGAATTCTTTGGATTATAAGGGTTTTATCGATGTAAAGTATTTTGACCTTACACATTATTAGCTTTCATAATCAAGCATTTTACCCTAAAAATGACAACAGTCCGAAGCTTTATAAGCTTCGGACTGCTTTATTAACAGATTTATCAGTAAAGCACCTTGCTCAGGAATTCCTTTGTTCTCGGATTCTGAGGATTATTGAATATCTGATCCGGTGTTCCGGATTCAGCTATTATTCCGTTGTCCATGAACAGGACCCTGTCAGATATCTCCTTGCAGAAGCCCATTTCATGAGTAACGATAACGATCGTCATTCCTTCATTGGCAAGCTGTTTGATAACTTCAAGAACTTCACCGACCATTTCCGGGTCAAGGGCTGATGTTGGCTCATCAAAAAGCATTACTTCCGGTTCCATGGCCAGTGCCCTTACTATGGCAAGACGCTGTTTCTGTCCGCCTGAAAGCTTCCTTGGATATTCATTCTTCTTATCGAGAAGTCCGACTCTGTCAAGAAGCTGTTCTGCCTTTTTGACGGCCTCTTCTTTGGTCTGCTTTTTAAGCATTACAGGTGCCAGAGTGATGTTTTCCAATACGGTCTTGTGCGGAAATACATTGAAGTGCTGGAATACCATTCCCATCTTCTGGCGGTGAACATCGATATTTGTCTTCTCTTTTACGATATCAACTCCGTCAAAATAGATGGATCCCTCATCAGGTGTTTCCAGAAGATTGAGACATCTCAGAAAGGTGCTCTTTCCGCCACCGGATGCTCCGATTATTGAAATGACCTCTCCCTTTTTTATGTGTTCGCTGACGCCCTTGAGAACTTCAAGATCGCCGAATGACTTATGAAGATTTTCTACTCTAATCACTTACTTTTAACCTCTTCTCATAGATACTGATGAGCCTTCCGAGAGGAAGTGTCAGCATCAGATAGAATATACCGCTTATGATGATAGCTTCGATCTGAAGGAATGTGGCACCGCCTACAATGTTTGACTGTGTAGTAATCTCACCTACAAAGAACGTTGAAGCAAGGGCTGTCTCCTTGAACATCATGACAAGCTCATTTCCCATCGCAGGAAGTATGTTCTTTACAGCCTGCGGAAGAACGATGCTGAACAGCGTCTGTCTTGCGTTGAGTCCAAGACTCCTGGCAGCCTCAGTCTGTCCCGGATCAACTGCCATAATACCGGCTCTGATGATCTCGGCAACATAACCTGCAGAGTTGAAGATCAAAGCGATCAGAACGCATTTGATCTTATCAAGTCCCAGGAAAGGCAGTGCCTGAGGGATCAGGAAATAGAAGAAATACAGCTGCAGCAGCAAAGGAGTGCCGCGTATTACCTCAACATATATGGTTGAAAGAATGTTAAGCGGTTTTATCTTCCAGATATGGAAGTCGCTGAGCTTCATCAGGGCTATAACCGATCCGAAGATCAATCCGAAGAATACGGTGATGACGGAAAGTTTTATCGTCATCCATACGCCGGACCGGAATGCGCTCTTATACTTGACAAGAAGCTTCAATACATTAGAAAAAATCTTACTTAAAGTCAAAATACACCTCTGGCCTTTCAGTAAGAGTTATCTGACAGAATATCTGCCAGATAACTGATACCTACTCGTTTTATTTTCTTAAACAATTATTCGTTTGTTACGCCAAGTTCAGCTGCAATGTCTGTATACTGCTGACGGATCTCAGGCCAGTTGACGTTTGCGACCATGTCTTCGATTGCTTCGTTGATTGCATCAGCAAGCTCCTGGTTGTTGAGATTGATCAGAGCTACTGAACCTTCAGAACTGTAGTCAAGGTGGAAATCAGCCATGCTCAGTCCTTCGTAGTTGCCCATAAGGAGTGATCCTGTCTCACTGGTCGTTGCCAGAGCATCTACATTGCCATTTGCAAGCATCAGAGCTCCCTGAGTAACCGTTGTGATGTACTCGATATTGATATCTTCCGGAAGCTGCGCTGTTACAAGATTGTACTGCAGTGATGCGAGCTGGACTGCGATCGTCTTTCCTGAGAAATCCTCAGGCTTGGCAAACTTTGATGCATCTTCGCTGTGTACGAGGAATCCCTGATAGCTGTCTGAATCGTCTGTCATGCCATAGTGGCTGGAGCAGATGAAATTCTCCTTACGCTCATCTGTAGCAGCAAAAGCGTTAACGCTGAAGTCTACGGTTCCGGTAGATACTGCAGCCTGGCAGGACTTGAAATCCATCTCCTCGATGACGAGCTTGATCTCCTTGTCATACTTCTTGCTGAGATAATCGGCAATGTACTGAGCGACGAATACATCGCTTCCGAGGACTTCGCCAGTGCTTGGATTCTTGAATTCGCTTGGAGCGAAATCAGGGCTGATGGAGACCGTGATCTCACCTTTTTCAATTATATTGTCAAGAGCTGTCTTGGTCGAAGTCGAATTCGAACCTGAACATGCAACCATGCCCAGAAGCATTACGGCGGCTAAAACGCCAGCTAACAACCTTTTCATATTTGTATCCTCTCTTAATAACGTTTTGGATTTATGGCTTGTATTGTACACTCATTTTTATACGTTGTCAACGTATATTCATACAAAATGAAATAATTGTATACTTGCACAAAATTATTAAATCTGGTGAAAACTTTTATACATTTTCACCAACAAATAAGAGGTCAAACGATTCCTCCGCTCTTAAATATACATTGATTTTCGATAAATATCAATTAGACACTAAAAAATATGCAGATTATCCGTAAAATATACAGTAAATGTATAATGATATTCATTTATAAATAAATATTCAAAACAGCCATCACACATATGTGTGCAGATTACTGTTTTCTTGAGAACTGTATGCCAGTATGCTATACTGTTTTGCGTATATAAATCGATTCAATAAGATATATATGAAGACATTTAAAGATATCCATCCTCTTACCGCTCTATTGTTCTTAGTAGCGGTCATATACTGTTCCATGGTATTCATGCATCCGGTATTGGTATGCATTAATATACTGTGCTCTTCCCTCACCTGCCTTTTCCTGTGCAGGAAGGAATTCTTTGCTCTTTTCAGATACCTTATATATGTTTCTATACTGATCATCATTTTCAATCCTATAGTCAATACTACAGGCAGAACACTTCTTTTTACTATCCTTGGACGCAAGATCACGCTAGAGGCCGTAGTCTACGGGCTTATCCTTCGGGGAATCATGGTCTCCGGCATAAACTGGTTTACCGTACTCGGGAAGATCATTACGACAGATAAATTCGATTACCTTTTCAGCCGACGTTTCCCTTCACTTTGTACCATATTCACCATGACTATCGGCATGATCCCTCTGTTTCAGAACAAGCTTTACGAGATAACATGGGTCAGAAAGTCCCTTAAGGGTGACGACAGCAAACTCAAGGGAGCAATAGAAGACCTTAACGCAGCAGTTAACTTCGCATTTGAAAAAGCCGTAAACCTTTCGAAAACAATGAAAAACCGCGGCTTCGGATCGACAAAGCTTACCAGATACAGGCGTTATGGATTCTCTGCTACAGACTTTGCCGTGTATGCGATCCTGACCATTTCCATATATTGCATACATCATGCTATATATGACCGTTCGATCAATGTCAGGATAATACCCAAAATGCAGATAGCGCCTTTTAATCCGGGTGATTTTGTTTATCTCATAATATATATATTGTTTTTACTTACCCCTTTATTCATGCATTTCATTGAGGAGATCAGATGGAACTATTTAAGATCGAAGATCTGACTTTCAGATATCCGGAAACAGACATTGATGTTCTGAAAAAAATCTCTCTGTCTGTCAATGAAGGCGATATCGTCCTTATTACGGGAAGAAGCGGTTGCGGAAAGACAACCCTGCTGAACCATCTGAAAAGCAGCATGACCCCTGCAGGAACACTTTCCGGAAACATTTACTACAAAGGCAGACCTCTTTCCGATGTCGATTTTAAGACTCAGAGCAAGGAGATCGGCTATGTGCTGCAGAACCCTTCTGACCAGACCGTTACAGACAAGGTCTGGCACGAGCTGTGCTTTGGAGCAGAAAACATAGGCATGGATCCCGAGGACATTTCAAGAAGAATTGCCGAAACATCAAATTTCTTCGACATCGGCGAGTGGTATGACAGGGATATAAACGATCTGTCCGGAGGTCAGAAACAGCTTGTCAATCTGGCGGCTGTAATGGTCCTCGGCCCTGAGGTCCTTATCCTCGATGAGCCTACCGCTCAGCTGGACCCAGTCAGCGCCAACGAGTTCCTAAACGCGATCTACAGGATAAACAATGAACTCGGCACGACCATAATAATGACCGAACACAGACTCGAGTCTGTATTCAGCCATGCCGATCAGCTCGTATATATGGAAAATGGACAGATCGTATATGATGGTTCCCCTTCACGCTTTTACAGTGCCAGGATCAATGAAGGACGGGATCCGTCCTCTGATTTCTTCTCATTTCTTCCTACCGTCATGCAGGTCTATTACTCTCTTGAAGAATCAGGCGATAGCCCTGTAAATGTGCGCGACGGACGTAAATGGCTCAGGGACTATGCCGAAAGATTCGGAACTCTTGGCGCAACATACCATAAGGAATACACTCATCCTTTCAATGAATCGATACTTGAACTGAAGAACGTTTATTTCAGATATGACAAGGAAGGACGAGATATCCTGAAGTCATTGAATCTGCAACTCGATAAGGGCACCATACTTTCAGTTATCGGCGGAAACGGACGGGGCAAGTCTACACTGCTTAAGCTCATATCCGGGCATCTGAAACCCTACTCGGGAAAAGTGATATGCGAAAAAGAGTGTAAGATATCCGTTCTCCCCCAGGAATGTGTCCTTATGTTCAGTCATGATTCAGTGATGGAAGAACTGACAGGCGTTGGCGGGAGTGAAGAAAGCATCAAAAGCGCAGTGGAACTGTTTGAGCTCAACGGCCTTCTTGCCAGACATCCTTATGACTTATCCATGGGTCAGCAGAAGTGTCTGGGGCTTGCGATGATGTACCTGTCAGACTGTGACATCCTGCTCCTTGACGAGGTCACCGGAGGTCTTGATCCCGTTTTCAAGAACAAGTTCGGAAATTATTTTCAGGAACTGAAGAATCTTGGCAAGTCAATAATCTCTGTCAGTCACGATATCGAATTCTGCAGCAGATATTCAGATTATGTCGGCATGCTCTTTAACGGCGACCTTATCGGAACCGACAGACCTAACCGTTTCTTCTTCTCCAATACCTTCTACACTACTCTTGGAGCAAGGCTTTCAAAAGGTATATTCAACGACACAGTAAATTCAGAGGATATAATCAACATATGCAGAAATCGCTAAGATCGATTTTGACCTGGTCAGCAGTGCTGATCTTATGGACTTTTCTGATATTCAACAGCAACACCATATTCGGTCTCAGAGGGTACTATATATCCGCAACGATAATGTCCCTCTCCCTTGTTGTTGCCCTGATACTTTCCTTTGAGAGAAGCGATAACAACGCTCTCAAACTGGCTTTGATAAGTGTCATGTCGGCATTATGCATCGTGGGAAGGATCGCATTTATTGCTATTCCGATGGTAAAACCTGTCGCGGCGCTCGTCATCATTTCGGGCATAGCTCTCGGACCTCAGGCAGGCTTCGTTGTCGGAAGCATGACAATGCTCATATCCAACTTCATGTTCAGTCAGGGGCCGTGGACCCTTTGGCAGATGTTTTCATTCGGATTGCTGGGTTTCATTTCAGGCGCAATATTCTATAACCGCGAAAAGATTCAGAACAGATTTGTCCTTGCAGTTTACGGGTTGCTCATCTATGTTTTTGTCTGCGGTCCGATACTTGACCTGAGCGGTGTGTTCGGATATATGGCTCCGACTAAGTCATCTCTCGCCACTACTCTTGCTCTAGGTTTTCCGGTCAACCTGACTGCAGGAATATCAACTTTCGTCTTGCTTATCCTTATTTCTCCTTCCCTGCTGAAAAAGCTGAAGAGAGTCAAGATCAAAAACGGGATCAAATAAGCCAATTGAATGATCCTTGTTATCATAATGCACTAATCAACAGCGTTATTTAATGTTTATACAGTATTATTGTATAAAAATTAAAGATGCTGTTGCTTTTTTGAATGTTCGGGTCTATAATTCAAGTAAAATAAAATCATAGGAGAAAGGAAATGAAAAACTACAGTTTTGACCATTATTACGAGTATGCCGAACTGACTCGGCTGCTCAAGGATCTGGCTGAAGAATATCCTGATCTCATCAAGGTCAGCTCGATATGCACCACATTGGAAGACCGTGAAGTGTGGGCATGCGAGATAACCAATTTCAAGACCGGAGATATCCTTTCAAAACCAGCTTACTATGTTGACGGAAACCATCATGCAGGCGAAGTCACCGGATCAATGGCTGCAACGCATCTTGTTTACACGCTTATTAAGAAATATGCCGACGGCGATAAGACTATCGTTGATCTTCTTGACAACAACGCTGTTTATGTCATTCCTCGCATTTCCCCTGACGGCGCAGAAACATACCTGACCACAAGTGAAAAGCTGAGAAGCGTGAACCGTCCTTATCCGTTCGAGAAGCCGGCACCGGGTCTCCATGCCAAGGACATGGACGGCGACGGTGTCATCAGAATGATGAGGATAGAAAGCCCTACAGGTGCCTGGAAGGAATCCAAGAAGGATCCAAGACTCATGACAAAGAGACTTCCTTCCGATTTCGGCGGCAAGTACTACAACTGCTATCCTGAAGGATACATTGAAGGATATGACGGTATAAACATTCTCGAAGCTGAAGGCAAATGGGGCCTTGACTTCAACAGGAACTACCCTCTCGGCTGGTTCCCTGAAGTCAGACAGCCCGGAGCCGGCAAATACCCTCTTTCCAACCCTGAGAACAAGGCTGTTGCCGATTTCGTGCTTGCACACCCGAATATCTGCTGTGCAGTGACATATCACACAAGCGGCGGCTGCTATATCTATCCGCCTGGAACGATGCCTGAAAAGAACGGCGATCCTAGAGACATGAGGATGTTCAGAGAGATCGGCGCCATGGCAACTGAAGAGACAGGTTACGGCTGCTTCAATATCTTTGACGCATTCCTCACCGACACTGTCAATTACTCATCAGGAGCATTTGATGACTGGATGTATCAGTCACAGGGCATTCCTACCTATACTGCAGAGCTTTGGGATCTTGCCATCAGGGCAGGCGTTCCGAATGTATATCCAAGAACGAATCCAAAGACTCCTGCTGAAGTTGAAGAGGAACAGTATCTCTGCTACAAGTGGATCGATGAGCACGTTCCTCAGGTAAAATCCGGCAAGCCTATAAAGGAATGGACAGAATTTGATCATCCTCAGCTAGGCAAAGTCGAGATCGGCTCGATCGATTTCAAGTACACATGGCAGAACTGCCCTCCGGGATACCTTGAACAGGAAGTCGAGAAGAATACAGCGTTCTGCATCAGGATGGCTCAGACTCTTCCAAAGCTCAAGATAGAGTCCGTTGCCTCCGAAAAGGTAGATGAGGGCACCTTCAAGGTAACTGCCCTTGTTTCAAACGAAGGCTACCTCCCTACTTTCGTATGCAATGAGGCCAAGAGACTCAAGGTCGACAAGGAACTCAAGGTCGATGTGGATTACTACGGCGAATTCATCATAGGAAAGAAGAATTTCAAGCTAGGACATCTCGAAGGATTCTCCGGAATCAACGGAACATATATCCAGGGTGCGATTCACACATTTGACCACGCTCCATTCAAGAAGAAGATAGAATGGGTCGTCAAGGGCGAAGCGGGAGATGCATTCACGATCTCAATATCCGGTGAAAAGGCCGGCAAGGTCGCTGCAACCGTAAAGCTATGATATAAGTAAATAAAGGCTCCGGAGATCCGGAGCCTTATTTCTATTTCTTCTTTTTCTTTTTTCCGTTGTATTCCGGGAGATCTTCTGCTCCCCTGGTTTCATTGATAAGCTTTTCCAAAGTGATCTGAGCTGACAGGGTCCTGACTGTCTGATTCAATGCCCTAAAGAATATGCCTTCATTATCGTCCGTTATTATCTCTCCCGACAATCCACGGCTGAGAGTATCGGCAAAATAAGTATATGCCTCTTTCACGCTCAAGTAATTGTCTGTCAATTGAAATATGAAGTCAATATCTCCGAGTGACAATGCGCTCTTCGAAACAGCAATGAAAATAAGCTTTGCGATTTGATCTCTGTAATAGAGCTTTTTGATAGGGTTCGGCACCAGATCATGCTTGACATAATTCGAGATCATTGAATTCGTTATCGTTTTCCCTGGAAGCTTTTCCATACTCTGATTAATGTATTTTGATACCTGGTCAAGATAAAGTCCCACATCAGGTATCTCGTTATATGCGGGTAAAACACCTACTGCTGTCTCGTTCATTAGCTCTACCTCCCTTCATGAGTTTTTCAAAAACTCTTGACAGGCTTTTTAGATTATTATAAACTATATATAGGTTTTTTAAAAACCCTTGACAAGATTATTATATCATTAATCAATAATAAATGCAAGGAGGATAATATGGCTCAGGGATATATCAGCAAGTCACCTGTTCAAGTCTCACACTCAAACTACTTTCATGCAAAGGATCCGATCAGCGCCCTGACTCATTTTATAGGGTTTATTCTCTCTGTTGTCTTCACTCCTATTCTTCTCTGCAGAGTCGGTCAGAACACGGAAAGCCTGGTCAAGCTTATCGGTTATTCTATTTTCTGCATCAGCATGACCGTACTGTATGGTGCAAGCACTTCCTATCACACTTTCATTCTGCCCAAAAAGCAGGAACTCATACTGAAAAAGATAGACCATATAAGCATATTCTTTCTTATTGCCGGAACGTATACCCCTTTATGCCTATCCGTTCTGGATCCCGTTAACGGAAAACAGCTTCTGGTCGCCATCTGGTCAGTTGCGATAATCGGATCGATCATGAAAGCCTTCTGGGTCACCTGTCCTAAAATCGTTTCTTCCTTCATATATATCTTAATGGGATGGATAGCGCTCATTAAGCTCGGAGCTGTCTACGCTTCAATGACTAAACTTCAGTTCATCATCCTGCTCATCGGCGGATTGATATATACTGCCGGCGGGATAATATATGCTATGAAATTCTCGATAAATGAATACTGGGGAGAACATGAACTGTTCCATCTCTTCATCCTCGGCGGCTCCCTTTTCCATTATATTCTGTTGTATACCTGTGCTTGAAAAATCGATAAAAAAACCACCAGTTGAACTGGTGATTTTCTTTTTGTTGTTATCAATAGAACTGTGCCACTGTCTGTTCAGGAGCCGTTGATTCCCGGATTCCCGTAATATACAGAACAGGTCCTTTTTTCCTATACAGTTTATGCTTTTCTACCTTTAGCTTTGCGGTAAGATCCACCCACTCGCCTGTCCTGAGTTCTTCCTTTGCCTTCGGATATACACCGACGACAGCAGAATACTGAATATCCTCAACGCAGCATGTCATAACATGACGTCCGACGGCAAATGCATCGTCAGGCATTCTCTTGTCTCTTGAAACGAGGCCCTTGAACTTGATGGTCTTTCCTTCATATTTATCCATATCCTCGACCATGTCCCTGTACCAAAGAGCATAATCATTGTCCCGGATATCTATTACATCCGCATTGACATCAAACGGAAGCGGATCCTCATAGTTGTCAAGTTCGAACTTACCATTGGAGAACTCATAGGAGATCTCACAGCGCCTGTTGGTCGCCCTGACGATCTTATGGAAGTACTCTCTGTCCATATCATCGGTGACTCTGTTGAATGCTACCATTT
The DNA here is from genome assembly GCA_964507095.1 of uncultured Oscillospiraceae bacterium. GTDB lineage: Bacteria > Bacillota > Clostridia > Oscillospirales > Ruminococcaceae > RGIG3102. The sequence continues at coordinate 2,035 of CAZDOS010000041.1, read as the reverse complement.
CGGCATTTGTGAGCTTGTCTACGACGAGAGCTCTCATGTTGTTGTTGTATACCAGGAAAGTAGTAGCATCTATGAACATCATCTCCTGATAGATCAGCCAGGACTCAGGCATGGCCTCAAACAGAAGCTGCTCCATCCACATGCCGTTATACTCAATTACCGCTCTCTCTGCTCTGTGCTTCTTTCTCAGACTGTCGAGATATTCCTCGGTAAGCTCGTCCTCACTGACAATATATTCAACAAATACATTCTTTCCGTAGAACTTCTTGGGCTCATACTCCTCAAGACCTTCTTCGCATACAAGGAGAAGCGTTCTTTCTCCGTTGTTGAAGCGCTTGTCTTCAAGCGTTTCCTGAATGAATTTTGTCTTTCCGGCTTCCAGAAATCCGGTAAAAAGGTAGACAGGAAAATCCATATCCATATTGTCACCTCCCATAGTTTATATGCGATGGGCAGACAACTGCCTGCCCATCAACAAAAGATCAATGCTTGAAAAGCTCTTTTACAGCATCCTCTTTGATTCCTGCACCGATGACACACAGACGGCCGATAACATCGGCAGGACCGAATCTGACATCGATCTCACCAGGAATGTAGTCAAAGTGGATCCAGTTGTCGCTCTCAGAATCAGCAACTATACCCTTTGCACGAAGAACTGTGCCAAAGCTGTATGCATCTGAGAGCTCACCGAGAATGTCCTCAAGTTCCTCGACAGAATACTTTCTTGTGGTCTCTGTTCCCCATGTGGAGAATATGTCATCAGCATGATGATGTCCATGCTCGTGATCATGGTCGTGATCGTGAGTATGCTCATGCTCATGCTCATGCTCGTGATCATGGTCATGCTCGTGATCATGGTCATGGTGATGATGTTCCCGTTCGTGCTCTGCAGCGTCCTTCTCTGCTCTTTCCTGAGCAAGTCTTGTGAGCTCATCTGCAACAGTATTCTTGTGTTCCATTGTGTCAAGGATCTGCTGACCGGTGAGCTGATCCCACTCTGTGACAACGATAGTAGCTGATTCGTTGTGCTCTCTGATCATCCTGACTACATCGTTGACCTTCTCATCGCTCATTCCGGTTGTATGGCTGAGTATGATGCAGTTTGCAAACTCGATCTGGTTGATGAAGAACTCACCGAAGTTACGTGCATGCATCTTGCACTTCTTTGCGTCAACGACTGTTGTGAAGCTGTTAAGAACAACATTGTCGTCACATACGTTCTGAACAGCCTTGATAACATCGGAAAGCTTGCCGACACCGGATGGCTCAATGAGTATCCTTGTAGGCTGAAGCTCGCTGAGCACCTTCCTGAGGGCCTTATCAAAGTCACCTACGAGCGTGCAGCAGATGCAACCGGAGTTCATTTCTGTGATCTCGATGCCTGCATCCCGAAGGAATGCGCCGTCGATGCCGATATCGCCGAATTCATTCTCTATGAGGACGAGCTTTTCGCCCTTGTAGCTTTCAGAAACAAGCTTCTTTATAAGTGTGGTCTTGCCAGCACCAAGAAAACCGGAAAAAATATCTATTTTTGTCATTATCAATTCCTTCCTTCTATTATTATTTTCGGTACACTTCAGTTTACCACGAAAAGACCAATAATCAAGTTAAATCATTGTGAAAAAGTCACCAAAACGGGGACTTCACATCTGCAAATCACTCGTTAACAGCGTTATATACTGCCTCACAGAGCTCTTCAATGGCTGGCAAGTCATTTTCCTTTACAGTAGATCTGATGCTGATTTTTGACACGATCTCCATGTTTTTCATAGATTCGAACAATGCAGTCATGTTTTTGATGACTCCCGGTGCCCATGTGCCGTTCTCAATGATAGCTATCTTCCTGTTCTGGAAGTTCTTGGCCTTAAGTTCAGTAAGTACAAACTCCATTGAGGAGAAGATGTTGGCATCCTGTGTGGATGACGCAAACACTATGGACTTGCACCTGAATGCTTCGGCAACGATCTTGGAGTAGTGAGTCTTGGAAACATCGTATACCTTGATGTCCTCCAGGCCCATTTCAGCAAGCTTGTTT
>CAZDOS010000040.1:5031-16714 GCA_964507095.1 uncultured Oscillospiraceae bacterium | reverse complement strand
AAAACGATGTAAAAGCTAAGAGGCTGTAGAAAAACTCGCGTTTTTTTACAGCTCCTTTTCTTTTCTTATTCAGTTTCAATTCCGGAACCGTTTGACTATCTCTCTCAGTTCCTTCTCATCGGGAAGCTTTTCCACAAAGCCCTGGTAGATGCCCGGCTTTCCGCCGCCCTTTCCGCCAATGCTTGCCGAAATGTGTCTTCCCAGCTTGTTGGTGTCGACAGCAGAGGAAACGATGGCGATCTTCTTCGTGGCCTCTCCGCCGCCTGAAATGACTATGGCCACATCTGCCTTTTCGGCCAGCCTGACGCAGGCCTTCTGTACGTCCCGGCTCTCAAGACCGTCCTTTATGAGCACGGCCAGTCCATCCTCTATGGCTGCCGAGGAGACCCAGATGTCTATGAGTTCACTTCTCAGCGAACCGATCCGGCTCCTCAGGGATTCCATCTCCCGCATCTTTCTGTCAAATGCCGCGACTGTGTCGTCCACCGGGACAGACAGAGCTCTGCTGACATACAGACAGTCGTCATTCCTCTTCTTGAGAACGTCCACGGCCTTCTTTCCGCAGACGATATTGACTCTCGTTCCTTCACTGATGTGGCTGAAACTGGTGACTACTATTGGACCGACCCGACCCGTGGATGATGCGTGGGTGCCGCAGCATGCGCAAATGTCCGCGTCGCCGGCCCTGACTATCCTGATGTTCTCCACCTCGCCCGACATCTTGGACCTGTACTCCATCTCCCGCACGTTTTCGGGATACGAGGCGGTGACAGGCTGATCCATCCAGACGTATTCATTGCACTTGTCCATCACAAAGCGGATGTCTTCCTCGCTCATGACCCCGTCATAGTCTATGACAAGGTCATGGTCGGTGAGATGGAAGCCTATGTTGTTATATCCTAGCTCCCTCAGGACTACGCCCGAGAAGATGTGGTCTCCCGTATGATGCTGCATCATGTAGAAGCGTCTGTCCCAATCGATCTCGCCCTTTACGGCAGTGCCCTCCGCGATCGGTTCCCTGGTGTAGTGATATATGACATCGTTCTTGTCGTGGACTTCGTATACCTCTACCTGTACTTCCTCTCCGTCTGCTCCCGGATACGTAAGCGTGCCCTTATCGCAGGGCTGACCGCCGCCTTCAGGGTAAAAGGCTGATCTGTCCAGGACTATCCTGTATCCCTTCTTGTCCTCAAGGCACTCGAGGACCGTGCCCTCGAATTCCTTTATATATGCGCTTTCGTAATATATCTTTTCTGTCATGACCCTGTGTACCCCCTAGTTGTCATAGACCGGATCCACCGGCTCCTCATCATCCACAAGCATTCTCCTGTGGTTGACGAGATCCAAAGCGGTATCCTTCATTTCCTCATCCATGTCGACCGTTTCCCCGCCGATCTCCAGACTGAATCTACAGTTTGTAAATTTTTCATTGAATATTACTCGCAGACAAATTTCCTGTCCTTCCTCCGGCTCGCCGGAAAGCTCAAACACATTGAGATACGGCCTTTCCATGAGCCTGTGCGTTGTACAGAAGTGGATGACTGCAGTATCCAGTATCGGATCTTTTGACAGGAAATACAGTATGCCGTCTCTTTCGAACGGCTCAAGATCCTCACCGTATTCGTAGTCTATGCTGAATGCGAGACTGGTCAGGTCCTTGGCTCTTGTCCTGCCCTCCCTGACATTGACGCTTTCCACTCTCGCGCCGATCACGACAAGGCTGCCGTCGTCAAGATACGGAGCGATCCCTAGGGATTCGCCGTAGCTCAGCATGTCCAGTTCCCTGCCGGAAGCGGTCTTTATCACTATATCAAAGGTGTCCTCTTCGTCCCTCAGCCTTTCCATGACAAGGCTGTCCCCGGCTGAAAGCCTCTGCACCGTCTTGGCGTCAAGGTCGTTGCCCTCAAAGAGCAGTCTGTATCTGTGCCGCAGTTTCATCCTGTCCCTCTTTTCCAAGAAAAATCAAGGTAATATTAACATATGGACCGCTCGTTTTCAACTTGTGGGCATATGGTTGCATAATGAGGTTTTGTTACATATAATGCAGATAAGGATATGAATATTACAAGGAGGAACAAACATGGAATACACAGTGAAGCTTGCGGATTATTCCGACATCGAACGGGCTGTCGCCGTTGAGGAAGAGACCATGCCTAGCGGCACCTATCTGAGAGATGCATGGCACTTCTTCTCCACTCTCGGCGGAGGTCTCGTATGCGTATATGCGGGCGAAAAGATGGTAGGCATCGGACGCTTTTCGGTGCTCTTTGACGGAACAGGCTGGCTCGAGACTCTAAGGGTCATCCCGCCGTTCCAGAACCAGGGCGTGGGGAAGGCGATCTACAGAAAGTGGCTGGAGCTTGCACGGGAGCTCAAATGCCCATCAATGGCAATGTTCACCGGCCCAACGAACGTCAGGAGCGCCGGACTTGCAGAGAAAAACGGCCTTAACATAACCAATACTCACCATGTTTTCGTTAAGAAGGACCTTTCAGGAGGAGACCCTCATTCCTTCAAGCACGTGCCGTGGTACAGGGCTCTCGAGCTCATCCTCCCCAAGAAGGAAGAGTACCATGACTATATCTGCTTCAACAGGACCTTCTATCACATCAATGAGGCCAATGCCAAGGGCTTTGCAATCGAGGGAAAGGTCTTTGAGGACGAGGAGAGCGGCAGCTTCATAGTATGCGGAGCCAGGTTCCAGCATCAGAAGACCCTTCATATCGGAATGATGGGCGGTGACTATGACGCCTGCATCGATTTTGCGGTCAACTACGCAAAGGCTCAGGGCATCGACAGCATCACATGCACTTTCTGCGCCGAGAACGAGGAACTTCAGAAGGCTCTTGAGAAAGGCGGATTCACCTTCTCAAACGACCTCATCACCAAGGAGAGAAAGTTCGACATCTGATGGTGCAGGCGTGCCATTTACATTGACTTGAATAATGGCATAAAGTATAATCAAGACAGAATTTAACGGCAGTGCCTATGCCGTTATATATATCAATAACAGGAGGAATAAACAATGGCAAAGTGGGTATGCAGCGTATGCGGATACATCCATGAAGGCGAACTGCCACCGGAAAAGTGCCCAGTATGCAAGGCACCAGCAGAAAAATTCATCAAGCAGAGCGATGAGAAGGTCTGGGCTGCCGAGCATGTTCTCGGAGTAGCACAGGGCGCACCTGAAGATGTCCTTCGGGGTCTCCGCAGCATGTTCGAAGGCGAGTGCAGCGAGGTCGGCATGTACCTTGCAATGGGTAGAGTAGCAACAAGAGAAGGCTATCCTGAGATCGGCGCTTTCTTTGAGAAGGCAGCCTGGGAAGAGGCAGAGCATGCAGCTAAGTTTGCAGAGCTTCTCGGCGAAGTCCTTACAGACTCCACCAAGAAGAACCTTGAGCTCAGAGCAGAGGCAGAGTACGGCGCAACACAGGGCCGTGCAGATCTTGCAAAGAGAGCAAAGGAGCTGAATCTCGACGCTATCCATGACAGCGTGCACGAGATCGGTCGCGACGAGGCCAGACACGGCAAGGCTTTCGCAGGACTTCTCAAGAGATACTTCGGCGAATAATCCAATCGGATATCAGGGTGGGCTTGGTCCCACCCTTTTCCTTTTGCCGGACTGTTTTTTTGTTACATGTGACCCTATAAGGTGTATAATAAAGAAAAAACAAGGGGGTTGCTTTTTATGGACAATAAGATTCTTGAAAAGGTCTATCGGTACATAGACGACAACAGAGACAAGATCATCGAAGACCTGATTGCTGTCAGCAGCATCGAAAGCGTGTCCGTTGAGGACACAGACGTCAAGCCTTTCGGTATCGGGTGTAAGAACGTACTGGATCACATGATGGCAAAGGGCGAGCGGGAAGGCTTCAAGTCTACGAACCATGAGTACTACATGGGAAGCATCAGATATGATCTGGGCAAAGAGAAGAGACTGGGTATCCTGGCCCACCTGGACGTGGTCCCTGCAGGAACGGAATGGACGGTCACAGAGCCATACAAGCCTGTGATAAAGGAAGGTCACATCTTTGGAAGAGGCGTGGGCGACAACAAGAGCGCCGTCATCGGCGGACTGTACATCATGAAGTGCTTCAGGGATCTGGGTCTGCCTCTGCACAACAACATGGAACTGCTTCTGGGCTGCAGCGAAGAGACCGGAATGAAAGACGCCAAGTATTTCAGCGCACATTATGAGGCGCCTGATTTCACCTTTGTTCCGGACGCAGGTTTCCCGGGAGCTGCCGGTGAATTTGCAAGGATCAGATTCCTTCTGACCTCAAGAAAGCCTCTCTCGTCTGATTTCGTGGACATTCACGCCGGAAGCGCCTTCAACATCATTCCGAACAAGGCTTTTGCTACTCTCAGCAAGGATGCCGGCTTCGATCTTACACAGCTGCCTGAAGATTTTGATGTCGTCGAGACAGATAAGGGATACGAGATCACTGCCCACGGAAAGGGCACACATGCTGCCTGGCCTGAAAGCGGACTCAATGCGATCCACGTACTGACCAACGGACTGCTCAAGCTGACTGCCCTGAAGGCTGAAGACAGGAAGATACTGGAATTTGTTGACAACATCAACAATGACTACTACGGCTCGTTCCTCGGCATTGACAATTCGGATGATATCTCAGGAACGACCGTTTCAAGCGGTACAGTGCTGAAGTTCAATGACGGCTGCATCAGCCTGCTGAACGACTGCCGCTGCTGCGTGACGGACAACCCTGACAGACTGGAAGAGGTCATCAGGAAGAAGGCAGATGAATGGGGTTATGACCTGTTTGCGGACAACAAGAGCTATGGCTACGCCCTCGATGTGGACGGTCCAGTCATAAAGAGCGTCATGAAGGCTTACAGGGACTTCACCGGAGAGGCAGACGCAAATGTTACCATAGGAAAGGGCGGCACATATGCCGGACGGCTGAAGAACGCCTTCGCCACAGGCATCAGCTGGTCCAAAGAGCCTGTTCCGAAGCCTGATTTCCTGGCTCCGGGCCACGGCAGCGCTCACGGTCCTGACGAGTGCATGAACCTCGATAACTACATCAGAGGCATCAAGCTGCTGGCCACCATGATCCTAGCGGCAGACGAAACTCTGTGATATCGGCAGACACAGACACACTATCACGAAAAAACAAGGGTGGGGATGACCCACCCTTGATCATTATGAATGAAAAACCGGAACGGGTCAGCTTTTCGCTTTCCTGTTCCGGTTGCCTTTTACAGCATATATGGAGATCCCGGGATGTAGGGGCTGTCAGGCCTGTAGACCGTATGGCTTATCATGTAGTCAAGCCACGTCTTGTATCCTGACGGCTTGAGATGTATTCCGTCGGAGTATGCGATCGATTCGGAAAGGCATCCTTCACTGTCGACGAACAGATCATGGATATTGAGCAGGGCAAGACCCTTCTCATTGCACATCTTCACGATCAGTTCATTCGTCGCGTTGATCCTCTCATTGGAGATGTTGGGCATCTTTGACTGTATCGACTTTGTTGTAGGTGTGATCGTCGTGACATAGATGACCGCGTCCGGAGCGTTCTTTCTGATCAGGTCTATCATGTCGTAATAGCTGTCTATTATCTCCTGAGGATCCTGTCCCGCGTTGAGCGCGTTCGTTCCGATGGTGATATATACCTTGCCCGGGTTTTCCTGACTGATCACCGCCCATGGATCCATCGGGCCCGTTCCGAAGTTGATGGTGACGCCCGGCTGAGTGAAGGATCTCGGCGAAAGGCTTCTGGCCGTAAGGAATCTTGTACCGATCTCATAGAGTCCAAGGGTTCCGGAGTATTCGTTAAAGCCGTCCGCAAGGCTGTCTCCCATGAATATGGCATCCGAGAAATAGCTCATGGAAACCCTTCCGTTCTCGGCAGTCTCCACCACGCTGATGTCCGGCTTGACAACGGAAGCATCGAGCATCCGTGCCTCCGGGCCAAAGAAGATCCCGTTGTCGGTCGATGTCGGAGTCTCTTCGGGCGTGTTGTTCTCAGTTACTGGATTTATCAGGACCTCCTCGGGCTTTTCCTTCTTTGAAAATCCGTTTATCACTTTCACTATGACAAGCGAAATCAGAAGGACGAATGCGACCATGCTGGCGTACATCGCCATCTTTCTGATCTGCTGTTCCCTCTTTTTTCTCCTTCTTGTTTCGGGAGATACGTATCTTGCCATTATTTTCTTCCTCTCTCTTATATATACCGATCAGTATCTGTGGATCCTGTCCACGTCCCTGGTCATGCCGTTATGAACGATGACCAGTCCGAGGCTCATGAGCCAGGTCAGTACTGAAATGATGACAAATATTACAAGCATTACCGGTATGCCCCACTGGCCGAATCCGTACCAGTCATTCGTGTTCGGCCACTCTCCTCTTCCGTTTATGAGGATGTTGCCCAGATAGAAAATACCGTACAGTATCATGGGCACTATGCTTGCGAACGTGGCTCCCAGTTCATATCTGACCTCCGTGTCAAGAAACATGAGGTCAATGATCGCAAGCAGAGGTATGACGGCATGCAGCCAGAAATTCACGCCCGAGAACATCGCCCTGTATCCGTACAGAGGTCCAAGGAACACCAGAACGGTGACCAATGTGAGCGTGACAGAGGCCGTTGCAACGCATTTAAGCACTTCAGCCCATCCTGTCTTTCTTCTCGCTCCCCTCCTGGTAAGGATGCCTATCACGTATATGAGACTGGCTAATCCCATCAGGAGATTGGACAGTATGGTGAAATACTTGAGACTTCCCAATCCTGTGCTGGTCAGCCTGGAGTCCTCGAACACGAACACCATTCTGAGCCATGTCCTTGGAGCCATATATGCAATGAATATGTTGATCAGCAAGCTAATCCATTTTTTCATTTTTCAATGCCTCCTGATATTCCTTGGAAAGATCCATTAGAGTCCTGAAAAGCCTCTTTGTATATTCGATGTATTCCGGATCCGTTTCTCCGGTCACTCTCTCGAGGATCCTGTTTTCCCTTTCAGGGTCATAAGTGGGCAGTCCCATTTCTTCCTTGACATGCGAGATCTCTCTGGACACATCCATCCTTCTCGTGAAAAGCTCCAGCATCCGTCTGTTGATGCCGTCAATCTCTTTCCTGAGCTGTTTGAGTTTTTCGCTGTTTTCCATAACTTATCCGCCATTCTGTCCGAGTTCTGCCCGCTAAAAGCTATTCCATTTCTCCCATCAGGAGCATGGTCATGGCCGTTGCGGCTATCGCTGCGGTCTCACACCTGAGTATCCTTTGTCCCAGCACCACATTGTCGCAGCCTGCCCGCTCCATCCGTGCTGCTTCTTCATCGCTGAAGCCGCCTTCGCTTCCTATTATTATCGCTACGTTTTCGCTGTGTGAAAGATCAAGGTCAGTGAGCCGTTTCTTTCCGTGCTCATAGAACAGGATCTTCCTGTCGTACCCTTCCAAGAGACTCAGCATCTCCCTGAAGGTCCTTGTCTGCGTGATTTCCATCGGGATCGATCTTCCGCACTGCTTGCAGGCTTCCTCGCTTATCCTGTTGTATCTTGCGACCTTGTTCCGGTCTTTCTTGCTCTTCTGGGCAACACAGTACCGGCTGACGAAAGGAACTATCCTGAACGCGCCAAGTTCACAGCACTTCTGGACGATCATCTCCAGCTTGTCCCCCTTCGGGAGTGCCATAAATACCGTCAGCTTCTTCACCGGGTCTGCCGGATTTTCCCTCTTTTCAAGCATCCTGCAGAGAACCTCTTCCTCTCCCGCCTTTATTATCTCGGCGGTATAGTCATTTCCCTGCCTGTCGGAGAGGATTATCACGTCACCCTCCCTGTGTCTCATCACTCTGAATATGTGGACAGCGTCCTGCCCTCGGATGACTATCTGTTCCCCGGCGATGGAGTCTATGTAATACCTGTGAGCCATCAGTCGACCGTCGCCTCTATGCAGACCCAGCCGTTCTTCTCGTGGACCTTGGTTATTATGAAACCGATGTCCTCGAGGCACTTTACGACCTCATCTTTCCTGGTGTCGATAATGCCGGAGGTGATGTAGGTGCCGCCCTTCCTGAGGAACTGCGGGATGGTCTTTGAAAGCATCATGACCGCATTGGCTACGATGTTTGCAACGATGACGTCGTACTTTCCTGTTGCCTTGTCGGCAAGATCGCCGATCTTGACTGTGAACCTGTCCTCGACATGGTTCAAAGCAGCGTTTTCAGCCGCCACCTTGACCGCGGTAGCGTCGATGTCGACACCCTCAGCCGAATCGGCTCCAAGCAGTATAGCGGCTATGGCCAGTATTCCGCTGCCGGTCCCGACGTCCAGTACCCTTTCCCCTCCCTTGATGGTCCTGTCCAGGACTTCAAGGCAAAGGTAGGTAGTTTCATGCGTGCCGGTGCCGAAGGCCATGCCCGGGTCGAGCCTGATGACCTTCCTGTCCGTCTCATACTCTTCCCATGACGGGCAGATGGCCAGGCGGTCTCCTATGTCCATGGCATGGTAGTACTTTTTCCAGCCTGTCTCCCAGTCCTCCTGTTCGACATACTCGGTCTCGCACCTGAACTCCACGCCCTCCTCGCTGAGCCTGTTCTCCAGCTTCAGCCTCAGATCCTGCGCATCCAGCTCAGGGGATATGTAATGATGGACGATAATCGTATTCTTGTCCTTCTTGAGGAGGTAGTCCTCTATGAGATCCACATGGGCGATGTTTTCCACATCCTCCTCCAGATTGCTGTAATCCTCTATCTGGATGCCCATCGGGCAGATCTCTGCGGATACGTAATCAAATACGTCCTCGTATTTCCTGTCTGCTATTATCTTGATGTCTGTCCACTGCATTTTGTCTGCGGCTCCTTGGTATACTGCGTTATTTCTGTCCGATGTCCGTCAGGAATATATCCCTGATCCTCATCTTTCTGAGTCCCGCCTTCTGATTCCTAGTCAGCGGGATCTTGAAAGGTCTTCCTTCATTCTTGAATGCACCCGATTCTATGTCCTTCTTGAGCGTGCTCATGAAGAACAGCCATCTGGCATCTCCGCCGGCATGTCCCGTCGGATCCTGAAGGAATTCGTATCCGTTTGCAAGATAGAATATCTTCAGCGCCATGCTAAGGTCGCACAGAGGCGATGTGAGTATCTTCTCCGCAAGGACGAATCCGTCGGAAAAGTCATAATCCCTGATGCTTTCCGTCATTTCCCGATATGTCATCTCAATCTCTCTCAAACATTACTCCGCCAGCCTGATAAGGATGGTCTATGTACAGCACTTCCTTCGACTTGGAAGCGTTCTTCAATATATTAAGCACTATGGTCATGTCCCCGCCTGCTGACATTATCATCAGCAGCCCGTACGCAAGAAGCGGCATGCTTCCGTTGAAAAGGCTTATCACTGAAGGTATTATGCCGAGCACGACCAAAGGAGCCAGAGCTCCGCATATATACGGTCCCTTCCTGAGAGGATCGTCGCATGTGCAGTACGGGGTCAGATACTGAACTATGAAGCCGAACGAAATGCTCTTCCATCTCTTCGGTGCAAACAGCGACCATGTGATGCCGTGAATCAGTTCATGCACGACTATCGACACCAGGTAGGCTATGCCTATGAGGCCGAATACGCCCGGACCTTTCCCCAGATCGATCCCTCTGTCCATATTCAGCTTCAAAAAAGCGCCGATGAATACCGCAAAGAATGGAATCGAAAGCACGATCGCCATGACGTTGGCAAAGACAAGACCCACTGTCAGATCCTTCCTCTGCCAGCCTTCCCGTTCCATCTTCCGGCAGAGCCGGTCGAACTTTTCCTTTCTTGCCGCTTCCCGTGGAGTAAGCTGCCTGGCCTCTTCTTTCTTTTTCCGGTCTCCCATGCCAGATATCACCTCAGGTCGGGATTGTGGCCGATCAGACCGCCGTAGAACCTTACCGCGTTGTCAAGATCTTCCTGAGTAGGATGCTCCTTGGCTATTCCGCCCACCAGAGCAAAAGGTCCGAATGTGTCGTAGCCCTTGCACATATAGTTGCCTATCTCTCTGCAGCCCTTCTTCCTGGCTACACCTCTCATGGAGGAGAAGTTGCTGTCCTTGGGGCTGCCTCCCGTAAGAATGAAGAAGACGTCCTTTCCTTCCGGAAGGTTGTTCTCCATGAACTTGATAAGTTCCTTTGATGCTCCTCCGTAGTAAACGCCCGAAGCAAAACCGATCCTGGAAAACCTGGATAGATCCATGCTTTCCTTGCCTTCGACATTATACAGTTGGACCGGATACCTTTCCCTTATGGCGTCCAGTACTTTCTTGGTGTTACCGTGATGGTTCGAATAATAAAAGATAGCTGTTTCCATTTTCTGTTCCTGTCTAAATTCACCAGATGTTTATGGTCTCGGTGAACCTCTCCTTGCCTTCCTTTGTCGCGTGTATGATCACCTTGCTGGGGACCACGCTCTTTCCCTTGTATTCAAGAGACGCCTTGTAGCCTGTTATCTCGCCCTGCTCGACAAGATCTGCTATCATGCCGTCTATCTCTTCCTTAAGCGCGTTCACTCCCCGCGGAACGAGCACATAATTCCTTGCCGAATCCTCTCCGCCGAACTCCAGCGGCATCAGATACATCCTTTCGAGCACTCCTTCCCGGTTCATGAGCCGGGCCTTGTCAGGGCTGTCCACGGCCTCAAAGGATACGCCGGTCTTTTTTCTGAAGATATCTGCCAATCCCATCTGTCTGTCCCTTTAGAAATCGCAGCCGTCAGGACCGCAGGCCATTCCGGACATCGTATCCAGCTCGCCGCTTGCCTGAAGCACTTCCATCAGCACCTTGATCCAGGTGTCCTTGTCGATACATCCCGGTATGTTGTACATTCCGGCGAGGAAGAACGGCACTCCTCTCACTCCGAAGAGAGCGGACTGTCTTTCGTCTCCCAGCACGAGATCGCCGTATTTGTCGCCGGCGAGCATCTCTCTGACCTCTGTCTCGTCAAGTCCCGCTTCCTTTGCGAGGGCGACAAGGGTCTCATGGTCCGCAAGCTCAAGGTTGTCCGTGAAATATGCCTTGTACAGTCTGTCTATCATTGCATTCAGCAGCTTCTCGTCACCTTTGCTCTCGGCAAGCTTCGTGAGCCTGTGAGCGTCGAAGGTGTTGGTGTTCCTTGCTGTTGCGTAGTTGAATTCTATTCCGTTGGCCTTGGCCATGTCGAACATCTGCCGCATCTTTGCCATAGCCTCTTCCTTTGAGACGCCGAATCTTGCCGCGGCCTTTGTGATATTGTCGCTCTCTGCCTTGAGGGGAGCTCCCGGATCAAGCTGGTAAGCCCTCATCTTCAGGGTGACCAGGCTTTCCACGCCCAGTTCCTTTATGGCATTCTTAAGCCGTGACACTCCAATGTAGCACCACGGGCATGCATAATCCGACCAGTATGTGATCTTCATAATCTACTCTCCTGTCTGTTTTTGTTCTATCTATATATTTTAATATTATTTAATGGTAACCTTCAAGACATTTGACAAATATATCAGTTTTCTGAGAAAAAATGCAGTACGACAAGAAGCCGTACTGCAAATCGTTCTCTAGTCTGTTTCGGACTGTCGGAAATTACTTCAGAAGCTCGTTGACCTTTGCCTGGATCTTAGCATAGTCATAGCCTGCTGCTGCCAGTCTGTCTTTTCTCTCCTGACCGTTGCCCCACTTGCCCCGGATGACTTCCTTGGCGAG
>CAZDOS010000040.1:2126-4931 GCA_964507095.1 uncultured Oscillospiraceae bacterium | reverse complement strand
TGTCTTTTCTCTCCTGACCGTTGCCCCACTTGCCCCGGATGACTTCCTTGGCGAGGTCTTCGACCTTCTTTGCTTCGGCGGCTGCCTTCTCTGCCTCTGCCTTCAGCTTGGCTTCCTCAGCTGCTGCGGCCTCTGCCCGCTTCTTCTTGAGCTCTTCAGCCTTCTTCAGCGCTTCGTTTGCTGCTGCTGCGGCGGCTGTCTTTGTCTCAGTGACTTCAGTCTTTGCTTCTTCAGTCTTCTTCTTAAACTTGTCAAAAAGTCCCATTTTTACTCTCCTTTTTCGATATTGGATCCTTAAAACGAAGGATCCGTCCCTTTGCGCTCATTATAACACCTTTTTTTAAGGTAGTCTATTGCAATTGAAAAATGTCATTAAATTTTCACTTTGCCAAATTTAATGATTTCAAAGGAAAAATGTTCCTTTATCACTCGAAAAGGTCCTTCAGTTTCTTGAAGAAGCCTTTTCTCTGCTCATAGTTGTCATCCTTCAGCGTGGACTCGAAATTCTCCAGAGCCTTTTTCTGCTCGCGGTTCAGTTTCTTCGGTATCTCCACGGAGACCGTGACATATTCATCGCCTCTGCCTCTTCCGTTGAGATACTTTATGCCCTTGCTCCTTAGACGGAATCTTGTTCCGCTCTGCGTGCCTTCAGGAATGTTGTACTGAACCTTTCCGTCCACTGTAGGGACCACTATGTCCGCTCCGAATACAGCCTGGGAATAGGTGATAGGAACGGTCACGAAAACATCGTAATCTCTTCTCTGCAGGACCGGATCCGGCTTTACCGTTACGACGACTATCACGTCGCCGGACGGTCCGCCGTTCGTTCCGGCATGGCCCTGTCCCCTGAGTGCAAGGCTCTGGTCGTCGTCGATACCGGCCGGTATCGCGACTTCCTTCTTGACCGTGGTGGCGACAAAGCCTGTTCCTCTGCATCTCTTGCAAGGATCGGAAATGATCCTTCCCTTTCCCTGACATCTCGGGCACGGAGCAGTGTTCTGCATCACTCCGAACGGAGTGCGCTGCTGCTGTGTGACATAGCCCGTTCCGTGGCAGTCAGGACAGGTGGTCGCGCTAGTTCCCGGCTTGCAGCAGGAACCGTGGCATTCCGGACAGGTCTCGTTCCTTGAGAACGTCACCGTCTTGGTCGTGCCCTGTGCTGCCTCCATGAACGAAATGGTGACATTGGCTCTTACGTCGCCGCCTCTCCTGGGGGCGTTCGGATTTGCTCTTCTCTGGGATGAACCGAATCCGCCGCCAAAGAAGGAGCCGAAAATGTCATTTATGTCGAAGCCTTCGGCACCGAATCCGCCGAATCCGTCAAATCCGCCGCCTGCGCCGTAGTTCGGATCCACGCCTGCATGTCCGTACGCATCATAGCGCTGCTTCTTTTCCGGATCGGACAGTATCTCATAAGCCTCGTTGGCTTCCTTGAACTTCTTCTCCGCTTCCGCATCGCCCGGATTCAGGTCCGGGTGATACTTCTTTGCCAGTTTTCGGTACGCAGCCTTTATCTGAGCATCCGTCGCGCTTTTGTCCACGCCAAGGACCTCATAATAATCTCTTTTTTCTTCTGCTGCCACTTGATCTTCCTCATTCCTTCTCTATTTGGGATATTTCTGCCGTTCATCCCCGGTACCGGGCCAAGGCGGACATCTGCCCGCCTTTCCCGTATCTTTTAAAACTATTTCTTAGTCGACATCCTTGAAGTCAGCGTCAACTACATTGTCGTCGTTACCCGCGGATGAACCGTAGTTCCGTCCGCCGTAGTTCTGCTGGCCGTAATCAGCGCCGCCTGCCTGTGCGCCGCCCTGCTGAGCCTGTGAGTAAACTCTCTGTGAAACTGCATGGAGAGCCGACTCAAGCTCGTTCATCTTTGCCTTGATGTCATCGATCGATGAGCCGTTGAGAGCCGAGCGTACGGCTTCCTTCTTTGCTGTCAGATCCGTCTTCTCGGAATCGGTCAGCTGGGCATCCATGTCCTTGATCATCTTCTCTGTCTGATATACCATGGTGTCAGCCTGGTTCCTGGTCTCGACCTCTTCACGGCGCTTTCTGTCTTCCTCTGCATACTGCTCGGCTTCACGGACTGCCTTGTCGATGTCTTCCTTGGACATGTTGGATGAAGATGTGATGGTGATCTGCTGCTGCTTGCCTGTGCCCTTGTCCTGAGCCGATACGGAAACGATGCCGTTGGCGTCTATATCGAATGTGACCTCGATCTGAGGGATGCCTCTCGGTGCCGGAGCGATTCCGTCGAGATTGAAGATGCCGAGGCTCTTGTTGTCTCTTGCCATCTCACGCTCGCCCTGGAGAACATTGACCTGTACTGAAGGCTGGTTGTCCGTGGCTGTTGAGAAGATCTGGCTCTTCTTTGTAGGAATTGTGGTATTCCTTTCAATGATCTTGGTGAATACGCCGCCGTATGTCTCGATGCCCAGTGAAAGAGGCGTTACATCGAGAAGGAGGATGCCCTTGACGTCTCCGCCGAGAACGCCGCCCTGGATGGCTGCGCCGAGAGCAACACACTCATCAGGGTTGATGCCCTTGAATGGCTCCTTGCCCATGTACTTCTTTACGGCTTCCTGAACGGCAGGGATCCTTGTCGAACCGCCGACCAGAAGGACCTTGTTCAGATCGCTCGGTGAAAGGCCTGAGTCTGCCAGAGCCTGACGTACAGGACCCATGGTCGCCTCGACCAGGTCAGCTGTCAGCTCGTCGAACTTGGCTCTTGTAAGTGTCATGTCAAGGTGCTTAGGACCGGTCCGGTCAACAGTGATGAACGGAAGGTTGATGGCTGACTGC
>CAZDOS010000040.1:0-2116 GCA_964507095.1 uncultured Oscillospiraceae bacterium | reverse complement strand
AAATCAAGGATCTCTGCCCCAATTGCGGCGCCTGCATTACGCCTGACAGCTCGATCTTTGCCTTCTCTGCAGCTTCCTTAAGTCTCTGCATTGCCATCTTGTCATTTCTCAGGTCGATTCCGTTGTCCTTCTTGAACTCATCGGCCATCCAATTGATGATCCTGTTATCGAAGTCATCGCCGCCCAGCCTGTTGTTGCCGGCTGTTGCGAGAACTTCCTGAACGCCGTCGCCCATCTCGATGATGGAAACATCGAATGTGCCGCCGCCCAGGTCGTAGACCATGATCTTCTGATCCTGTTCCTTGTCGACGCCGTATGCAAGAGCTGCGGCTGTAGGCTCGTTGATGATCCTCTTTACGTCAAGACCTGCTATCTTGCCGGCATCCTTCGTCGCCTGACGCTGTGCGTCATTGAAGTATGCAGGAACCGTGATGACGGCCTCCGTGACCTTCTCTCCGAGATAATTCTCGGCATCGCTCTTCAGCTTTGCGAGGATCATTGCGGATATCTCCTGAGGAGTATATGTCTTTCCGTCTATCGTGACTCTGTAATTGGTGCCCATCTCTCTCTTGATGGATGATACGGTTCCTTCAGGGTTGGTGATGGCCTGACGCTTTGCGACCTGACCGATCAGTCTCTCACCCTGCTTTGAAAAACCAACTACTGAAGGTGTCGTCCTTGCTCCTTCAGGGTTTGCTATAACGACTGGTTCGCCGCCTTCCATGACTGCTACGCATGAGTTTGTGGTTCCCAAGTCGATTCCTATGATCTTTCCCATTGTTCATTCTCTCCTTTATGTATGTGTTGTAACCTGATTTTTAAATATAAGTGCAAAGGTGCATCGCACCCTGTTGCCAAAACTAACAGCTGACGGTCACGGCTGCAGGCCTTATGACCCTGTCGCCCATCCTGTAGCCCTTCTGGAACTGCCGGATCACTATTCCCGGCTCCACGCCTTCCTTCTCGGACTGCATGACCGCCGAATGTATGTTCGGATCGAAAGGCTTGTCCAGGGCTTCTATCTCCTCGACGCCCAGCTTCTTCAGCGCGTTTTGAGCGCTCGTCAGCGTCATCTCAATGCCTTTCTTGTAATTCTCATCCTCTGTCGGGGCATTCAGTGCCATCTCCAGCGTGTCGATCACCGGTATTATCGCATTCACCGCACTGATCACGCCGTTGTTGAAGGTCTCCGCCTTCTCCTTGGCTGTCCTCTTTCTGAAGTTGTCATACTCCGCAAGCGTCCTCTGGAATACGTTCTTGGTATCATCCAGGTCCTTGACCGCTTTTTCCAGCCTTGACTGTGTGTCTATCAGCTGGTTCTGCAGAGTCTCTATATCCTCAACAGTAGCTTCTATCTCAATCTCTTCGCCTTCCCGCTCATCCGCCGCAGCTTCAGGAGTCAGGTCCTCGGGCTTCATCTCTTCTTCCCGGTTCATCTTTTCCTTTTCATCCATTACCTTTCTCCTTCAATTCCCGTTATCGACTGCGTGAGCAGTTTTGCGAAATAATCAACGGCAAGGAACATCCTCTTGTAATCCACCGTCCTCGGACAGACGACCGCAACTGCTCCGTTGAGGGAGTTGCCCGCATGATATCTTGTGGATATGATGCACAGGCTGTCCATGCCCATGATGCCGATCTCATCTCCGAATACGACTGAGATCCCGTCAAACCTCGGGGTCACCAGTTTCTTCAGCTCGCTGGTGTTTGCCAGGAGCTTGAGGACGTTCGCGATCCCGCCTCCGAACATGTCTCTTGATACCAGATTTTCCTGTCCGTAGACGAAGACCGGCTTGTTGGAAGCCTCCTCTATGAGAGAGAGCGTTCCCTTCAACAGTTCCCTGTAGGCCTCGCTTTCCTTTCCGAGCCGATTGGAAAGCTGTGTGAAATATGCCTGGTCGATATCCGAGTAGCATCTGAAGGTCAGTTTCTGATTGAGCACACTGGCCATCTGACTGAGCTCTTCCTCTTTGATCTCTCCCGACAGCCTTATGACTCTCGTTGCGACTTCGCCTCTGCTGGTCGTTCCGACCAGAGCGACCGTAAACCTGCCTGTCTTTATGAAGGTAAAGTTCACGAACTGAAGCTCCGGATCGTACGGAGGTGCTATCACCAC
>CAZDOS010000039.1:0-16835 GCA_964507095.1 uncultured Oscillospiraceae bacterium | reverse complement strand
GTATTATATATTGTAATTAGTTTTTCCATATCTTGTTCTCCTCTATTTTCGATTTGTCATCCTGTTTATTTGAGAAAGGTATATCACACAACTATCAGCGGATGTTGTCCAAGTAATGCTTTCTCATACTTGTCCCACCTTTGCAATTAATCTTAACACAAAGTCTAGTTTATGCATAAGGTTTTATCCACCAAGCAAACTTAACATTTACTGTTGTCCCATGTTTGAATCCTTTGCTTTACCGCGCCCGGTCGGCTTATTCCGCGAAAAACAAAAACCCCGGAAACCGTCGGGTTTTCGGGGTAATATGTACAGTGATTATCTCTTTGAGAACTGTGGTGCTCTTCTTGCAGCCTTGAGACCGTACTTCTTTCTTTCCTTCATACGAGGGTCTCTCGTGAGGAATCCTGCCTTCTTAAGTGCAGGACGAAGGTTCTCGTCATACTGGAGAAGTGCTCTTGAGATTCCGTGTCTGATAGCACCAGCCTGTCCGGATACGCCGCCGCCGACAACGTTTACAACGATGTCAAACTTGTCAAGTGTATCTGTGAGGTTCAGTGGCTGACGGGCGATCAGCTTGAGTGTCTCAAGTCCGAAGTAATCGTCGATGTCCCTGCCGTTGATGGTGATGCTTCCGTTACCGCTGTAAACTCTAACTCTTGCTACGGAAGACTTACGACGTCCTGTGCCGTAAAAATATGCTTTTGTCTCGTACATCCTTATATCCTCCTAACAATTACAGCTCTACTGCTTCCGGCTTCTGTGCGGCATTTGCGTGCTCAGCTGTCTTGTAGACTCTGAGTCTTGTGAGTGCCTGTGCACCGAGAGAGTTGTGTGGCAGCATGCCTCTGACAGCTTCTGTCATGGCGAAGTCACTTCTCTTAGCCATCAGTGTGCGGTAGTTGACCTTCTTCATTCCGCCGATCCAGCCTGTGTGGTGGTAGTGGAACTTCTTGTCCAGCTTGTGTCCGGTAAGTACAGCCTTATCGCTGTTGATTATGATTACGTAGTCACCGCAGTCAACATTAGGTGTGAAAGTAACCTTTCCCTTGCCTCTGAGGAGATCGGCAGCCTTGACAGCTACGCGTCCCATTGGCTTTCCTGCGGCATCTATAACATACCATTTGCGCTCAACTGTAAGTGGTTTCTGTAGATATGTGCTCATAGTTGCCTCCATATAATATATCGTGTATCTTCTACAAAAATTAAAGACCCTTTTGGGGTGCGAATAGAATTATATTATCCGCAGGGATAAAAGTCAACAAAAATCGCATGCTTTTTTAATTATTTAGAGCTTATCTCTCGTTTTCTGCTGTTTTTCTCTTGTTTTCTCTGTATTTCTCAATAGTCAATTTACAAAAACAGCCCTCCTGTCTTGTCTTGACAGGCTAAAAAGAATATACTTATTTAAATATATGGCGGAGTAGAATCAATGAAAAAGTACTATCAGAGACTGTGCGGCCTTGTGAGAAAGGCCGTAACTGAATATGACATGATCCATGACGGAGACAGAGTCGCCGTAGGTGTTTCCGGCGGAAAAGACAGCGTTATCCTGGCTCTTGCCCTCAATGACCTGAAGGAATACATGGGCATAGATTATTCACTTGTTGCCATAACCCTAGACGCACAGTTCACCGGCTCGCCGAGAGACTATTCGCCCATCAGTGACCTGTTCAAAGAGAAGGGGATCGAACACGTGATCAGGATCACGGATATAGGACCCATCATCTTCGAGGAAAGGCATGAGAGCAATCCCTGCAGCCTTTGCCGGAAGATGCGAAGAGGCGCACTGCATGATACTGCCCTGGCTAACGGCTGCAATCTCATCGCACTGGGCCACCACCTGGATGACGCGATAGAGACGTTCTACATGAATCTCTGGAACGAGGGCAGGATCGGCACGTTCTCTCCTGTCACCTATCTGTCAAGGAAGGATATCACTATGATCAGGCCCCTGGTCCTTGCGGAGGAAAAGGACGTGATCAGGGCCGCTCATGAGATCAGTCTTCCCACCGTTTCCTCAGGATGCCCTATGGACGGCGAGACCAACAGAGAAACGATGAAACAGTATGTAATAGACAGATGCAGGAAGGATCCTTCCTTCAGGAAGAAACACCTGAATGCTTTTCAGAAAAGAGACCTTGACGGCTGGGGCCCGAAGGATAAATAAAGGAGTATGCTATGGAACTTAAGGAAAAACACTGCTGGCGGGAGATCGATCTCGACGCCGTAAAGAACAACTACGAGCTCATAAAGGAGATATCCGACAAGCCATTCTACACGGTGGTCAAGGCAAACGCCTACGGACACGGAGCAAAGTACATGGCAAAGGTATATTCGGATCTGGACACCTACGGGTTCTGCGTTTCATCCTTTGACGAAGCAATGGAGCTGAGGAAGAACGGTATCACCAAGCCCATACTCATCCTCGGTTACACCGATCCTTCAAAGGCCGACGAGCTTTTCAGGAACAATCTCACACAGGTCCTCATAAGCCTTGACTATGCGACCAGGCTGAACGATGCCGCCCTTTACCCCGTTGACTGCCATGTAAAGCTCGATACCGGAATGGGCAGGCTCGGATTTGATCTTGTCGGAAACAAGGAAGAATCCTTCTCAGATATCAGAAAGCTGCTGAATCTTACCAATCTCAATATCAGCGGAATGTTCACCCATTTCCCTGCTGCGGACAGTCTCGGTGAAAAGGAACTGGCATACACACGGCAGCGGATCGACCTGTTCAATGAATGCGCCGAGATGATGGAGAAGCGGGGCTTCAGCCTGAAAATACTCCACGCTCAGAATTCCGCGGGCATAACAAGGAAACTCAAGGGCGATTTCACCGCCATGAGAGCGGGCATCATACTCTACGGACGGCAGCCTTCCGACGAGGTCATCCTTCCGGGACTCAAGCCGACCATCTCCCTCAAGGCGATCGTGACTCACATCAAGACCATCAAGGCCGGACAGTATGTCGGATACGGCATGAACTACCGTGCCGAAAAGGATACTAAGATCGCAACAGTATGCGCCGGCTATGCGGACGGCGTGATCAGGCTTCTCTCAAAAACCGGTCATACCGTGCTGATCAACGGCAGCTACTACCCTGTCACGGGAAACATCTGCATGGATCAGATGATGGTGGATATCACGGGCGGAGACATAAACATAGGAGATGAAGTGACCGTTATCGGCGGAGACGGAGAGTGCAGCTACACCAATGTCGCCCACAGGGCGCTCACAATAGAGCACGAGCTGATGTGCAACGTATCAAAGAGAGTCCCGAGAGTATATGTCGAGGGCGGAAAAATAAAGCATATCGAATATGGCATCTGATAAGAGATTACTGTTTCCTGTTCTGATACTGGCTCTGTGCTGCCTGCTGTTAATGTCATGTTCTGCACGACGCACAACAGATAACGATTCTTATGAAGACCCTATGCCCGACGTGTCGTCTGAGAAAGAAGCATCGGAAGAACCGGACAGTGCCATTCTTTCAATGAACCTGTATATCGACGGCGAATCCGTTCCCGTCATCTGGGAAGAGAACGAATCGGTGAATGAGCTTAAAGAGCTTGCATCGACCACACTTACCGTAAAGATGTCCAAATACGGAGGCTTTGAACAGGTCGGACGGATAGGTTCTTCCATATCGAGGAATGATCTTCAGACCACCACTGCGCCCGGAGATATCGTTCTCTATTCCGGGGACAGGATCGTAATCTTCTACGGTTCGAATTCCTGGGCATACACAAGGCTCGGGAGACTGGATATCCCCGAAGAGAAGATCATCAGTCTCCTCTCTGGAAATGATGTTGAAATTGAGCTGAGGATGGAGTGACCGTTCTGTCAGATTTTTGACTATACGGCCGGATTATGATATCATTCAAATTCAGCAATCCACTTTTGTTTTAGGAGGATCATGGATAATAACACCCAGAGGCCTTCCGGCAATATGACCCGGGAAGTGCCTCCAAGTCATCTGAACACTGACAGTCTGACGTTGCTGGACAGGATATATGACAGCCTTCCGAGGATAGTGTTTGTATCTGCTGCGCTTGCAGTGATAGTAGCACTGTCTGCATTCATCGGCCTGTCGTCAAACATATTCAGATTCAACTACGGGGATGTCACCAAGTCGGTGCTGACTACTGTAAAGAATTACGACAAAGTGCTTGATATCCTTGGTGAATCCGTCGGTGAGGGCTCAAGACTGGTGACCACTCAGTTCAAGGGCAACATACGCGACATGACTGTCATCGACAGCTTCAAAGTACCTGTGACAAGCGATGGCAATACCATCGATGCAGTTTTTTCACAGGGAACCGTATCTGACGCCCTTGCCGTAGCCGGGATCGAACTTGATGACAACGATTTTACCAGTCCATCCCTGAATTCGATCCTAAAAGACGGTGATTCCGTAAGGGTATACCGCGTTGAATACAAGGACACCCAGTACAGGGAAACTGTCCCGTATAAGACCAATTACAAGTATTCCAGCCTCCTTTACAGGAGAAAGGGCAGGACATATACCCTTCAGGAGGGAAGCAACGGTTCAAACCTTGTCACCTACAGGGAAAGATATGTTGACGGCGAAAAGGTATTGGCTCTGGTCAGCAAGATCGAAGTCGAAAAGGAACCTGTTGACCGGCTCGTTCTTGCGTACGGCGACCAGCCTGTCTCTCCTCTTTCAGGTCCTCCGGGAGTGACCGTGAGCAACGGAGTCCCAACCGGATACACTAGAGTCATCAGCAATGTCGGTGCAACGGGTTACTACTCTGCAAGAGGCAGAGGATCCTCGGGAATAGGCCTGTTCTACGGCTCCTGCGCCGTAAATCCAAACATAATCCCGTACGGAACAAAGATGTACATCGTATCCACCGACGGAAGGTTCACCTACGGGTGGGCGGTTGCCACAGACACCGGAACCGCCGTAATGGAAGGCATCATAGGAGTTGATCTGTTCTATGAGACCTACCTGGAAAGCTATCTGAACGGAAAGATACCTGTAAACATATACATTTACGGCTGATTCCGGATACTGAGAGCGCGAAATGCGCTCTCTTTTTGTTGAAGGGTTTTGTCCTTTTTGCTACAATCTTGATATACAGACACTGAAAACAAAGGAGTTAAGAGATGAAGTATCCGGAAATCGTTTCCTCACTCACATTGGAGGAAAAGATACGAATGGTGACCGGAGACGGTGCATGGCATACATATACCGTCGACAGGCTCGGTATCCAGGGGATCATGATGACAGACGGTCCTATCGGTTTAAGAAAGGTGGACGAAGCAAGCAACAAGACATATATCTCCGTTGCCTTCCCTTCCGGCTGTCTTACAGCCTGTTCATTCGACAGAGACCTTCTCAGAGAAACGGGAGACACCATAGGAAAGGAATGCCTGAGTTATGATGTCGGCATGATCCTCGGTCCTGCGATTAACATAAAGAGGAGTCCGCTGTGCGGGAGAAACTTTGAATATCTTTCAGAGGACCCGTACCTCACGGGTGAACTTGCCGCAAGCTATATTAACGGAGTCCAGTCCAACAGTGTCGGAACTTCACTGAAGCACTACGCGGCAAACAGCCAGGAATACAGAAGGATGTCATATGATGCCAAAATCAGCGAGAGAGCTCTCAGAGAGATATATCTGGCAGGTTTTGAGACTGCCGTAAAGAAGAGCCAGCCGTATACGCTCATGTGCTCATACAACAAGATAAACGGGATCCATGCATCTGAAAACAAATGGCTCCTTACAGACGTACTAAGGGACGAATGGGGCTTTGAAGGTGCTGTCATAAGCGACTGGGGCGCAGTCAATTACCGTGATAGAGCGCTTAAGGCCGGTCTCGATCTTGAGATGCCCGGAAACAATATCGCCAACAAGGATTTCATCAAAAAGGCCCTTGCCGACGGATCCCTTACCATGGAAGAGCTTGACACGGCTGTCGACAGGGTCATCGACCTTTCCAGAAAATGCAGCGAAGGCAAGAAAGACCTGAGTGTTGACTTTGAGAAAGACCATGAGACAGCCGCCAGGATCGCAGAAGGTTCCATGGTGCTGCTGAAGAATGAAGGCCGGATCCTTCCGTTGAAAAAGGATGCGAAGGTCGCTCTTCTTGGAGAATTTGCGGTCAGACCAAGGATCCAGGGCGGCGGAAGCGCATTCATAAACACCTACAAAGTCGATTCAATACTTGACTGTATGAAGTCTCTGGGAAGCATTGAGTATGCCAAGGGCTTCGAGATAGACAATGATGCGGTCGACGAAGCAATTCTCAATGACGCTCTGGCAGTTGCTGCTTCCTGCGATGTCGCCGTAGTCATCGCAGGACTTCCTGACAACTATGAGTCCGAAGGATATGACAGAAAGCATATGAAGATGCCCGCGAATCAGCTTGAACTCATCTTCTCACTCAAGAATGCAGGCATCCCGACCGTGGTCGTGATGCAGAACGGCGCAGCTGTCGAAATGCCGTGGGCCGATGATGTCGACGGCATCCTCGAGGCATATCTCGGAGGAGAGGCTTCAGGAAAAGCCATTGCCAATATCCTTTACGGCAAGGTCAACCCAAGCGGAAAACTCGCCGAATCGGTCCCGTTCAAGCTGGAGGACAATCCTTCTTTTCTGAACTTCCCGGGAAACGGCTATGACGTTTATTACGCCGAAGACATCTATGTGGGATACAGATACTATGACAAGAAAAAGATGGCTGTCAGGTTCCCGTTTGGATTCGGACTCAGCTACACGACCTTTGATTATTCTGATCTTCAGGTGGATACTGTCGAAGACCGGAATGCTCTGGTCAGAGTATCTCTGAAGGTGAAAAATACCGGTGCTGTAGCGGGCAAGGAAGTCGTACAGCTCTATGTGGGAGATGTGTCCGACAAGGCGGGCAGAGCCGACAGGCCTGTAAGGGAGCTGAAAGGCTTTGAAAAGGTCAGTCTGGAAGCAGGAGAAGAAAAGACAGTGGAGTTTCTTCTTGATGAACGCTCATTCAGCTACTATGAAGAAAAGATAGGAAACTGGATGGTCCCGACAGCAGAATACAGCATAATGATCGGATCGTCCTCGAGAGATATAAGGCTGGAAAAGACGATATACCTCGATCTTGGTCAGTCGATACCGCTCCATATCACGCAGAACACGACATTCGGAGAGCTTCTCAGGGATGAGAGGACAAGACAGTATACCATTGACAATCTCATGGGTCAGAAGGCCAGCGGCATCCTTTCATTCGGAATCGAAGCCGCGACAGCGATGATGGATCACAATCCTATCAGGGGGCTTAGGAACTTCTCCAATGAGAAACCGGAAAGAGTCGATGAGATCATATATGAACTCAAGCAGCTCAGCGATGATGAATAGGATCAAATATCAAAAAAAAGAAAAGGAGAAATACGATGATCGATAATACAAAGCTTTTCAAGGCCATCGATGACATCGAGAATGTGATAAACGATGTCAATGATGAGATCTGGGAATATGCGGAGGTGTATTTCCAGGAGACCAAGTCTGCCGCCGCCCTCATAAGGGTCGCAGAGAGCTTTGGTTTTACAACAGAATCAGGAATAGCCGGCATACCCACGGCATTCTACTGCAAATGGGGCACAAAGGGGCCGAAGATCGGCTTCCTGGCAGAGTATGACGCGCTTGATGCCCTTAACCAGAAATGCGGTGTTCCGGAGAAGATGCCGTCGGATGGTCATTCAATGACGGAACCGGGTCACGGATGCGGACATAACAGCCTTGGCGCCGGATCCCTCGCTGCTTCGATCGGACTGAAGAAGTACTGTGAGGAAAACGGAGTGGACGCTCAGATCTATTTCTTCGGCTGCCCAGCCGAAGAGAACGGAAGCGGCAAGGTCTTCATGGCCCGTGACGGATATTTCAACGATATGGATATCTGCATCACCTGGCATCCGGGCTCGGCCAACGAAGTCGTCGGAGACTCTTCCCTTGCATGTCTTTCCATAAAGTACAAGTTCCATGGCATCGCAAGTCATGCTGCCGCAGTTCCTCATCTCGGAAGAAGTGCGCTCGATGCCTGCGAGATAATGAATGTCGGCGTAAACTACCTGCGTGAGCACATTATCCCTGAGGCAAGAGTCCATTATTCATATCTCAATGCAGGCGGTACTGCACCGAACGTCGTCCAGGATTATGCATGCACATACTATTTTGTAAGAGCTCCAAAGGTAAAGCAGGCTCTCGAGATCCGGGACCGTGTCGATGACATTGCCAGGGGTGCTGCCCTGATCACGGGCACTACAGTAGAGATAATCCGCATGGACGGACTTGCAGACTACATTCCGAACAAGGTCCTCGGCGACATAATGAGAGCAAGCATGCTCGAGATAGGCGTTCCGACGTACACCGACGAGGAAAAGGCCCTTGCAAAGGCTTACGCTCTGACTGTTCCCGAAAAGGATCTTGCCGATGCAAGGCAGAAGCTTGCTGACAAAAACGGCATCGATGTGTCGCATTACGATGACGTATACATCGATGACCTGGTCGAGCCATATGTTCACAGGCCTGATTTCCACAGCCCTGGTTCAACGGACGTCGGCGATGTTTCCTACTGCGTTCCTACCGTTCAGTGCCATTGCGCCACAGTCGTGGTCGGCACTCCGGGTCATTCCTGGCAGATGACCGGCCAGGGTGCGACGAGCTATGCCCACAAGGGCGTGATCTTTGCTGCCAAATCCATGGCGCTCACGGCGCTCAAGGCTATCGAGGATCCTTCAATAATTGAAGCCGCTAAGGCCGAATACGCAAAATCCTGTCCGGATGGCTACATCTGCCCGACGGCTCCGGATTTCATGCCTGATCTGGGACAGTACTGATCTGTATTATCCACAAACGGCAAATAATAAAGGAGTCACCTTTTGGTGACTCCTTTGCTGTTATTATTGTTATGCGTTTGCGGCGAGTGCTTCCTCGATGCAACGTGCGATCTGATCTGGGCAGGATGTCGGACGAGGTCCGCATGATGTTCCCTTAAGTCTTTCGATGACATCTTCTGCCTTCATTCCCTTGACAAGTGACATGATTCCCTTGAGGTTTCCGTTGCAGCCGCCAAGGACTTTGAGATCCTTTACGATTCCGTCCTCGATAACAACAGTCGTCTGTCTTGAGCATGTGCCCTGATTTCTTCTTGTATATTCCATCGTATATCTCCTATCTCTGTGATTCAAAATTCAACAGGGAAAAGTATACCTACGGCACCCTGTCTTTGCAAGTGATAAACTCACAAAAACAGCCATCCCGAAGGATGGCTGAAATATGTACATTGTTTATTTGCTGTAATCGCCTACTGAGTAGTTGCTCTCTTCCTTTGTAACAAGGATGTCATGAGGATGACTCTCTCTGAGACCGGCGTTGGTGATCCTTACGAATACGCCGTTATGATTCAGATCCTTTATGGTCGGTGTGCCGCAGTAGCCCATTCCTGACTTGAGACCTCCCACCAACTGATAGACGTTATCCTTCAGAGGTCCGCGGTAAGGGACCATGCCCTCAACGCCTTCAGGAACGAACTTGGCCTTGCCGTCCTGGAAGTATCTGTCATTTGAGCCGTTTGCCATTGCAGACGAGGAACCCATTCCGCGGTATACCTTGAAAGTCCTTCCCTGGAGGATCGTTGTAGCTCCCGGGCTCTCCTCGGTTCCTGCAAACAGTGATCCGATCATTACTGCTGCAGCTCCCGCTGCTATGGCCTTTGTTATGTCTCCGGAGAATTTGATTCCTCCGTCGGCGATCACTGGGATGCCATACTTCTCAGCGACCTCGGCGCAGTCCATTACGGCAGTAAGCTGAGGCACGCCGATACCGGCAACGACACGTGTCGTGCAGATCGAACCGGGACCGATGCCGACCTTGACGATGTCTGCTCCCGCCTTGATGAGAGCTTCACATGCTTCGGCAGTGGCTATGTTTCCGGCCATGAGCGTGATGTCAGGGAAAGCTTCCTTGAGCTTCTTAACAGCATCGAGAACTCCCTGGCTGTGTCCGTGGGCCGTGTCTACGCTAAGCAGGTCGACTCCGGCATTCACGAGAGCAGTCGCTCTCTCCATCATATTGTTTGTGATACCCACTGCGGCTCCGCAGAGAAGTCTGCCGTTGGCGTCTTTCGCTGAATTAGGGTAGATGGCTCTCTTCTCAATATCCTTTATGGTAATGAGGCCCTTAAGGACTCCGTTCTCATCGATAAGAGGTAGCTTTTCGATCTTGTGTTTCTTCAAAAGCAGCTCTGCATCATCGAGAGAGATGCCCGGCGCTGCCGTCACAAGATTCTCCTTGGTCATGACCTCCTCAATGCGGCGTGTCATGTCAGTCTCGAATCTGATGTCTCTGTTGGTGATGATACCGATGAGGACCTTGTTCTCATCAACGATCGGAACACCTGATATGCGGTAATGGCCCATGAGAGCGTCTGCATCTCCGACCGTGTGATCCTTGCTGAGATAGAACGGATCGGTGATTACGCCGTGCTCATTTCTCTTTACCTTGTCAACTTCAGCAGCCTGTGCCTCTATGGACATGTTTTTGTGGATAATACCAATGCCGCCTTCGCGAGCCAGTGCGATAGCCAATCCCGATTCGGTAACGGTATCCATGCTGGCGCTCATAAGCGGCACATTAAGAGTGATGGTATCAGACAGCTTCGTAACGGTGGAAACATCTGCAGGCACGACGGTCGAATGCTGAGGCACCAGCAATACGTCGTCAAAAGTGAGAGATTCTTTCAGTATTTTGCTCATTACGCTTCTCCTTTATCGATCTTTAGTGGGTAAAAAATAGCTGTAAATAGACTTATACTTATTTTATCTATCTACAGGAGTTCACTTGCTAACTATATATATTGAAATATATCTTATAGGCATTGACTAAAAAAGTCAATACAAGACCGATTATTCTATTTTTTAAACAAATCAGGCATGACAAAGGACCCCTTTACTTGTGTAAAAGGGTCCGTATGATAAATGACATAAAAACTGACTATTGCAAAACCCTTGTAAACGCTTGATTTGCAAGGGTTTTTCACTATTTCAGGCATCTTTCCCCTTTGATGAGTTTTAATGCCCTTTGGCGTGTTTTTGCGGGAAAATCTATGTCAAAATCTATGTCACATTTTCTTCTCCCTTTTTTATAGGCCCTGATAATTCGTTTAGAGGAAATAGAAGCCTGAACAAATGGTCCCTGGAGTCCAATTCTCCAGCAAGATTTGTTCAGGCTTTAAGCGTTCTGCTCATCGAAAAGTTCTAGTCTTCCAGTCGAGTCTAGACGATTTCTTTAAGTCAGAACTACTGAGATTGTATTGTCCTCCAGTGGGCATTTACTTCAACAGATGCCGATACACCGTACCGACTAAATACATCTCAACTATATTATAAGTCTACTAATGGTCACTTGTGTCGCCTGTCAAGTGACGTTATATTTACATGCTCTCATCTTCTTGAGGAATCATTATTTCAGGGAGAATAACTACACCGGTCATCTCTCCGTCATCTGAATCATCACTACTGATATATCCTGTTATCTCTGCCAGATCCTTCAATGCAGATGTCAGAGATCTAATATCCTTTGCACTTATCGGTACAGATACGACTTCTCCATTGATGAATCTTTTATCTAAATCAAGTATTGCCTGAGCGGTTCTGTCGAACAAGTCATCTACCATCCTGTCCATCTTTTCAACCTTGCTCACTGCTGCATCCACCTGAAGATCAACAAGTCTTTGATCTATAGCTGTATCTACCGCTGTGTGCATTTTTACCTTGTCCTTTCTCCACTGATGTCTCCTTGCATATGAAAGGACTGTGCTGCGATTCATTCCATGGCTGTCTGCGAGTCTTCTAAGCGAAATATTGCTTGATAGATACTCCACCTTAAGCTGATTCCAATTAATCTCACTGCCCATATAAAGCCTCCTTAGGAATTCTCTTTTAATGGTATCACACGTGCGAATAATTCAAGTGTCATAATTAACCTAAATATTAAACGATCTGTATTCTGCAGTCGCAGGCGAGCAGGAAGCTAGAGATGTACAAGCAAGAATGGACTACACCATGGACGAGAGAATGGCAAACTCTCCGAAGTACAGAGAAGCTACTACCATTTTCAACATCGGCGGAAAGTATGACTGGCTGAACAGCGAGTATGAAGGACGGAATGCGGCATTCCAGGGCAAGACTGTTTCAGAGGTCGAAGATACCACTGAAGAAACAACAGTCGAGACAGAGCCTACGAACACCTACGGTGAAGACGAGTATGGTCAGATCAGCTTTGGCAGTGACACTTCACGGACTACTGAGACTGAAGACGAGACCGATTCATACGAGTTCGGCATGGACGAGAACGGTCAGATCAGGTTCTCAAGAACAGTCGAACCTGGCGAGTATGATATTCCACAGTATGATGCCAGGAGCATATTCGAGATCGCCGAAAATGAGAGAGATTCTTATCTTGAAAGCGAGAACGGAATTGAACGGCAGAGGATAGCATCCCTGCAGAAAGCTCTTGACGAGAACTATGCTTTCCAGATCGACACGGGCAACGGCAGATACATGGTGGTGCATCCATTCACCAAAGCTCGGCTGTATTGGGAAGGACGGCAGGCAGGTCGAGAAGGTGTCCCTGCATATCAGGCTACAAGGTTTGACGAGAACGGAGCAGTCGGTGACACTCCATTCAACACGGCAGAAGATTTGGAAAAACTGCTGAGAGACTATAAGAACCGGACTGTAACCAAGGCTGAACCGAAGAGCAAGCGGGTGATTAGATTCAGCAAGACAATCGAGGAAATCAACGAGTTCATAGACAAAGCAGCTAAAGGCGAGAATAAAGAAGAATATTTGCCGTACTTGATTGCAAGCGAAGAAGAGACTGCACTTTTGAGCAATATTATTGGGAAACAGGTGTCAAATGTTGAGCATGCTCTAAGAGATAATGACATAAGGCATTTGTTGTCGAACCCTGACAATAGCATAAGTGATGTAAAAATGATTCCTGAAATCGTTTCGAAACCAGATATAGTATTTCCAGGGAAAAACACAAGGAATTATGGAGAGGGAAAACTAAGCAATAACCCCACACTTTACTATTTAAAGAGAGAGGGTATGGACTATTATTATTTGGAGCAGTACATTGAAGAAGATAATGTGCTTGCGACCAAACAGCTTAAGAAAATACCAGTAGGCTCTTTGCCTAAATGGATAGACAAGTTGGATTTGCCGCAAGAGGAAATAGATGAGATTAAAGACAAAATAAAAAACATTTCATCTAAAGATGCTGATGTGCCAGAAAAATCTGTCCCCAGTGAACACGCCCAAAGCGACCCTAACGATATTGAAATGTTTTCTAATGAAAGCATAGCAAGTTCGAAAGAGGATGTCAATGGTAAAAAAGAAGACTCCAAAAAAGTCAAACATTCTCGACAAGTAGACAGCACTGGACGAAGCCTAACAGAGCGGCAGGCAAGGTATTTTGCGAATAGCAAGGTAAGAGATGCTGACGGCAATCTGCTGCGTGTTTACCATGGAACAAAAGGCGACTTTACCGAATTTTCAAGGGAGTTCATTGGGCAGACGGGAAGTGTGTTCGGTGGTGGCTTCTATTTCACCAATGACAGATCGGTAGCAGAGGGATACGGTGGTAATGTCAAGGACGGATATCTTAACATAACGAATCCGCTTTCTAACAGTGAGATATCCATTCCGAGGTCAAAGCTGATAGAGATAATAAGGGAGGCTGATCCGACAGGAGAGTCCATCCTAACTGGTTATGCCGTTAGCAATGCAGGATACCCTGGCAAAGCATGGTACAACAGAGCTCTCAACAGTACGGTCTCACAGCTAATGGAATACAATGTCTCGGATGCAGGTATAATTGACGAGATATCAATGCTTGCCGAGAGCGGCTATGACAGTGTCCTTCCTGCGGTGACTAAGGCGGGATACGACGGTTATGTCATAGAAAATGCCACAGGTCCGGGAACAAACTATTACGTTGCCTTCAACAGCAATCAGTTCAAAAACATTGACAACCTTAACCCTACAGACAACCCTGATATAAGATACTCAAGATCAGTCGACTTCACAAGTCCGTCCGGCGAGAAGGTCACTGCATACGGAGCACAGAACAAACTGAGCTCAAGCTCTATCGAGAACTATGCACGAGGACTTGTGAATACCTATGGTACGGACATGACCATCAAGGATGTATCCGAACACATCGGTGAGTTTTATGAGAGGATCAGAACGGCAGCAGACGGTCTTGACATATGGAGCGAAGCGAAGGATATCGCAAGCGAGATACTTGATAGCTCGTTCCATGACACAAGTGAGTTCAAGGCTGACTACGACAATCTCAAGAAGGATGTCAAGGGAACGGTCATAAACACACAGTCCATCACCAAGGACGATCTTCCAAGTGAGTATGAGACTGTGGGCGAGTTTATTAGGAAAACCAGAGATGTGTTCTCATTCTCAAGAGAGGGCGGTGTGCCTGTGGATGTGGCTCTCATGGAGATCGCACAGAGAACAGGCATCAGCACGGAGAGTACACTTGAGACACCACTCGGTCTTGTGATCAATGCAGTCAGAAGATATCTCGAAGCAGTGGGAGCTCTGAACGATCCTGAAGTTGTATATCGAGGGACGCTGAAGGCTGAAAAGAGTTTAGACCGAAAAGACAAGGGAAGAAATTACTTTTTAGTGGTGTCAAAAAAGAGGGATTCAAAGGGAAACCCTATAATCGCTCCTATCGATATAAGGAAGGATAAAAAGCGACAAGTATATGAAGGATATATCGACGGGAACTATCTCAAGACAGTTTTCGGGAAAGAAGGCTTACAGAAGTCAATAGACAAACTGATAGCTCAAGGCTATCTTACGAGGGTAAAAGTTAGCAATAAAAATAGCAGTTCGGTCAAGAGTCTGGCGGAGCCAATTTCCGTGCGGAGTGACCTAACTACTAGTAACAGTGTATCATCCGAGGAAGGTGCTGTCAAGGTTGAACGATACACCATTTTCACCTGGTCATTCAACATACAGAGAACACTCAAAGACTTGTTTGCATCCAATGAGATGGCTAGCGAGATGGGTCGGTTCTACAAGGCTTTCCAGGAGATTGTGGATAAGGCGATAAGTGATGAAGGCGGAGTAAACTCAAGTGAAAGAACAAGATATAATCGTGAACTCACAGAGGATGAAAAGTATGAGATACGGAGAAATGTTACGATACTGGACGATGATCCCAATCACCATACGGAAGACGAAATGGCGAGGATCAATGAGTATAAAGATTCTGTAGATATTAATGTCCTTCAATTTGTGCTGGATGTAAGAAATGGAGAATATAGAGCTCCTATTTACATAGGTAGGATGACAGAGAGAGCAATTTCCGCCGCTAAAGACCTCACAGGCTTGTCAAAGATAGGCAGAAAAATTATGATGAATACTTCATCTGTTGGGCATATCGGTAAAAGACATGGGGAAAAAGGGCGAGCAGACAACACAATGACTTATGCTGAGGATATAGCCAGAGCGGGATATATATTAGAAAACTTCGACTTTGCATTCTTATCCACAAAGACGGCAAAGGGTTTCAGAACGACCAACAATGAGCGAGCCCCAATTGTTGTCTATGCTAAAAAAGTGGATGGAGTGTATCGGGCTACAGCAGCAGTTTCGGATGCAGAAACAGACTTAACACATCTGATTGGAACATATCTTGGCTCATCAAAGGAGGCTCTTGAAATAAAAATAGCTGCCGAATGGCAAGCGTCTAAGACTGGCGATGAAGTATCGTCGGCAGACACAACGGCTAAACCGTTACTTGCTGATTCTGCTGCTACTGATAAAATTATATCGGAGATAGCCGATAAAGTCAATAGTGGCAAGGAACTGTCAGAAGAAGACAAGATTGCCATAGCAGAAGAAGCTCCAAAGATCGTCAAGAATAAAAAGTTCAGCAGGCAGATAGAAGGAAAAGCTCCTATCGAGAGGACTCCTAAACTGATTGCAGTCCACAATATTCCGGACAGCAAGCTGACCAAGGCTATAAAGCTCGGCGGTTTTGCAATGCCGTCGCTTGCTGTAGTTCTTGCAGAACAGGGACATTATCAGTACGGTGAGAACAGCTTCATATTCCCTTCCTGGATGATTGATCCTTCCAAGAGCAAGTATGCCAAGATATATGGTGGTGATGCCTGGACACAGCAGATCAATTCCATGGTTGAGTACAAGCTGAATCTGGAAAAGGCATGGGCTTATGAAGAACATATTAGGCAACTTGCAAAAGAAGCTCTTGACGATCCAAGTCTATTGGCAGCGGTTTCCAGCTCTGTCAGAGGAGAAGCATATGGGGCAGGAGACACACTCGACATAGATGCTGATGGTTTGGCTAAAAAGATCGAGACGAATAGAGGTGTCATGGCTCGGTATCTTGGAAGTAAAGGTGTCAAGGTAGAGAAGAAATACAAGGAAGTCAAACCTAATATCGGAGATAACGATCCGGAGATGTTGAACTATACGGCAAAGCAGTTTGGCGAAAAGTGGTTTGATATATTCCAATGGTCATACAAAAATCTTGACGATTATGGTTTGCCTGAGCAGAAGAAGGAGCGAGATGATAAGCTCCGGCAGCTTGAGAGTGACTGGTCTGCAGCCAACATGCTTGATATGTCATTCAATCAGGCTACGAAGGAAAAGTATGAGAAGAGTCCGTTCTTGAAGAAACTTGCCATATGGAGATACGGCAAGGCGGTATATGAGTACATTCATACTCAGCCAAGAATGGAATATGATTACTATTCCACGATAGACCAG
>CAZDOS010000038.1:14457-16958 GCA_964507095.1 uncultured Oscillospiraceae bacterium | reverse complement strand
CAGATGAAGCAGACCGGGAAAACGGCAAAGAAGGAGGAACCGATAGATTTCAAGAAGTTTTCTTTCTGGTTTCCGATACTGTATGCTGTTGTCAATATGATCGTCCTTTCTTTTGGTGCCTCGATCACAGTGCTCGGAGCAGGGGCATCCAATCAGGAAGCGGCAAATATCATACTGAAAGTCTTCTTCGGCTTCGTTGCGCTTGGTCCTTCAGCGATGATCATCTTCGCGTACATGTTCAGAAAACAGAATGCAAGATATCCGACGGCCCCGAGTTATTACAGGTCTTTTCCGGGTATCCTTGGTATGATGGTCGCACTGGCGGATATTGTTCTGCTTGTATTGTTCATTGGAAATAAATAAAGGAGAAAAGACTATGGGAAAATTTGTTATCAAGAAGACCAACACAGGTTATAACTTCAATCTCAAGGCCAACAATGGTGAGACGATAGCAACAAGTGAAGTCTACACAACACTTGATGCAGCCCGCAACGGTGTCGCTTCAGTAGCAAAGAATGCTCCAATTGCAAACCTCGAGGATCAGACGATTGCTGATTTCGAAGTTGCCAAGCACCCAAAGTTTGAAATCTACAAGGACAAGACCGAGCAGTTCCGTTTCAGACTTAAGGCAAAGAATGGCGAGATCATTGCTGTAAGTGAAGCTTACACAACAAAGGCAAACTGCAAGAATGGCGTTAAGAGCGTCATGAAGAATGCAGAAGGCGCCAAGGTCATCGAGCCAGAGGAATAATCCTTTAGGGAAGTAAGCAGTGCTTCGGCACTGCTTTTTTCTTGTTGACTAAAATCTCTTTGAAAGATAGAATATTAATTCAGTTAAGAACTCTCAGGGAGAAGAAGGATGAAGAAGATCTGGGAACTGTATAAGAAGCATGAAGAGATCATAAACTATCTTATTGTCGGCGTGCGGACCACCGTCGTCAGCTTCATAGCCTATGTTGCATCCACAAGAACATTTCTGGACCCGAACAATCCGATACAGCTGCAGATTGCAAACATCATCAAGTGGGTCGTCGGCGTATCCTTTGCGTATGTTACAAACAGGATATTCGTCTTTAAAAGCAAGGAGAAAAACATCCTCAAGGAGATCACGGCCTTTACATCCTCAAGAGTTCTCACGCTCTTTCTGGATATGGGGGTCATGTGGCTGCTCGTAACAAAGATTGGCATCAATGAC
Source organism: uncultured Oscillospiraceae bacterium (assembly GCA_964507095.1). Lineage (GTDB taxonomy): Bacteria > Bacillota > Clostridia > Oscillospirales > Ruminococcaceae > RGIG3102. Next base: position 15,763 of record CAZDOS010000038.1, on the reverse strand, counting down.
ATAATAGCCAATACGATCTCAATAGTTCTGGTGACCGTTGGAAACTACATCCTTTCCAAGCTTTTCGTATTCAAGAAGCAGTAGGGAAATAACAACACAAAAAAACAGACCGCCTGTCAGTCAGGCGGTCTTAATTACTATCTTGGATTACTTTACGAGAGCAACTGTCTCTCTTGCGATTGCAAGCTCTTCGTTTGTTGGGATGAGCATTACCTTGACTGTAGAGTCATCTGCTGAAATAACAGTGTTCTTGCCTCTGACATTATTGCGCTCATCATCGATCTTTACGCCCATGAATGTGAGGTAAGAGCAGATCTCCTTGCGAGCGACAGGGTCATTCTCACCGACACCGGCTGTGAAAGCAATGGCGTCTACGCCGTTCATTGCTGCTGTGTAAGCGCCGATGTACTTTGCAACGCGATAACGGAATGCCTCGAGAGCTACACCTGCAAGGTGGTTGCCTTCCTTTCTTGCGGCCTCTACATCACGGAAGTCGCTTGATACGCCTGAAAGGCCGAGCATGCCGGACTTCTTGTTGAGGATGTTGAGAACGTCATTGACATCTCTGTTTTCCTTGTTTGCGATGTACTGAACGACTGCAGGATCGAGATCGCCAGAACGTGTGCCCATGATGAGGCCTTCAAGCGGTGTGAGACCCATGCTTGTGTCTACGCACTTGCCGCCGATTGAAGCGGATACTGATGCACCGTTTCCGAGGTGGCATACGATGACCTTTGCGTCCGGCTTGAGTCCGCCGAATTTGATGGCTTCCTGTGAAACGAATGTATGGCTCGTGCCGTGGAAACCGTAGCGACGTACGCCGTACTTCTCATAATACTCATAAGGAATAGCATACAGGTACTGAGCTTCCTTCATTGCCATGCCGAATGTTGTATCAAAAACAACAACGTTTGGCTTTCCAGGCATTGCTGCTTCACATGCCTCAATACCCATCAGGTTTGCAGGGTTGTGAAGAGGGCCAAGATCGAAACAGTCGCGGATAACATCCTTGACATGCTGGTCAACGAGCATAGGAGTTGTAAGAGTTGGACCGCCATGCAGGACTCTGTGGCCGATGGCTGAGATCTCATCGGTGCTCTTGATGACGCCGTGCTCAGGATCCTGGAGAGCTTCCATGACAAGATTCATGGCAGCAGTGTGGTCAGGCATTGGGCTTTCGACCTTATACTTGTCCTTGCCCGGTACTTCATGTGTGAGACGGCCGTCAATGCCGATTCTCTCGCAAAGGCCCTTTGCTTCCATGATCTCAGTCTCTGAATCGATGAGCTGATACTTCAGGGAGCTG
>CAZDOS010000038.1:0-14447 GCA_964507095.1 uncultured Oscillospiraceae bacterium | reverse complement strand
GGGTAGCGAGCGTAGCGAGCTTCTGGTCATCAGTTGCCATCCCCGCGTCCGTCATGCCGGGCTTGACCCGGCATCCCGCTTTCCTACTCGGAGCTGGAGCCGCAGTTGATAACCAATATCTTCATTATCGTCCTCCAAAATAATAATTAATTGTATATTGAACTTGTTTATTATATAATAACCCATAGTAGTTTTCAAGTTTTGAGAGGTATTTTATGGCTGGTTGTGCAGGTATAATCGCTGAATACAATCCCTTCCATAACGGTCATCTTCATCAGATAGAAACGCTGAGGAAGAAAGGGTATGACACGGTCATAATAGCAATGAGCGGAAGCGTGACACAGCGCGGAGAGCTGGCCCTTCTGTCCAAATTCGACAGGGCAAAGGCCGCCCTAAGATGCGGAGCTGACCTCGTTCTGGAGATACCTTATCCGTTCTCCTCATCCAGCCGGAAGGATTATGCCCTGGCGGGGATGTCCGTGCTTAAGAATGCGGGCTGTGACGCCGTATGTTTCGGAAGCGAGAGCGCTGACCTTGAGCTTCTTATGAGCATCAGCGAGTTCACCTCAAGCGAAGAGTATGAAAAGAATCTGAGCGAGGCATTAAAGGACAGAAAGCCATTTGCCGAGGCAAGGGAGAAGGTCCTGTACGACCATTTCGGGCTTCTTGGAGACATCATCACGCGGAGCAACGACATACTAGCCATAGAGTATCTGAATGCAGCCAGGACACTGAGATGGACGCCTGTGTTCGAAGTAGTCGAGCGCAAGGGACCGTACCACGATTCCAAAGACGAGGAAGAAGGCTTTGCATCTGCCTCAAGGCTTCGCGAGCTTGCCGGAAGCTACAGATTCGAGGAATTGCTTAAGTTCGTTCCGGTGGCAGTCCACGAGGACTATATGAGGCTCTTCAACAGAGGCAGCTACTTCGTCAGCGACACGGCCTTTGAGAAGGCGCTGATGTTTGCCCTTTCAAGGCGGTCCAGTGATGAGCTTTCAATGATAAGAGACTGCAACGAGGAGCTTTCGCACGCTATTGCAAATGCGGTCACAGAATCGGATTCACTTGACAGCCTTTTCAGTAATCTTCCCACGAAGCAGTATCCCAGAAGCAGGCTTAGAAGGATCCTGATTTCGGCTTTTCTTGGAACTGATAAAGAACTGATGGGCAAAAAGGAAGTTCCTTACCTGAGAGTGCTCGCATTGAGAAAGGACAGGACCAATCTGCTTTCCGAGATATCCGGACATTCAGGTGTGCCGATGAGCGCTTCACTAAAGAAGCTGGAAGGAGAAAGCGAGCTGTGCAGGCGTGTCATAAGGCTTGAAAGCAGGCGGACAGACGCTCAGGCGGTATTTTCGAAAATAAGCACGTCAGTCAGAAGGGATTATGTATCCAGACTGATCAAGGAATGAAATAAAGACAGAGAAAAGATAGATGGGACAGACAGTTACAGTAAACAGACAGGCAAGGCATGAATACTTTGTCCTTGAGACATATGAAGCGGGCATAGAGCTGTTCGGTACTGAGATTAAAAGCATCAGGAACGGCGGCGTTAACCTGAAGGGAGCCTGGGCAGACATTTCGAACGGAGAGGTATTTGTGTATGGAATGCACATCAGTCCGTACGAAAAAGGCAACATATTCAACCGAGATCCCTTCAGGGACAGAAAACTGCTTCTTCACAGGAAAGAGATAGACAAGCTGGCAGGAAGAATCAAGCAGGACGGACTGACGCTTATTCCTCTGTCGGTATATTTCAACAAACAGCATGTAAAAATAGAGCTTGGACTGTGTAAAGGTAAAAAGCTTTACGATAAAAGAGAGACTGATGCAAAGAAAGCAGCCGGAAGAGATATCGACAGAGCCATCAAATCAAGAGGATAATAACTTCAATGCTATCTGATAAAGCAAAACAATGGATCAAGAAAAGAATTAACGGCATCTATACCGGCAATGCTGACAGTGCGATCAGAGTCTTTGAATTTATTACCGAGATAAATACAGACAGAGAAGAGTTTGCAGGTGTTAGTGAGCGTTTGCCTTCAATGATCGAGGAAATGTCAAATGAAGGTGACCTGACTAAACTTGAGAATGATCTTGCGGTCTTTTCAAAGATAGAAGGTTTTGCTCATTATGTCCTTTTTCTTGTCGACCCTGAAAAGGAGCGGAGCAGGAAATGGACTCTGGCGCCGATCCTTACCGATGGACTTGACATAGTCCCCGGAAGCTACAATATTGATTCCGGCAAACCGGATCATATAACGTTCAGATATAAAGACCGGTACACTTCCGTGTACAGTTACAGAAACAAGGATTCTCATTATTTCACGGCTTTGGATCAGTTTGAAGTTTTCAAGGCCATTTCGGAGATAATGGTGGTATATCTCGATATTGCCAGCAGGTATTCTCAGGTAATCACCTCCATATACAGAAAGGCTGAGGTAAAAAAGACCTTTGATCTGAATGCATATATAAACAGCATCAAGGAAGAACACAGGAATAAGGTCAATGAAGGCTTTGGGTTTGTCGATCTCGTCTGGAGTGACGGATCAAAAGAGCTTAAGGTCAGGGATGTGTTGAAGAATTCCAATACACTCATGGTGACAGGCGAGGCAGGTTGCGGAAAGACGACTATTATGCAGGAGATGGCATATCTGACCGCTACAGAGTTTTCACCTGATAAGGATACCTATGTACCTGTATACTTCGAGCTGAAGAAGCTTTCAAATACATCATTCAGCATCGAGGGAATGCTGGCGGGACGGATCGGAATAACCGGAGAAGAGTTCACCAAGCTTGCAAATGGCTTCAAGCTTGCAGTTTTCCTTGATGGGTTCAATGAGATACTCAATACCGACATAAAATCCAAATTCGCGGTATATCTCGAAAGCTATATAAGAAAGAATACGAAGCATAAGTACTTTGTTTCTGACAGAAGCGTTGTAAGAAGCGAGATAATTCTTCTGAAAGACTCAAGAAAGATACATCTCAGCCCGCTGACAGTACGGCAGAAAGAGGAATTCCTAAAGAGGAATACCAAGGATCAGACTGCTCTTAAGACTCTTGTTGATACCATTCATACTAATCCGGGCTATTTTGCAACGATAAGAACTCCTCTGCAGCTCATGCACCTGATCGAAGTCACGAGCTACAAAGGCAAATTGCCTGATGATTATGTCGGAGATTATCTTGAGAGCGTCATTGAAAGAGAAATGGACGAAAAGAAGGACATCAATGCTCATTATCTGAGAGATTTCCTTGATCTTGTCGGCGTGGCAATGCTGAACACCAAAGACAACAGACTGCCTGAAGTCGAGCTGAAGATGATCCTGAGAAAAGCCAGGGATGAACTGGGATACGAGAAATGTGATACCGATACGGTAATGAGGCTGATGATAGACATGGGTCTTTTGGCAAAGGAACAGGATGATATCGTTTTCCTGAATAGTGATTACCTCAATTTCTTCTGGGTAGAAGGCGGCATGAGAGGTTTTGAGAAGCTGTTATAAAGATGATCGATGAACTGATTCGCAAGGTAGACTTTAATATTGAAGACGGACTTCTGGCCGCAAGGCTGGAACGTCTGTTCTTTATGTGCGTCAGAAAGGGCGAAGATGTCCGTGATGCAATGAGGTACCTTGTGGACAGAGACCATTATATCGCGGCAATGGTATATATCAGGTTATCCGGAAAGATATCTCGGGATATAAGTCATGATCTTGAAGAAATCGTCAATGATTTTAGTTCAGACTCCATTATGAAGCAATCGCACTTCCGGGCAGCCATAATTCTGGAGAATACTGCGTGGGTTCGCAGAATGCTTTCTGCGGTAGACTCTCTTGACGATTACCTGATCAGGCTGGAAAGCGCAGACGACCTGCAAAAGAGTCTGGTATATCTTATTAAAGTGGCCGCTACCAAAGTAAAGACATCATTGAGGACTTATTCATCAATTGCCAGACTGTACAGGATAAATGACGTCTATTATGCACGGCAATGCAAGGATACCGTCACGGATCTTCTCGAAAAAGCAAACAAGGTATATTTTGGTCGACTTGTCAGATATTTTGTGACTATATTTGAAGATGTTCCTTTTGAGAGCTTTTGCGGGATAGAGATATACAGGCTGGTTGAACAGCTCAGAGATGGTCCCAACATCAGATCGATGATACTGCTGTCCAAGATCCTGGACATGACAGATATCCCAAAGGAAGAGAAGCTGGAGCTGCTTAGGGGATTTCTGCCACGGGAGGCCGGAAATGATCTGAAAAGTATGGCCTTTTATCTGCTCTTTGCATACGCTGTAGTCATAGACCCGGAAATATCTGAGGGCGAGATGAGATCATTCTACCTTCCGGATATTGAGATAGATCTTAATGACAGGTCCGAGCTTGTACAGCAGGCATTCATGAGACCGTTTATTCGGCTGCTTGAAGCGGATTCGCCTTGTCTTTCGGTATTTCTTGAGCTTTCAAAACCGGTAAACCCCTACAGACTTGAAAGCGGATATCAGAATATCAGACTGTTCCATATGATGTATATCTCCAAATATGATGCGCAAAGATACAGAAGGGAAGCCTGGGACAGTTTCGTTCAGAAGCGAAGTGATAAGACAAATGTTACAATTGTCTACCTGAACAGCCCAATTAAATGCTGGATAAATCCCAAAAACTTTCTTAAATTGTTTTTTCCGGTCAAAAGACTCATAAAGAATCCGGGAGAGATGATCAAAGCTCAAAGATTCTCAGCTGAGATAATACGGATAAATACCGATAAGAATATACTGTTCGTCAGACTATTGGATTCTGACATTGACAATGATACATTCAGCCTTAGTATTATTGATGGAATGCCATACTTGGAACTGGGAGACAGGATTGAATTTTCGATCGAGTCCTATGATGGTGTGAAAGAGTCGATAATTCCGCATGATGTCAGCGTTCTAAATGATGGGTCATTGACGGAAGAAGAAGTCAAAAAGCTGATTTACGACATTTGCGATAAATCGAGCGTCTCCTTGCAGGGAGCAAAGGTATATCTCAAAGAGAAAAAGGTCATGCTGATGCCGAAATACATGACAATGCTTGATCAGATATACGACAGGATCGAATATATCACCGGCTTTGATGTTCATACTGTCACTGATCTATATCTGAATACCTTCATGCCAAGCAGAGGCAACCCTCCCATGGATAAGGAAAGCACCGGAAGTATCATTGCTCAGTATTACAGCAATCGAAATGATGAAAACACGCCTGAATTATTCAATATTCATGACGATATACTGTTCCTGCAGTTCAGAAACTTCGCTGCAGCCTACAGAGCAGTTAACTACAATTCGGGTAATCTGAGGATGGTTGCTGACAGAACGGGATATCCTGTCAAGGTGATACCTCTCGAAATCAATTGATTTTTCTTTAATACTGGTATATAATACGCTTTGCTCGAAATACGGGGGCGTAATGGCTTCGACGGGGAATTTGAAGTGAGAGCAGCAGGTAGTGGTGAGGACCCACTTAAAAAGCTTCGCAAAAATAAACGCTAATCGTAACACATTAGTAGCTGCTTAATTAAGTAGCCGTCTGACCGGTTTTTCTATCGGGCCGGACCCAGGCGTGATGCAGATAGAGAACGTGAATACGTCAAAGCTTTGAGATGTATCATGACCTTATGAAGCTACTGAAGCCGTGGCTTGTTTATCGGCCTACGGCAGAGGGAATGATGTAGATGAACTAAACCTGTAGATACTGGTATGAATAGTTTTTCGGACACGGGTTCAACTCCCGTCGCCTCCACCAAAAAGTCCTTACTCGAACCCTTGTCTAAAAACAAGGTGTCGGGCGAGGGCTTTTTTATTATTTTCTGCAGTCCTGTCGCTGGGGTGTTCGTGTGAATCAACACAAATGGTTTTACCGCATTGTTCCAGGGTTCTTTTCATTTAAGGGAAACGAGGATTACTGCTTTTCGCATAATCCTTCCTTTGCTGCGGGCGGCGACCTCGGACAGATGATCCGACAACCTGCGGTCAAAATAAAAATCTGGCGCAGGTAGATTTATTTATATCTGGACGCTATAATGAATGAAAAGATCCGGGGTAGAAAAGAGGTTAACGATGAAGAGCGGAAAGCAGCCAGATCCAAACACGATACATCCGATTGCCGGATACGATAAAGAAATCTATGTTAAGCCGACTATAAAGAATCCGAATATTATTGTTGGTGATTTCACTTATATCGCCGATTCAGATTTTGAAAGCCATGTTACTCATCATTACGAATGGAATGGCGACAAACTGATTATTGGAAAGTTCTGTCAGATTGCATCTGGCGTCGAATTTGTGATGAATGGTGCAAACCACCAAATGAATGCCGTTTCCACTTTTCCTTTCTATACTTTGGAAGGCTGGGAGATGGAACCTCCAGCTGCTTCCGATATGCCGCTCAAAGGCGATACGGTCATCGGAAACGACGTGTGGATTGGACAAAATGCAGTCATTCTGCCTGGTGTTCACATTGGCGACGGCGCAATCATCGGTGCAAACAGCGTTGTAGGAAGCGATATTCCACCATACACCATTGTTGTCGGAAATCCCGCCCGGGAAACGCGCAAGCGTTTTGATGATGAATTGATTCAGCTCTTGCAAATCTTTAAGTGGTGGGATAAAAGCATTGAGGAAATCAATCAACTGATCCCTCTCCTGACTTCCAGTGATCTGGAAACAGTGAAGGAGGAGATTTCGGCAAGAATGAATAATAGTTCGACTTAAGTCCCGATAGTCCCACAATTAGATAATACGGTTCGATATGTTCGAATTCACATTAAATCAATCTTAAAGGATTGATTTTTTTGTTTTACAATTAATCTGATCTTAAGAGAAAGATTATTGAAGCGCAAAAAAAGACATTTAAGGAAAATATTAGATCAAAGCTCCGGTTCAATATCTGCTGAATATGATCCACTTGGAAAACTATATAAGCATATAACACCGTTTTAGAGTTTGTAATGTGGTTATTATTTCTATTAATAATATCAAGACACAACACACATAAAGAAATATATTTAATAAAATAAATAGGATTTACTATTAAAATGATAATCTCGGTATGATAGAATATAAATGAATAAACTGAAGGAGCGGAAAAATGAAGAAAAAGGCTTTATTGTGGATATTGGCAATAGTTGCTATGTTCCTAATCGTCGGATGCGGAAACAGTACCGGAGAAAAAAACGTAGAAGAAAAAGACAACACCACAGTGGAACACAACGATCCTATAATTGAAGAAACAACTGATCCGAATAAGAAGATAGCAAATCTCTGGATGAAATTGCCTGAAAATGTTGACTTGGTTTGGGAAACAGATGAAAAGAATACAAATGACGGTGAATTAAGAAAAGAGTATAAGAGAGGCAACAATATATTGGTTTATCCATTCAGCATTGAAGATGGTGTAATTAAGGATGGAACCAACAATGCGATAACTAATCAATACTATTACTATCATTATCAGGGAGAGTATAATTGGACTTCTTATGTCTATTACTATGGCCAAGGTTGGGATAATTGGTATTTCGACGGTAATTATCCATCCAGCCCTCAAAACTATTCTTTCGGCAGACCTTGGACTGTATTAGATGAGTATTCAGACAATCATGAAAGTATTGAAATTGAGGGCTTGGGAACTGTAGATACTGTTACCGGAACAGATGAAAAAGGATACACATATTATTATTCCAAGGAATTGGGATTGAATGTTAAAATCGAAAATATTGCTCAATCATGGACATTAGTAAAGTATGACACTAACGTCACCTCCGTTTTTCCGTATGAATTGCCGGATATGGAAACCTTAGATAAATCAAGAGATTAAATGAAAATTTAAAATGTAAGGATCGATCAAATAATGATCAAGATCAGTTGGAGTCATTAGTCCGGATAAAGATTTATATCGGACCGGACCCAGGCGTGATGCAGATAGAGAACGTGAACATATCAAAGCTTTGAGGTGTGCCATGATCTTATGAAGCTACTGAAGCTGTGGCCTGTTTATCGGCTTACGGCAGAGGGAATGATATAGATGAACTAAACCTGTAGATACTGGCATGGAGAGTTTTTCGGACACGGGTTCAACTCCCGTCGCCTCCACCATAAAAGGCAGGACATTTGGTCCTGCTTTTTCCTTTAGAGGGTCATATTCAACACTAGACACAAACAGGAGAACGATATGAGAGCTTCAAAAAAGGACATAAAGGATCTTACAAATCTTGTTAAGATAGTCTGGCCGGAGAATTCAGAAGAAGAACTGACAAGGATCATTCTGGAATATATGGATTCAGAGGAATCTGCTGTTTTCGCATTCAAACAAGATGATATCCTTGCCGGTGTTGCACTCTGTTGTCTTCGCCACGATTATGTTGAGGGCTGCAATACAAGCCCTGTAGGCTATCTTGAAGGCGTCAGTGTAACGGAAGAGTTCCGAAACATGGGAATCGCAAAGTCTTTAGTGGAAGAATGTGAACAGTGGGCAAGGGAAAAGGGATGCAAGGAGTTCGCAAGTGACTGTGAACTGAGCAATACGGAATCGTTCAATTTTCATCTTAAAATCGGGTTCACGGAGCAGAACAGGATCATCTGCTTTAAGAAAGAATTATAGTAATACCTGAACAATACAATATCACTAATAAGCTCGAATGTTTTATTGACAGTGCATTCGAGTTTTATTTTTTAAGTCAAACTGTTATACTATTCATATACATCTACAAGAGGATCATCATATGAAGGAACGACCTGTTACCACTCTTTTCATGCTCGAATCTCTCGACGGAAAGATCACATCCGGAAACAGCGATGAGCTGGACCCGGACAGGGACTGGTGTCTTATCGACGGAGTTAAGGAAGGACTTCACCAGTATTATGAAATAGAGCAGACGACTGATCTGTTCTCTCTTAATACCGGGAGAGTTATGGAGAAGATAGGTGTAAACGAAAGAGATGAATATCATGAGAGAGTTCCGGTCACATTCGTGATCATAGACAACAAGCCTCATCTGAATGCAAACGGAATAAACTATATGTGCAACTGGGGAGAGAGGCTCATACTTGTCACTACGAACAAGGGACATGCCGCATTCTCTTTGACCGATAAGTTCGACAATCTGGACATACTGTATTATCCCGATCTGGATCTGGAGAAGATGCTGGTCGACCTTAAAGACAGATTTGGGGCTCAAAGGGTCACGATCCAGTCGGGTGGTTCGCTTAACGGGCTGTTTTTGAGAAATGATCTTATCGATTACGTCAACATCGTGATCGCTCCTCTTCTGGTGGGAGGAAAGGAAACAACGACGCTCATTGATGGCGAATCCATAACTTCAACACGGGAGCTGTCAAAGCTAAGGGCGCTCAAACTGTTGGAATGCAACAGGCTGGAAGATTCATATATCCAGCTTAAATATGAAGTAATCAGGTGATACTGATTTGGAACTGGAGGATAAATGAATAAGGATAACAAGGGAATCATAAAGATCTTAGGGCTGCTTGCAATTCTCATCGTAGCAACAGTTGCTTGGCTGATCATCCTGAGACCGTACGTCAGATTATCCGATGTTGACGGCACATTTGAAAAGGGCAACACCTATCTGGCTGCAGATTATATAGTGAAGTCCGGTGGGGAAGTTACACCGGAGAGCGAATATCTCGACACGGCAGAAGTGGGTGAGCACGAGTTCCACTACACAGTGAAAAGGCTGTTCTTCACTAAGGATGCAGTCTTCAGATACACGGTAGTCGATACCACTCCTCCAAAAATAGAGATAATCGATCCGATAGTCTACAGGGATCCGGGAGTTGAATACTCCAAAGAGGAAATGAGAGACAATGTCATTATCGATGAGGGAGTCGTGACATTCGAAACGGATTTTGATCCCGATATATCTGATACTTATGTGGTCACGGTAATAGCCGAAGATGATTACGGAAACAGGTCAGGGGAAATGTTCGAGGCAGTTGTCAGGGATGTCGAGGCTCCGATAGTTTTCCGCACGGGAAACGGTGCCAGGATCAAGACCGGAAGTCATTTCGACATCATGGATATAATCAGTTACGGCGACAATGTTGATCCTGAGCCGAAGATGACATATACGGGAACCGTGGCAACATCCATGCCGGGCAATTATCCGCTGAGAGTAACCGTCGAGGACAGTTCAGGAAATAAGACATCATGGAGCCTTACCGTTACTGTCATGGATCAGGTCCCAGAAGACGACACTTCGGCAGATCCGTATCCTTTCGAACAGTTCAAGGCTGATCACGGAAAGGCAGGCAGAAAGCTCGGTATCGACGTATCAGCGTGGCAGGGCGACATAGATTTCGAAGCTGTCAGGGACGCCGGATGTGAATTTGTAATAATCAGGGTTGGTTACTCGTACCAGGGAGAGCTGCACGTTGACAAGATGTTCAGACAGAACATTGACAGAGCAAAAGCTGCCGGCCTTCCTGTCGGGATCTATCTCTTCAGTTACGATAATAATGAACCGGATCTTCTGCGGGCCCTGGATGCCGTCTTTGAAGAGCTGGGCGATACAGAGCTCGAGCTTCCGATAGTTTTTGACTGGGAAGACTTCGGCGACTATCAATCATACAAGATGAGCTTTGCGACTCTCAACAAGCTCTATGATGCGTTTGAAAGGGCAGTGACCGAAAAAGGCTATGAAAGCATGCTTTACGGAAGCAAGTCGTTCCTTTTAAAGGTATGGACTCACAGAGATACCCGCAAGATATGGCTGGCACAGTATAATACGGCACCGACTTATGACGGACAGTACTCCATATGGCAGTGCTCGGGAAGCGGAAAGATCAAGGGCATCCGGGGAGAAGCGGATCTCGATGTCATGTATTTGGATTGAACAGATTAATAAATATTATCCCTGTTGAAACATACAGGGATTAATACTTTTAATGCATAAACATATTCTTGCACAGACGAGGATATGATATAATTTATTGATTTTATGCAAAGGGGATACAGAATTGTCTGATGTTGTTCTTCTGCTGATCCAGCAGGTCGTTGTCATGTTCCTGTTGATGATGATAGGTTTCATCGTCTTCAGGATAAAGATGATAAACTCTGAAGGCGTACGGCAGATGTCAAATATAGTGTTGTATGTTGCCACACCCGCTATGGTGATCAATTCTTTCATTGCAGAATTTGATGTCTCAAGACTTGTAAAGGCAGGGTGGACGTTCCTTTTCGCAGGCATTACGCTGATGTTCGGTTTTCTCATCATTTCGACTGTTTTCAGAAAGGCGTCGAATATAGGAAAGTTTGCGATCCTTTTCAGCAATGTGGGCTTTCTTGGAATACCTCTGGTACAGATGGTCCTGGGACAGCAGGCAGTATTTTATATGGCTATGATCGTTGCCATGATGACTCTAGCGACATTCACATACGGCATGTTCCTGATTTCTGGAGACAAGCGGATGATGTCTTTAAAGAAGGTCGCGACCAATCCGCCTATCATAGCGGTGTTTGTAGGACTGCTGATATACTGTCTGAGGATACCGATTCCTGCGACAGTGCAGAAGACATGCAGCATGCTGGCAGGCGTAAGCGCACCGATATCCATGATCGTGCTTGGAAGCTACCTTGCAGAGGCTGATGTTAGGAGCGTGTTTGCAAATAAGGAGACATACATGATCCTGATAGGTAGACTCATAATGGTGCCTCTGATGGTCCTTATAATGCTCAGATTCGTTCCGTCCTCACTGGATGAGATCAAGGCCGTTACTTTGATCGCTGCGTCCACTCCTGTGGCTACGGCCCTGGGAATGTTCTCGCAGAAGTACGGCGGCAATTATGCTTACGGCGCAGGTGTAGTCAGCATTTCAACAGTGTTGAGTCTAATATCCATGCCTGTGTTCCTGATGCTTTTACAATAGTAAGGTAAATTGGTGAATTAAATGAATGAAGAAAACAAAGAATTAGTAAATGAAACTGCACCTGCAGCTAAAGTAAAACAGAAGAAACGTTTACATCCGATCATTTACACTCCTCTGACGGTGGTACTTACATTTGTGCTGATGTTAGCCGGACAGTTTCTGGGATACTTCCTGCTTCCTGTCAAGCTGTACATGAACCTGGAACCCAAGTGGATATTCATAATCGAAATGTATTTATCATTCCTGGGTATCCATATCGTAATACTTCTTCACTCCTTCATTTTCAACAGGGATGTCTTCTGGAGCTATTTCCCGAGGAAAGACAACGGGAACAACCTGAAGATGCTCGGATGGGGAATTATTGCGGGCTTTCTGATGAATGCTTTCTGCATTGCCGTGGCATGGCTTCACAAGGACATACACTTTACAATAGGTCGCTTTGATGTATTGTACATGCTTGTTGCATTCCTGTTTGTGTTCATACAATCTTCTGCAGAAGAGGTGACCACAAGAGGCTTCATGTATCAAAGACTTCGGAACAGGATAAATCCATGGATTGCAGCATTTCTGAACTCATTTCTGTTTGCTGCCCTTCATCTGGGGAATCCCGGAGTATCTAGACTTGCGATATTCAATATCTTCATGTTTGGCTTTGCAATGAGCGTTGTAATGGTGTTTACAAACAGCCTCTGGTTCTGCATGGGTCTTCATACGGCTTGGAATTACTGCCAGAACATCTTCTTCGGCCTCCCGAATTCAGGACTTGTCTCTCAGGGATCGTTCTTCCATCTTGAAGCGTCCAGAGGAAGCGTTTTCTATGATCCCCGGTTCGGAGTGGAAGCAACTGTGATGACTACGCTTGTTCAGCTGCGGCTTATCCGGTACTTCGCATATAAGTATGCAAGAAAGCCGGAGCAGACTGTTTCGGCGACAGCTGATGCTGTCGCACCAACGGTAGAACCGGTGCTGACAGAGACGATCGAAGATAAGCAGGATGCAGAAACTGCATCAGCAGAAACAGTAGAACTGACCTCTGATGAAGAATCAGAATAATTGATTCTTCACATCAGACTAGCAAAAACATGAAAGGAGCACAAATCATGTTCAAGGCGATTCTTTGGGATGTAGACGGGACTCTTTTAGACTTCAAGGCTTCAGAAAGTGCCGCAGTCAAGGCCCTGTTCAAAGAGTATTCTCTGGGAGAATGTACCGATGAGATGGTAAAGATGTATTCAGCCATAAATGACAGGTACTGGGAAAAGCTCGAAAGGAACGAGATGACAAAGCCTGAGATACTCGTCGGTAGATTTGCTGAATTCTTCAGGGAGTTGGGAATTGATCCTTCCATTGCTCATCAGTTCAATAAAGATTATCAGGACAGGCTCGGAGACACCATTGTATACAGAGACGACAGTTATGATATCGTTAAGTCATTGAAGGGAAGGATACTGCAGTATGTGGTATCAAACGGAACGACCGTTGCTCAGACCAAGAAACTTAGGCTGTCCGGATTCAGTGAACTTGTCGACGGAGTGTATCTTTCGGAAAGCGTTGGAATAGAGAAGCCTAATATTGGGTTCTTCGAGGAGATCTTCAGGACTCTTGAAGGGATAGCTCCTGAAGAATTGATCATAGTCGGAGACTCGCTGACCAGTGACATAAAGGGTGGAAACAATGCAGGAATACCGACCTGCTGGTACAATCCGAACGGCAAAAGGGCAGGGATCGAGTACCGCATCGACTATGAGATCTCTGATCTCCATGACATATACGGGATAATTGGGTTAAAAGAGGAAGAATGATATGAGAGCACCTTTTCAGGTCCTTGCCATTCCGTTCAGAAAGATCGGCAGAAGCCTGGAATTCTGTGTGTTTCACAGAAGGAGGCATGACACCTGGCAATTCATTTCAGGCGGAGGAGAGGACGCAGAAACGCCTCTGCAGGCCGTCCAAAGGGAAGTGGCAGAGGAGAGCGGAGTAGCAACAGACGATTTCATTTCTCTTCGTTCAATGTGCTATATACGTTCAGACATATATCCTGAACAGTACAGGAACAACTGGCCGAAGGATATGTATATCATCCCCGAATACTCATTCGGATTTGAGTGCAACGAAGATATAAGGATTTCCGATGAGCATTCAGGATTCAGATGGGTCAGCTATGAAGAGGCAATGGATCTGCTCAAGTACGACTCTAACAAGACTGCCATGTATGAGCTGAAATGCAGACTAGAAGAATAAGATAATAATTAAATGGCCTATGCAGATTAATATGTACCCCCATTCCTGGACAGGAAAACCAGGGATGGGGAATTATTATGCAATACGATGAGAAATTCAAGAGAAAATGTATTGAGATGTATTTGAAATATGGGAGTTATCCGGAGACTCCTGAAGACGTCACGACAAAAACCTTTCATAGAAGGATCAGGGATTGGGCACATCGGTATGAAATTAAGGCTCTATGTCAAATGTTGGGGTAGAGCAATAAGAACAAACAGTTGGTTCCCAG
>CAZDOS010000037.1:0-18074 GCA_964507095.1 uncultured Oscillospiraceae bacterium | reverse complement strand
TAAAATGCTGAGGTTTGGACCTCCGGGTCCTTACCCCAACATTTATAATAGAACCGAAATTAATGAGGGAGTGACTATTGTACGAAAGAGGCATAAGGCCTGGACACCGGATGAAAAGCTAGAACTGGTTCAACGGGCAATAGCTGGCAACTCAGTGACAGTGTTAGCCGCAGAAGCAGACATCAATCCCTCCGTATTGTATGGCTGGATAAAACGATATAGAATATATGGGTATGAGGGTTTAGCAAACAAGAAGAAAGGGCGTAGGCCTAAGGGACTGAAAGAGATGCCGGAAGAAAAGATCATACCCAAAGAACTCAGCGAATCCGAGAGAGAAGAACTTCTCAGATTAAGAGCAGAGAATGAATACCTTAAAGCAGAGACTGCAGCGATAAAAAAATTAATGGCCTTGAGACGAGAAAAGGAAGCGACGCAACTCAAGGCGAGAAAGCAGTCGCAATCAAAGAACTCCGAGGAAAAGGATACCGATTAGAACACCTGTTAAAAGCCGTTCAATTGCCGAGATCTACATATTACTTTGAATTGAAGAGATTGGAAGAGAACGATCTGAGAGACGAAGCCCTGAAAAAGCAGATTTTGGAGATATTTGAGAGGAATCACGGCAGATACGGAGTTCGAAGAGTTCATATGGCTCTGGCAAATGCTGGCATAGCCGTAAATCATAAGAAAGTCCAGAGACTGATGCATGAGATGGGTCTCAAAGGCAAACGACCGAAAGAAAAGTATCATTCATATCAGGGCGTGGTCGGTAAGGTTGCAGACAATATCATAAACAGAGATTTCAAGGCTTTTAAGCCGTTGGAAAAATGGTCGACTGATGTATCTCAGTTCAACTTCCCATGGGGGAAATGTTACTTCTCACCAATTCTAGATATGGCAACAAATGAAATCATCTCATATGATCTGTCGCGAAGCCCAAACTTGAAACAAGTGATCGATATGCTCGACAGAGCGTTTGAGAAGTTTCCGGACATCAATGGATTGATCATGCACTCTGATATGGGATGGCAGTACCAGCATGCTGCATATGTCAACATGCTAAAAGAACACGGCATCGTTCAATCCATGTCCAAAAAAGGTAATTGCTACGATAACTGTATCGTTGAGACTTTCTTTGGAAGGATGAAAACCGAAATGTTCTACGGCTTTGAATCTAAATACACTTCATTTGAGCTGTTCAGCAAAGCTGTTGAAGAATATATTTACTATTACAATTACGAAAGGATCCAATCAAAAACAGGTTGGACACCACCTGCAATTTGCAGAATGGTGTCCTTGGAATCTGTTTGATAATTTTGGCCCCTGGTTTTCCTGTCCAGGAATAGGGGTACATATTAGATGCATAGGCCAATTTTTAAAGACTGAATTATTATTTGCCGAACTCGTAGTCATTTCCAGGAAGGATAGCGTTGAGGACGATACCGAAGATAGCTGCAAGAGCAAGACCTGAAAGTGTAATCGTTGCGCTTCCAACTGTGAAGGTAAGTCCGCCGTAGCTATTGAAGCCCAGAGCTGATACAAGGATAACAGCTGCGATTATGAGGTTTCTGCTGTTTGTAAAGTCGATCTGATTCTCCACGATGTTTCTTACACCGACTGCGGAGATCATTCCGTAGAGGATGAGTGAGATACCGCCGATGATCGCTGTAGGGATCGTATTTACGAATGCGTCGAACTTCGGGATGACTGAGAGCAGGACTGCGATGACAGCTGCAAGTCTGATAACTGAAGGATCGTATACCTTTGTCAGAGCAAGAACGCCTGTGTTCTCACCGTATGTGGTATTTGCAGGACCGCCTATGAAACCGGCAAATGATGTTGCAAGTCCGTCTCCGAGGAGCGTGCGGTAAAGGCCAGGATCCTCGATGAAGTTTTCACCGACTGTTGCGCTGACGGCTGCGATATCACCGATGTGCTCCATCATTGCTGCAAGTGCGATTGGCATGATCGTGATGATGGAGCTGATATCGAACTTTGCAAAGGCTGTAGTTGTGATAGGTGAACCGAAGATCCGTGCATCAGTTACAGCAGAGAAGTCGACCCGTCCCATGAACAGTGCAATGATGTAGGTGATGATTACGCTGAGGAGGATAGGAATGATCTTGATCATGCCCTTGCCCCAGATGTTGCATACGATGATGATCGCCAGAGCGATGAAAGCCAGAGGCCAGTTTGTTGCGCAGTTGTTGATGGCACTAGGTGCAAGGATAAGACCGATAGAGATGATCATCGGACCTGTTACGACAGGAGGGAAGAACTTCATAACGCGTCTTACGCCGAAGCCTCTGATGAGCAGGGCAAAGAGTACATACAGAAGACCTGCACATACAACGCCGCCGCATGCATATGGGAGCATTTCAGTATTTGCGACTGTATACTCTCCGGTTGCAGGATCGAGAAGCTTTGGGGCAACTACTGCGAATCCGCCAAGGAAAGCGAATGAAGAGCCCAAAAAAATCGGGACCTTACCCTTAGTAACAAAATGGAAGAGCAAAGTACCGACACCGGCTGCTAATAAAGTTGTAGAAACACTGAGTCCAGTGAGAAGTGGGACCAAAACGGTAGCTCCGAACATTGCAAAAACGTGCTGGAATCCGAGAAGGATGTTGCTACCTGTCATTTTTGGCAAAAATGTAGTCTTATTGTCCATGTTTAACCTCATTAAACATCCTTTGCCATGCTAACACACTAACACGAGGGTACAAAGGATCTTAAATCACAAGATAGTTTATCAAAAGTACCATTACATTTCAAGCAAGACACAAGGGGAGACAGTCAAAATTAGATATATAACTATTTTTTAATATGTTCCACATTTGATAATTGGTCATTGCACTGAATATCATTTATATATTAAAACAGATGCACGGTTGTCCGCGCATCTGTTTATTTCATTTACAGAGAATAGAAGTCGAGCATGTCATTGAGCATCTTCTTGTAGAGCGGTTTGTTGCTCCATATGAGGACGTCAACATTTGGTGCCTTTCCCATTCTTCCGGCTCTGTCCACAAGCGTCTGTCCCTGGCACAGGCCGCCCTTTGTCTCACAGGTGACGTAGTAGCTTTCGGTCTGTCCGATCTCAGGATCGAGGAAGTAAGCCATTGTAATTGCGTCATTGATTACCTGAATGGCATCATCCGGACCTCCGGCGATCCTTCTCTTGATGAAGAAACTGAATATATGGTCAAACAGCTCTCTGATGCTTGTATTCCTGCCCATATACTCCTTGAGCTCATCTATTGAGAGACCGCAGAAATCGTTTCCGTCAAGGCCGCACATCACTACCGGAACACCCGAGTTGAACACGATCTCACATGCATCGGGATCGACCCACACATTGAACTCGGCGTATGCGTTCATGTTGCCCATCGTAGTAGCGCCTGCCATGCATACGATCCTCTTGATGAGTGACTTGATATGAGGATATCTCATCAGCGTGATGGCTATATTGGTAAGAGGTCCGAGCGTGATTATCTCGAGCTCTCCGTTTGCTTTTTCAGCCTCTTCCTTGATTATATCCCAGGCATATCCGTCAAAATCCTTATCGGATTCAGGAAGCTGGTATCCGCCCAGTCCGCCTGAACCGTGAATGTCACCGGCTGTCTTGCTGGCGATGAAGAGGGGATTGTCGGCTCCCATACCGACCTTGCAGTCCATACCAAGGTATTTGACCAGTCTGAGAGCGTTCTGGCTCGTGCTTGAATACGGAACGTTTCCTGTAACAGGAGTGATTGCCTTTATATCGATCTTGTCCTGGTTTGCGTTTGCCAGCATGATTGCGATCGTATCGTCAACACCAGGATCTGTATCTATGATTATTGGTCTTCTTTTCATGATGTCCTCCTACTTGTAGCTTTCGCATGCCTTGAGCAGCTCGTGTACGAATTTGCTCCTGTCGATATCAAGACAGACAAGAGGATCATTCGGGTTCTCAGGCCTGTAAGGACGGAAGTCTGTTGCTGTGCAGCCATATGTGTACTTGCCGTCGATATCGACCTTGACTGTAGCTTTCTTTGTGGTGACATACTCCGGATGAAGCAGATAGAATATTGTCACTGCGTCATGAATGGCGCAGATGTCCTTGTTGTACTTGCGTCCGAATGTATCAAGGTAGAAGTCAAACAGCTCATAGCAGAAGTCACCGGCTTTTGAGCCGATTTCCTTGAATTTGTCGAGATCGAACCTGTCCACATAACTCTTTAGAGTGACATCAAGTCCGCACATTACAATAGGGACTCCGGAGTTGAAGACTACTGCGGCAGCTTCAGGATCGACCCATATATTGAACTCAGCTGCAGCTGTCTGATTGCCTGTAAAAGCTCCGCCACCCATCATGACGATCCTTTCGATCTTCTCCTTTACGTGAGGATATGAAAGAAAGAGAAGAGCTATATTTGTGAGAGGACCTACAGGAACAAGTGTAATCTTTTCATCGCTTTCCTCGAGGGTCTTTCTAAGGAAGGTAATTGCATCCATTCTTTCAGGCCTTTTAGATGCCTTTGGAAGAACAGTGCGTCCAAGTCCGGAATCACCGTGCACTTCAGGGGCAATGACCTGTTCCTTGATGAGAGGAGCAGCTGCGCCCATCACTACAGGGATCTCAGGATGCCCAAAGTATTCTACTACATTAAGTGTGTTCTGCAGGGTTTTGCTGAGGACCTGATTGCCTGCTACGACAGTTATCCCCTTGATGTCGATCTCTTCTGACCGCATTGCATACATGATAGCAACGGCATCGTCAATACCGGTATCGACATCCATGATTATAGGTATCTTCTTCATTTCGACCTCCTGTTAAATTTGAATGACCTATTAATATAATTATATGATAATCAAACTTGGAAAACAACAGATTGATGCGATGATGTGTGTTAACTTGACGGAACATTAACTTTGTTTTAAAATACTGCCATTATCGCTAAGGAGTTTTTTATCATGACTTTTATTTTGGAAGTTATCGGCACGGTCACCTTTGCTTTTGCAGGTGCATTCGTCGCTATTGATTACGACCTTGACTGGCTCGGAATCATTCTCATGGCTGCCTGCACGGCCTGCGGAGGAGGAATGACTCGTGATATCATAATAGGGAACACGCCTCCAATGCTTTTCAGGAACCCTATATATGTTTCGATGGCTGTCGTTGTCGCTTTCATTACAATGGCTATCTATAGACCCCTGGTAAAGTCAAAATACAAGGAAAGCATTCTGTTCACGATCAACACTTTCGATGCGATAGGACTGGCTGTTTTTACTGTAGTAGGTATGAACACTGCTGTGAGCGTAGGTTATGCTGATAATTCATTCCTTGTTTGCTTCTGCGGCGTGCTTTCAGCCGTCGGTGGAGGACTGCTTAGGGATATCATGGTCAACAGGACCCCGATCATACTCTCCAAGGACATTTACGCAACAGCTGCAATTATCGGAAGCATCGTATATCATTTTGCATGGAAGATGATCGGACAGACACCTGGAGCATATATCTCTATGATCGTCATATTCCTGATAAGGATGTGGGCGATGAAGAACAAGAAGAACCTTCCTTATGTATCCAAGGAAAACCTTGAAGTGGAAGAATGATCTGAAGCAATAAAAAGCAGCAGGGAGACCTGCTGCTTTTTTATTTTGTATTTTACTGATCGTTGGACTGTGATACTATGATCGGTACCGGAAGCATGCTGTTTTCAGGATGAAGCAGCAGGGAAGGGTTGTATCTTATACCTCTGTGATCGATAAGCTCAAGATGCAGGACTGTTCCTGTCGTTTCTCCCGTTTCTCCTACGGTGGCGATATTCTGGGTCGTCAAGACAGTATCTCCCTCATTGACCAGAATGCTGTCACAATGTGCATATAGGGTCTTGCAGGAGTAGTCCTCATGGTAGACGATTATATAGTCCCCAAGCTGTGTGTCATGACCGATTTTTTCAACGGTGCCGTAAGCCGCACAGAGTACTTTGGAGCCTTTTGGGGCCCGGAAATCCAGGCCGGTATGGGTATCACTGAACTCTCTGGAAACTGCAGTATAGTCAGGAACGATCAACGATGCGAGTCTCTCATAGTCTCCATCCCTGTAGAATACCTTTGCAGGACCTCCGCTTGTTACAGGATAAAGATTTATGCTGTTTGCAATCGTTATCGCTTCGTCTTCGGATACTATCCCGGGAAGAAAATCAAAACCGATGTATCCTCTTATGAACGTATCATGTGCCAGGATACCGATAGTGTCTTCAGTAGCATCTGCATTATCGAAGTGTCGAACTTTTACAATGGCAGATTGGAAGCTGTCCCTTGAATTGATTACCCTGTAGCTGTTCCGTATATCAAAACCTGAATCAGCCAGCCGGCTGTAGACATAATCAGGGAGCATTTCTTCAACCGGTACATTAACGGTCAGATCTCCGATCACATTAAAACCAAGTGTTCCCACAAGATTTCCGGTTTCATCAACAATGGCGACACGATTCCAGAGTCCTTTGCCTAAATATGGCTCATTTTCCTTAAAATCATAGTCATAATCAAGATGTAAATGATCCGGAAGAGTGAAATGAGCCGTGAAAACAGGTGACAAGGGAAGTGCCTTTATATATTCTTCTCCTTCATTATACAGTGGAAACATGACAATAAGCTCCGAACCGTCCTGAATATCAGATGAATCGCCTGTATTTTCCATATCAGATGACGGATCAATGTCAGTATTAGCCTTGCAGCCTACAAATATGAATATTAAGGCTGCAGACAATAAGGCTATGATAGTGAATGTCATTTTCTTTAATCTCATTGTGCTTATATCCTTTCTATTTCCTCATAAAGGCTATATTTGCTTTTCCTGTCTCTATTGACGACATTGAGCCTCAATTCTTTCACTTCAGTTTAATGTATACCTTCCGGGTGAAGCTGACTTTTGATATATTTTCAGTCTAAGACCCCTATGTGTGTATTTCAATGATTTAATATGAATAAATCTATGTTATTTCAAATTTGGTACTCTGTTTTTATTCATGATCAAGTAATATAATGAAGTCAATGAAATAATAATCTTTAATAGACCGGTGGTGATTTCGATGATTCTAAAAAGGAGTTTGACCGTTCTGATTGCACTTATCATGCTGATCTTCGCGTTTTCAGCATGTAAAAGTGAAGGGAACGGGGAGAAACCTGATCCGGAACCGGAACAGGTGACATTATCTGTAGAGGATCTTGACATACAGCATGAAACAGAATTCGGCGGAGTATACATCAAGATCACGATAGAAGATTTCAACAAGCTTGGATTCGAGTACGGTGACAGCGTTTCTGTGCGTTTTTCAAACGGATACACTCTTGAGGACATACCGTACTATAACGGATATTATGTCGATGCGGGACAGCCGCTGCTCGTAGCCTATCCTGGTTATGACTATATCAAGGCATGTGTAAACTACGGAGCAGACATGTGGGACACTGCTGACCTGGATGATACTGAATCTCCGAACCTTCTGAAGTCTAACGCATTGCGTAATGATATGTGGGTCACTGCGCAGCTTGAACCCAAAGAGGAAGGAAAGCATTACACTGCTGCCGTATATCTTAATGAACACGGGAAATACCTCGATATCCAACAAGCGAGAGACATTCATTATTATGATGAACGTGAGAGATATCCAAGCGACGAAGTGTTCGCTAATTTCAGAGAGATCACTGTAGGAATTATTAAATCTGGTATCCTGTACAGGTCGGCTTCGCCTTGCGACAACCAGCACAACAGAGCTACTTATGTGGACAGATTGATAGAAGGAGCAAATGTGAACTGTATCCTTAATCTTGCTGATAACGAACGGAAGATTGAAAGATACAATTCAGATGAAAGCTTTGAATGCCCGTATTTCCTCAGCCTTTACAGCAACGGCAAGGTAATACCCGTTGCACTCAGCATGAACTATCTGTCAGATGATTTTGCAGTAAAGATTGCCGACGGATTCATTAAAATGTCTGAAATGGACGGCCCTTACCTTATCCACTGTACAGAAGGCAAAGACAGGACAGGTTTCGTATGCATGCTCATTGAAGCGCTTGCTGGCGCTAGCTATCAGGAAATCGCAGATGATTACATGCTTACATACGCGAACTACTATGAAATAACGAAGGAAAGCGAACCTTCGAAATATACGACGATACTGGAAAAGAATCTGGATGCGATGCTTATAACCGTGGTAGGTGATGACAGTGTGGATATAAAGACGGCGGATCTTTCAGTATATGCACGAAACTATCTGCTCAATGCCGGAATGACAGAAGAACAGATAGATACGTTGGTCAGCAGGATTACAGAATAACTAAGTCGCAGCGAGGATGAATACTGATGGAATTTGTTACGCTTAATAACGGTGTGAGGATGCCTTTAGTCGGCCTTGGAACATGGGACCTCAGAGGAGATGACTGCGTCAAGTCAGTCAGGAATGCCATTGAAATAGGCTATACTCTTATCGATACTGCTCAGATGTATAAGAATGAGAAAGAAGTAGGGCAGGGCATAAAGGATAGCGGAGCACGAAGGGAAGACCTGTTCGTAACAACAAAAATATACAGGATCAGCAACAGCTATGAGCTTGCCAGAAAGGCTATTGATGAATCTTTAAGGAATCTGGGACTTGAATATGTTGACCTGTTGCTGCTTCACGAACCGTATAAACAGGGACCGGAGATGTATAAGGCTTTGGAAGAAGCACTGAAGGCCGGGAAGACTCGTGCGATCGGAATATCCAACTATGATGAGAAGTGGTATGAAGAGTTCATCGGACGTTGTGATGTGATTCCTGCTGTCAATCAGCTCGAGACTCATATTTTCTTCCAGAAATGGGATTTCCAGGCTGATATGCTCAAGAAGGGAACGGTCCTGCAGGCATGGTCGCCGTTGGCGCGGGGAATAGGAAATGTGCCGGATCATCCTCTGCTTAAAGAGATTGGTGCCAAGTACGGCAAGACCGCTGCACAGGTAGCGTTGAAGTTCCTAGTACAGAGAGGTATTTCCGTAATTCCAAAATCAAAGCATAAGGAAAGACTGTTGGAAAACATCGATCTGTTTGATTTTTCTTTGTCCGATGAGGATATGATCAACATAAGGAAACTGGACAATAACGATACCTTATTCCCATGGACAAAGGCATTCTGAGCCGATTGCAACAAAGCTTGTATTGTTGACTTTTAACAGGGCGTATTGTATTATATTTAGGCTTTTCAGCCGCTGTGGTGGAATAGGCAGACACAAGGGACTTAAAATCCCTCGGAGTTAAATCCGTACCGGTTCGACCCCGGTCAGCGGCACCAGATTAAGATCTCAAAATCCTTTTAATCGCAGGATTTCGGGATCTTATTCTATTATAATTGAAAGAAACTGTCCTGGTAGCAATCAGGACAGTTCCAATTCTAAATAATAGTTAGGACAAATCTTTATGTTTCGCATCATATAAAGATCATTATGCTTCATGAACTAGTTTTCCATTGATATCCTCAATGTTTATTGCGAAACAAAGCGTTATTCCCAGTTCTTTCTCAACTTCAGATTCAACATATTCCGGCGGGCAAGGGAATTTGGTGCATATCTTCCTGCTGATCGATTCAGTTTCTGCTTTATCCTCAACGAGTTCCGCTTTTCCGAATATGATCACGCTCTTGACATATTTAGCCCAGTCGCCGTCCTTCTGAAATTCCTGACCGAAAACACAGTACGATACCTTAGGATCTCTCTTGATGGCATCTATATGATGACCGAAATTTGCTCCGTGAAAATACAGCTTGTTTGTTTCTTCATCATAGTAATGATTTATTGGCAGTCCATAAGGATAGCCGTCATCACCCTGAACTGACAGAACGCCACGGTTTTCTTTTACAAGCAGATCACGTATCTCCTCGTTTGAAAGAGCCTGAGGGCTTCTTCTCATCTTTCTGAACATAGCAATTGTTCTCCTTTCAGTATGTTTAGTTTAGATTATCATATATGTTAAACCATTTCAAGAAATGTAGGATGCTGCATCTAATAATGCATAGCTTTATTTCTTTACATAATAAGAGTATAATGAATTAGCGTAAGCTAACCAAGTATTTGCTCATTTGAAATAGACTGTATAAACGCATCAGTTTGCTGGAATTATCATATCCGGCTAACAGTAGGGAAGGGAATGCTGTATTACGAATAGATGGAGGATATATGGATAAATACAAGATAGTACCGGGATCTGTTCAGGAAACGCTGACTATTCCACTTTATGGAAGATATGTAGCTCAAAAAGAATTTCCTGATCTGATTTACGATCCAACTGCACGGCAGCTGATAGAAAGAATAGATTATGATTTTGACAAGGTCTACAGGAATCTTTCCTCCACTTTCGGACTTTATGGTGCACTGGAAGTATCTCAGAGAGAATATGATCTTGAATGGGAGATAAAGGACTACCTGAAGGATCATCCACAGGCTTCCGTCGTAGACATGGGCTGTGGTTTAGACAATCTTTTTGACAGAATCGATAACGGAACCTGTCAAGGATTCAACATAGATTTTGAAGATGTCATAAATGCAAGAAACGAGTTCCTTCCACCGCTGCCTAACGAGAAGAACCTGGTGTACGACCTGAATGATACTGCATGGTTTGAAGAGATCCCTCATGATAAAGGCGTCATTTTCGTAGCGCTGGGAGTGTTCTACTATTTTACTGAAAAGCAGGTATCAAAACTGTTCAGTGAGATGGCTGCATACTTCAAGGGCGGAGTTCTTGCCTTTGATACCTGCAACAGAAAGGGTCTCAAGCTTATGCTGAAGACTTATCTAAAGGATGCTGAAAACAAAGACCTGAACAGATATTTTGAAGGTTCGGATCTTGATAAGATCCGTTCTTATAGCAAGGATATACAGTCCGTGTCATCAAGATCATATATGAATGGCTACAGGAAACTGAACGGCCTGAAGCCTGTTTACAGGCTCCTGAACAGGTTAAGTGACAGCTTTGTTGATATGAAAATAGTGAAGATAAAATTCAGGCCATAGATAAAAGATAAATACAGAGATCTATAAGAGTCCGGTGCGTTTTCCGGACTCTTATTATTGCTTAAGTATGATTTCGTTAAATGAGAAGATATAATAACATAAACTAATTATTCCTTGGAAATAAAGCATATATCAAAAGAATTTAGCGAAATGTATTGAATAGTTTAGCGAAATTATGTTATATTATATTCATGAAAGCAGGGAAGAAGTGCATCGTTGACACAAGCTGCAGTTTTGCAGCTGACATATTGACCAAGCATGGGTTTGAACTTATCGGAGTTATTGGTTCAGACCGCGTAAGCTCGCCTATAAGCCGCCATGCTGACGTTTTATATAACAGGATATCAGATGATGAGATCATCATTTCAGACTGCCAGAGAGCCAATAAGGAGCTCCTGGAAGCAGCCGGATATAAGGTCATTATATATGAGGATCTGCAACCCGGTTACAGCACGGAATGCAGGCTCAATTTCATTGTAAACGACAAGTATCTGATTCATAACCCAAACACCTCAATTGTGAGGGAATATCCTGAACTGTTGAATGGCAGAACTGAGATAACTGTCAGACAGGGTTATACGAGATGCTCGATATTGCAGCTTAATGAGGATGCATATATTACAAGTGACGAGGGTATTTTTAAAGCTCTTAAGAACAGAGGAATAGATTGTTACTATTTTAACAATAGGGAAATCAGGCTGGAAGGGTATGACTGTGGCTTCATAGGAGGAAGCACCGCCAGGATCGATCGGAACAGGATCCTCATGTTTGGTGACATATCAGATAAGACAAGCAAGAAGCTTTTTCAGGATTACTGTTACAGCCATGGCTTAGAGCTGGAATTCGTCGAAGGCATTCCGGTAACTGATATTGGTTCGGCGCTCATAATATGATCCGATAATTCTGAATAGAACGATGCCCAGGTCATTTAAAGAAAAATAAAACGATGACAGTATGGAACAATATCGAATAATTCCTGGACAGACGAAGGAATCATCGTTAACGAAAAAATAAAACGATAAGATAATTGTCTCAATACGATAATTCTGAAATGAATGAACAAATCATCGAGTAATTAAAGATTAAACGATGAATGATAGAAGTATCATCAAATAATAGAATTTAGAATGATACAGACATCATTAAGAAAAGAATAAAAAGACAATAAAGACGATAATTAGACGATAAATATAAGATATATGAATAGATCGAACCTCAGAAGAGGTTCCGGGCCAAAAAGGTCCAAAAGAGGCATTATTTAGCAAAAAACTGCAAAAAGCCTCCCCTATATTTCGCTAAATTTTTATTTAGCGAAATAATATGTATTTTTCAAAGGGTCATTCCCTCAATAAGTATCTGTAAAAATCCGGAGGTTCAGATGGCCAATCCAAAACCTGTTTTATATTCCGATTATTCAGACAGTCCTTCTTTCCTGCGTGAATTCCTATATTACATGCAGACGATCAAAGGATTATCTGTTCGAAGCGTTGAAGCTTATTATTTTGATCTTAAATTATTTCTCAGATTTGTATGGCAGAGAAAGAACAATTGTGTCAACAATGAAACGATCGATGAAGTGAAGATCTCTGACCTTGACTTCCCTTTCGTTGAGAGCATCAACCAGACAGACATCCTCGAATTTCTATTCTTTGTAATGAATGAAAGAAATAATTCTGCAGCTGCCAGGGCCCGTAAGCTTTCAAGCCTTCGAGGATTCTTCAAATATCTCACGCAGAAAACAAATCAGCTATCTGAAAATCCGTGTGAAAACATCGAACTGCCTGCAAACAAGAAAAGACTCCCCAAGTATCTTACTCTTGAACAGAGCATGGAGCTTTTGAATAACACTGACAGTGACTTCCCTGCCCGCGACTACTGCATTCTAATGCTTTTCCTTAACTGTGGAATGCGTTTATCAGAGCTCGTAGGAATTGATATAAAAGATATTCGAGATGATACCTTGAGAATAATCGGCAAAGGCAATAAGGAGAGAACGGTTTATCTCAATCAGGGTTGCCTTGATGCGATCGACGATTATCTAAAAGAGCGAAATCAGCTCATCAGTCCGAATCAGGAGCCCGCCCTTTTTATATCCAAATCAAGGAGGAAAAGGCTTTCCACAAGAAGAGTCGAACAGATCGTAACGGAATGTCTCAAACGTGCCGGACTTGACGGTCAGGGCTTTTCCACTCATAAACTAAGGCACACGGCAGCTACGCTTCTTTACAGATCCGGCGGAGCAGACATGCTGGCTCTCAAAGAGATACTCGGACACGAACATGTCTCCACGACCGAGATCTACACTCATCTTTCAGATGAGAATCTTAAGACTGCAGCAAAGAGCTCTCCCCTTGCCTCTTTTCACAAAACAGAAAAACCGGTCGAGCAGACTAATGAGGACCTGAAGGTAAACACAGATGAACAGTAACATAAAGATAAGAAAAGCCATTCCAGACGATGCCGAACAGATCTCTGTGCTGATAAAGGATTCTATGGGTTATGAGAATCCTCCGGAGCTTGTCAGAGGCAATCTGGAAAGGCTGAAAGACAACCCTGACCACCTCATTCTCGTGGCAGATAAAGACGGCGAGATAGTGGGCCTTTCACACGGAATGAGCTATGATTCCGTTTACTATATGCCTCTTAAAAACCTTATGAGCTTGGCTGTTAAATCGGCATATCAAAGGCAGAATATCGGCAGGACTCTCCTGTCCGAAATTGAAAAATGGGCCAAGGAATCAGGCTGTTGCGGAGTCAGGATAGTGAGCGGTATAGAACGCAAAGGCGCCCATTTATTCTATCAGGCCTGTGGATATAAGCTGAATAAGACTCAGGTAAACCTGATTAAAGAATTCTAGTAAAAAGAGCTGCAGATAATGTGCAGCTCTTTGTCGAATATACCGCTGTTAAATAATCAGAGAGGTTCTGTACCGTCCCTTAGAATATCTAAATATTCTTTGTAAACATAAGTTTTATTATAGTCAGCAGAATCAAATTCAGTCACTATTCCTGCATCAATAAGTCTTTTTACTGCACCTGAAACCGCATTATAAGTCAGACCAAGATCTTTTGCAGTAAGCGAAATATTGATTATCGGATTTGATTCAAGGTATATTAATAATCTTTCAGCGTTAAATCTAGCCCTTCCCATCTTACTTATAATCTCTATATTCTTTCTGCGCAGATCTGACAGTTTCATTATGGTATCGATTGCATCCTCTGCTGATTCGATGAAAGATAGAAGAAAGAATTTTATCCATTGCTCATAATTACCGCTGTTTCTGACTTCGGTCATTCTGTCATAATACTCTACCCTATTTTTCTTGAGAGTGTAGGATATATAGATGGCTGGTGTGTTCAGTACCTTTTTCTCAAGCAAATATAGTGTTATAAGCAGTCTTCCGATCCTTCCATTGCCGTCGAGAAAAGGATGTATAGTCTCGAATTGATAATGGATCAAAGCTATTCTGACAAGGTGATCAAGCTGATCATCATAGTTAATATATTTTTCAAGGTCTGTCAATGCCTGATTCATGTCTTCTACAGATGGAGGTATATATCTGGCATTTCTGATCGTAGAATTTGAACCTCCGATCCAGTTCTGTGAATTCCTGAATTCTCCAGGGTTCTTTTCCCGACCTCTTACATTATCCAAAAGGATTGAATGAGTTTCTCTTATCAGTCTGTTGCATAAAGGAAGAGAGTGAAGTCTATCAATGGCAAAAGATGTTGCACGGATATAGTTAATAACATCCGCTACATTCCTATTAGCGTTTCTATCGATTGTGGGATCTAATACATCTTCAAGAGTTGCCTGCGTGCCTTCAATCTGTGAAGACATAAGTGCCTCTTTTCGGACATACATTGATATGAATTGATTGATATCAGGGATACTGGATGAAATACTGTTCAACGTTGCCATTCGCCTGTTGGCTTCAACAAGGAGTCTGACCATATCGTCATCAATTACAATAGGAGGATCAGGAGGCAGCTTGCTTGGAATAAATGAACGGTACTGAGCATCATGAGATAGATTGGTTCTGTATGTTCCTGCCCTATCCGGTGTAAACATTCTGTCACCTCCTAAAATGAAATTTGTACCCAAATTATATTGACTAACTTTCATTTTGTCAACCTAAAATGAAATTTATACCCTGTTTTTGAGCCTTAAATTTCATTTTAATCAGTTAAAATGAAATTTAGTGCCAATTTTGATGCATTGTTATTCATTTTTGAGTTTATATAATTGACAAGTTAAATACGAAAAAGTACAAAAAAGCATCCGTCTTAGCTTACAGCCAGTACGGATGCTTTAGTGTCGTATTATACAATACCCATCTGTTTTGCAGATGTATTAATCCATATTGAGTTTTTCTACTTCAATAATAGAAGTTCTCTTGAAACGGATTCTTGAAGAAGCTGATTCAACAACAATGGTATCTTCCTTAAGGCTGATAACTCTTCCGACAACACCGCCGGTGGTTACAACGCCGTCGCCGATCTCAATGCCGCTGCGCATCTCTTCCATTCTCTTATCTCTCTTCTTCTGAGGCATGATGAGCATGAAGTACATGACTGCAAGAACGAGAATGAACGGAAGTGTGCTTGAAAGCATGGTTGACCATGCTGAAGCTGTAGTTGTTTCCAAGAATAAGAACATATTATCCTACCTCCCTAATAACTGCCAAATAATATAACATAAAAGCGTTTTGATTGCAATAAATAATTATTATATGCGTGTATCCAACTTATCTACGTTCTCCCTGTAGAAGCTTTCAAAGGTATCATTGTCGAGACTGTCTCTGATCTTCTCCATGAGATTGTTGTAGAAATACAGGTTATGCATTACGCAGAGCCTCATTCCGAGCATTTCCTTCGCTTTCATGAGATGCCTTATGTAGGCTCTCGAATAGGTCCTGCAAACCGGACAGTCACATTTGGAATCGATCGGATCCCGATCCGTTTCATACTTTGAGTTCCAGATGTTAATTATGCCATCCCAGGTGTTTATATGTCCGTGCCTTGCATTCCTTGCAGGCATTACGCAGTCGAAAAGGTCTACTCCCCTTCTTACGCCTTCCAGAATGTTTCCGGGAGTTCCGACGCCCATAAGATATCTTATCTTGTCTCTTGGCATGTACTCTTCAATGGCAGAAATAACATGATACATGACTTCCTTCGGCTCTCCTACGGCAAGGCCGCCTATGGAGTATCCATCCATATCAAGATCCCGGATCTCTTTCATGTGTTCGATCCTCAGATCATCGTATGTGCAGCCCTGGTTGATGCCGAAAAGGAGCTGATCCTTGTTGATGGTGTCATCAAGGCTGTTCAGTCTCTGCATTTCAGTCTTGCATCTCTTAAGCCAGCGCGTTGTCCTTGCGCAGGACTGCTTTGCATAGCTGTATTCGGCAGGATTCTCTACGCATTCGTCAAAAGCCATTGCGATCGTTGAGCCGAGGTTAGACTGGATCTGCATGCTCTGTTCCGGGCCCATGAAGATCTTTCTTCCGTCAACATGGGAATTGAAGGTAACGCCCTCTTCCTTTATCTTTCTCAGCTTTGCCAGAGAAAATACCTGGAATCCGCCGCTGTCTGTAAGTATTGGTCTTTTCCAGTTCGTGAAGCGATGAAGGCCACCCATCTGGCGGACTATTTCATCTCCCGGTCTAACATGAAGATGATAGGTGTTGCTGAGCATCACCTGGCATCTGATATCTTCGAGATCCTTTGTGGAAAGCGCGCCTTTTATGGCTCCCGCTGTGGCAACGTTCATGAAGGCCGGAGTCTGGACCGTTCCGTGAACGGTAGTGAACTCTCCCCTTCTTGCATAGCCTACGTTTTTAATCAATCTGTACATTTCTTACCTAGTATATGAACATTGCATCGCCGAAGGAATAGAACCTGTACCTTTCCTTGACTGCGTGTTCATAAGCTTTCATTGTGTTCTCATATCCCGCAAAAGCGCTTACAAGCATGATTAGCGTGCTTTCCGGAAGATGGAAGTTGGTTATCAGTCCGTCTATTGCCTGGAACTTGAAGCCCGGATAGATGAATATGCTCGTGTCCATGCTGCACCGCTTTATCTCGCCGTGAACTGCATAGCATGCTTCAAGAGTCCTTGTGCTTGTCGTGCCTACTGAAATGACTCTCCTGCCCTCAGCCTTTGCACGCTTTATCTCCTCGGCAGTATCCTCAGGAATGAGGAACCATTCCGAATGCATCTCATGCTCAAGTATATTGTCTGTCTTTACCGGACGGAATGTGCCGATCCCGACATGAAGCGTGATGTACTTGACTTTTACGCCCTTTTCCTCAAGTCTTGCAAGGAGTTCCTTGGTGAAGTGCAGACCGGCTGTCGGGGCAGCTGCGGAACCGAGTACTCTTGCATATTCCGTCTGATACAGACTGCCGTCCTTAAGCTCCTTTGTGATGTAGTGCGGCAGAGGAAGATGTCCAATCTTGTCGAGTGCTTCAAAGAAGTTTTCGGTATCATAGGTGAACTTCACGACCTTGTTTCCGTTATCAAGATCCTCGAGTATCTCTCCCTTGAGAATACCCTGTCCGAACACTACAACATGGCCCGGCTTCAATCTTCTTCCCGGCTTTGCCATGCATTCCCATACGTCCTGCTCTATCTGCTTGAGGATGAGAAATTCGCAGGCAGCGCCCGTAGTCTTTGCTCCGTACAGTCTTGCGGGAAGGACCTTGGAGTCGTTGAGCACCAGCACGTCACCCGGCTGGAGCATATCGTATATGTCACTGAATATCTTATCCTGATACTCAAACGGAACACTCTTGTTTACGCATAGCATCCTGCATGAATCACGGGGGATTGCAGGAGTCTGTGCAATGAGTTCCTGAGGGAGCTCAAAATAGTAATCGCTCTTCTGCATCAGATCACTAGACATGTGTATCATCTCCAATTCAAAAATACGTCTTGTTATTATAGTACAACAAACTGTTATTTTCAATACGCACACCTCTACCCCTCTCCATTGAAAATGTTGTTATACAATTGATGTGAGACCACCCGGAT
>CAZDOS010000036.1:0-18623 GCA_964507095.1 uncultured Oscillospiraceae bacterium | reverse complement strand
CTCATAATTCACTAATTTCAGGAGGAGTATAGTGAATTAATCAAAGGTGCTTAACCAGGCACACCTACACAGGTCATGCTCGCTGGCTACAACATGCAGGGAGAAGCCATCTATTCCTGCTTGACCTTCGACGGCGAGAAGTTCATCCTTTACACCGATAACTCAAGAGATTCAGCACTTGAAGGCGAAAACACCTGGAGAGTGTCGACAGCTAAGCATCTGTACGACAGCGAATGGGATGAAGAGGAAGAGGACGGCAAGTTCCACTACCGTTCAACCTTCATCTCCGACGGAGAGTACGCCGAGAACGATGCAGAAGCAAGATTTGATTTCGACCATGACAAGATCGCTGTCTGGGGCAGAAGAGATCCTATCGCCGACTAAACAAAACAAGCCATACTGGGGAGCACCTGAGCGTGCTCCCCTTTTCATTGACAGAAGTACATGATGCATAATATAATATCGATAGTCGATATCGATATTCAATATTGGAGGAATCAACATGGCAAAAAAGCCCTTGGACACAATGACCGAAAGCATGTTCTACACCATGCTTGCTTTGAGCTGCGGTCCCAGATGCGGCATCGATATAACACAGGATATAAGCAGACTCACAGACAAAAGGATCATCCTGGGGCCCGGCACCCTGTACACTATTCTGTCCAAATTCCTTGAGGTCGGATACATACGTCAGGTAGATCTGGACGGCAGAAAAAGGACCTATGAGATAACCGATAAAGGAATCGGAGCGCTGAATGACGAACTGTCCCGTTTAAGACAGTGCCTGTCTGACGCAGTGCACATACACGAACTCGAGAAAGAAAAGACTTATGGAAAACAAGATTCAGAAGACAGTGATCCCGCCCTGTGCCCGGTATGACATAGAAAACACACGGGCATGGCTGTCCGATATGGCAAAGGAAGGCTGGCTGTTGAAAAAGGACGGCTTTTCCTTCGGGCTGGCAACATTTGAAAAGTCGGAGCCGGTATGCGCACGATACTCTCTTCAGGCTTCGATTCTGCAGGCCGGTCCCTTTGACCAAAACAGCGGCAGTGCTCCCAGGGAGCAGATACTCCTAAATGCAGAATACGGCTGGGAGTACATCGCCAGACGAGATCAGTTCTACATATACCGCTCAACGGATACAGACAGCATAGAACCGGACAATGATCCGAGAGTACAGGCGATCGCAGTAAAGGAAGTCGAAAAGAGAGTCCTGGCCAGCATACTGCCCATGGTGCTGGTCCTTGCTGTCAATTTCCTAACTAATAGCAGCTACGGACTATCCCCTGCCATCATGTGTGCTCAATTGGGTCTGGGCATACCTGTACGGTTTGTCGTTGCAATCATAATACAGGCATCATGTATCCTTCATGAGGCAAACACTCTCAGAGTCCTGAGGAAGAAGCTTTCACATGGTTATGAGCTGAAAAAGGATGCAGACTGGCAGAAGAAGAAAACCAACACACGTATGTGGCAGATAGTCAGGATCGTACCTTTTATGATCCTGACTGCCGTCATAGTGATTCTGCTGAAACTTCCTGATTCAGGAAAGACAGCCATAGATGAACATGCACTCAATGCTCCTTTTTCCACGATTGAAGACCTTCACTTCGGTATGCTCGAAGAGATTGCAGAGTACCCTCACTCATATATTCGAAAAACAGCCAATGCCGTTCTGGATGAGGGCATTGAGTGGCGTGAAGTTGCAACCATAAAGCAGCCCGGAGGATATTCATCCGTAGCCGTCCTGCAGGTCACTTACTATGACGCAAAAAGCGTGTCCTTCCGGCAGAAGCTCTTTTCGTCTCACATATGTCTGGACGAAAGAAGATTCAGAAAAGCCGGTGATATAGAAAAGAAAGACCTGTCTGACAGTTTTGAGGGCAACATGGAAGTCACGGCATTCATGAGACGGGATTCTCTCACCGAACTTATAATCAGAAAAGAAGACAGGGTCATCGTAGTCTCATATTTCCTACGCGGAGAGACACATTACATGCCATGGATAGAAGCCATCGTGAGAGGCTTCGATAATGCAGGCATCTCGACACTGCGTCAGTCACATACATGATCACTTAAGGTCAGCTTGACAATAAGAGAAAATGATGTATATTTAACTGTACGCTAAAGACCATTTAATGATCAAATCCAATCAACAACCAAGGAGATCTTAGTATGAAGAAGATTTTTGCAATACTGCTCTCATGCATTCTGGTCCTGGGATTAGCTGCATGCAAAGCAAAGGAAGAAGAGCCTGTATCCGGCGGGATCGATTACGGCAACATAGACGAGGTCACTGCCTTTCTCACCAGCCTGCCAAATGAAGTCGGTCCTGAGACTAGTGGTATCGTAGTTAACGCTCCGGAGCGGGTATATAACGAGGATCTGTGGGATGCATTTGTTAAACAGACAAGCGAAGGCAAGCCTGCAGAGGTGGTTATCGCTGCACACGACATGTACGGCAACGTCATCTATACCCTTCTCTATTTCGACGGTGAAAACTACACTACAACATCTGACTGGTCAAGAAATGAGTATATGGAGGATGATTTCATCAGAACATATACCGCAAAGCACCTCTACGACATCACATGGGATGAAGAAGAAGGCGGTGAGACCTTCAACTACAGAAGCATCTTCATCACAGACGGTGAGTACGAGGAAGTAACACCTGACATCCGCTTTGACTTCGACCACGAGCAGGTCGCTGTCTGGGGCAGAGGTCCTGAAGGTCACGTTTAATATATATTTTAATCTTTAAGTATCAAAGGACAGGAATTAACTCCCTGTCCTTTTTTGCATCAGTATAACCTTATGGTTTTACGTCATGAGAACGACTGAAATT
Organism: uncultured Oscillospiraceae bacterium; assembly: GCA_964507095.1. Lineage (GTDB taxonomy): Bacteria > Bacillota > Clostridia > Oscillospirales > Ruminococcaceae > RGIG3102. The sequence goes on along the minus strand of CAZDOS010000036.1, from coordinate 15,774 downwards.
ACCAGTTCTCATATCTTCTTTGCTCATCTATCTGTCTTATCCGCTGCATCTCTTCTTCAGAGAGCTCATAGACTATATCGAGTCCTCTCTTCCCTCACCGGCGGATAAGCGATGTCCGAGAAGGACCGGGCTCTATTTCAAAATGGTGACAAATGGATGGCGAGCCTTGCATTTTGATCTGTGTTGTACTATTATCGATTAGCGCGGTGAAACGTGCTGATCGATAATTTTTTTTTGTTTTTTACAACGGAGATAAGAAAAAATGAAGAAGTTTACAGCTATCATGCTCGGCCTTTTGATGATCATCGGCCTTGCAGCATGCACACAGAAGCAGCCCGAACCTGAATCTCAGGACGAGAGCGGCATCATGAGCGAACAGGTCGTCAGAGCTTTCCTTGAAGCACTTCCTGACGATCCGATGGAAGACGGCGGCATCGGCTTTGTCGTGAACACCGCTGACGGCGTCGTGCACGAGGACCTCTGGGACGCTTTCAAGACAGAGGCAGCAGCCGGCACTCCTTCCCAGGTAATGCTCGGCGGATATAACATGCAGGGAGAAGGCATCTATTACTGCCTTACTTTCGACGGAGAAAAGTACATCCTTTACATCGACAACTCAAGAGACTCGGGCTTCGGCGGTGAGGACACCTGGAGAGTCTACACGGCAAAGAATCTTTTCGACATCGAATGGGATCTTGAGGAAGAAGACGGCATGTTCCATTACCGCTCTGCCTTCATCTCAGACATTGAAGGCGATCGGAACGATCCTGAAGTCAGATTCAACTTCGACCACGATCAGTTCGCTGTCTGGGGCAGGAGAGATCCTGTAGCTCAGTAAACAAGGCTTATTCAAGACAAAGGGAGCATCACGCGGATGCTCCCTTTTCGTATGTACCTGCAAGATTTCCCGAAATATGGCGTCTTTTATGATAGAAACGCCAAGGAGGCCATTGAGATGAAAAGATTGCTTATCATGCTTGTCGCAAGCCTGTTCCTGCTGGTTTCCTGCACGGACAAAAAACGGGATCCGCAGCCGGAGCGGCTGCCTTCTGCCGAAAAGACGATCGAAGAAAGCCTCAATTCCCTTCCCGACCATCCGACAGAAGAAGACGATATCCTGATCTGCTCATTGGATGGGATGATCAATATGCAGCTATGGGATACTTTCAGATCTTCCGTTGATCGTAATGAACCTGCACAGATAGTGATAGCAAACTATACGGTCGAAGGAGATATAATCTATACGCTCGTATCCTACGACGGGCGGATATTCCACGCGTATGTCGACAATTCCAGGGACAGATTCGGCGTCCCGGACTTCTTCTCATCTGACTATGCACGGATCTATGAAAGGACATGGACACAGAAAGAGGACGGCAGGACATATGTATACAAACGCACCTTCCTTACCGACTCGGAAAACGGAGAAGACGAAGAGAGCAGCGACCTGTTCCTGTGGGGAACGGTATCGGCATCAGAATAACAGACCGGACAAAAAAGCTCTGAAGCACGGCGAAGCCGTCGTTTCAGAGCTTAATTGCATTATCAGCCGTATTTGGCGTGTGAGTTGGATGTCATGACCATTATTATTATGAAGACCGCCGTTGAAGCCAGGGTTCCCGCTATCCATATCTTCCTGACAAGGCTGCTCTTCACTCCGGCTATGATCATGATGGCGGTGACGGCGCTTAGAGCCGCAAACGCGAACTGCACATAGGCGAACTCATGTCTTCCCATGATATTCAGTCTCGTCAGAGGACTGCGCTTCCAATACCTCATCTGTCCGGTCGGCATCATTGCACTGTCCGTGTAAAGGTTTAAATTGAGAACGATGCAGAACACAATGTTGAGCACTATCGATATTATCTGAAGTATCATTCCTATTTCTCCTCTTTCGAAGGCTTTCCGGTCACGGCCGGATCCTGATACTCATATCTATCCGGATCCTTGCCAATCTTCCTGAAGTATTCCTTGAATTCCTTTTCCTTTCCGATGTCATTCGGCTCATATATATGTTCCTCCATGATCTCGGTCGGCAGATACTGCTGGTCCACCCAGTGGTTGGTGTAGTCATGGCCGTACTTATATCCAACTCCCTTGCCAAGCTCGGAATTTCTGTAGGAACCGTCCTGCAGATAAGGCGGTATGGGCAGATTTCCGGTCTTGGTCACTATTCCGTGTGCCTTTTCGATGGCAAGGTATGCGGCATTGGACTTAGGCGCACATGCAACATATGTCGCGGCCTGTGACAGGATGATCCTGCTTTCGGGCATCCCTATCCTCTCCACCGCCTGTGCGGCGGCAGTTGCAACGACTATGGCCATCGGATCCGCATTTCCCACCTCTTCTGAAGCAGCGACCATGATCCTTCTTGCGATGAACTTGACGTCCTCGCCCGCTTCCAGCATCCTGGCTAGATAGTAGACCGCGGCATCAGGATCCGAACCGCACATGCTCCTTATGAAGGCGGCTATGGTATCGTAGTGATTGTCCCCGTCCTTATCATATCTGATGGCTTTCTTCTGAATACACTCCTCAGCCACCTCCAGCGTCACGTGCACCATGCCATCCTCTGATCTGTCAGTTGTCTTGACAGCAAGCTCGATGGCATTTAGTGCGGCTCTCGCATCTCCGTCTGCAACGTCTGCAAGGAACCGTGCAGCCTCAGGAGTAATGTCCGCCTTGTATACCTTCAGACCGTCTTCGCTCTCGAAGGCTCGATTAATTAAAGTGATGATGTTGTCACGAGACAAAGGTCTAAGCTCGAATATCCTTGATCTAGACAGCAGAGCACTGTTCACTTCAAAGAACGGATTCTCCGTGGTCGCTCCTATCAGGATCACCGTCCCGTCTTCGACGAAAGGAAGCAGATAATCCTGCTGGGCCTTGTTGAAACGGTGTATCTCATCTATGAAGAGTATGGTCCTCCTGCCTCTCATGGCAAGATTGTTCTTGGCCGTCTCTACGACAGCTTCCATATCCTTCTTGCCGGCAACAGTTGCATTGACCTGATGGAAATCAGCTTTGGTAGTGTTGGCAATGACCTTTGCCAAGGTGGTCTTTCCCACTCCGGGCGGGCCGTAAAAGATGACTGAAGAGAGCTGATCTGCCTGAATTGCCCTGTAAAGCAGTTTGCCCTTACCTAAGATATGTTCCTGTCCCACTATCTCATCAAGTGTCCTCGGTCTCAGTCTGGATGCCAGAGGGGACTCCTTTTCCTTGTATGAGTCCGCTACATAACTGAAAATGTCCATTTTATCCTGTCTACCTCAAAATGTGTGGCGCCTTATATCTTTCCGGCAAGCTTCAGGAGCTTTTTGTCATTAAGCTGCTCGTTTGTAATGTATTTCCCGTCGCAGAAGACGGCATAATTCGTCACGGGAGTGGGCGCGTTCTGTGCCTCCTCCAATGTACGGATATGGACCGTCTCAAGCTTTATCCCGTTTTCCCTCGCCGTCCGCTCTACTATGGGTATGTACTTTGCGTTGAACGGGCACTGGCTGGTGTAGTAGATCACATAGCCTTCCCTTTCGATTGCCGGATGCCTGGCGCATTCCCTGAATGCAGGCTTGCCTGCATCCGCATCGAACGGAAGATACCACAACTGTATGCCGTTGTCCGCTTCATCACAGACCGTAAAGCCCTTATGTGCCAGGAATTTCGGATCCGCCAGGAACGGCTTTTTCTTTGCTGAAGCGAGAATGCACAGTCCCTTCTTTCCCTTTGCCTTGCTGTCATCAATGCAAGCGCCCAGAAGGTCGCTTGAATAGCCGTGTCCCTTAAGAGAACCTGATACCCACAGGCAGTCGATATACATGTATCCGTCGGCTTCTATCGGCACCCACGCTTTCTCGGCGGGGATATATTCTATGAAGCACTTTCCTCTCTCGACGCTTTTGAGGAACACCAGTCCGTCCCGGTATCTGTCCTTCATCCATGACTTCTTGGAGGCCACCTGAACGTCGTTGTTGTTAGATATGGCGCAACAGATGTGCTCCTTTTCGATGTTGTCCATCGTGACTCTTATGTATTCCATTTCGGACTCCTTTCAGAAATTCTTCTCCTTCATCTATTTATACTCCAGTCCTGCCCCTTCGGCAACGCCGGTTGACCGGACTATGCTCTTTTCTGTATATTTAGTATATCACATGTGATATTTACGAGGAACGATATATGCAGGAATTCACCTTTAAAATGTGGGATGACGAGAGCTATCAGCTGGTAGGATACAGAGGCGACGAAGAAACAGTCACTGTTCCGTCCACTTTCCACGGAAAGCCTGTCACGATACTTTATGACGGTCTTTTCAAAGGACATACGGAAATAAAGAGAGTGATCATTCCTGAGGGTATAACGGATATAGGGGGATTCGTGTTCGACGGCTGCACATCACTTGAGCAGATAGATCTTCCTACAACTCTCAAGGATATATGGCAGTATGGCTTTGCCAGATGCGGCATAAGGGAGATACGTCTTCCGGAAAACGTTGAGAGGCTCATACCCTTCACCTTCAAGGACTGCAGGAACCTTGAGAAGATATATTGCATGCCGGGTCTGAAAGAGGTTCAGGCATATGCATTCCGGGGGTGCAGAAAGGATATTCAGCTAGTCACCATGAGAATACTTAAGATAAGTCCAAAGGCATTTGAGGACAGATAGCCCTAAGCTTCTGTCCTCTTTTATGTTTATTCTATTCTGCTTCTGCTATCTCGCCCGTCCTCCCTATGTTCTCATGGACGCTCTTGACCCTTGTTTTGGAGAGGAACGCGTGAGGCAGGCTTCCGTGTTTGGACTGTCCCCTCAGTAATATAATGAACGATACTACAGGCACGCCCCGGAGTATGGCAACGGCCAGATAACTGCTGAAGTTTAAGCTAAGGTTTCCGCCTGCCAGAAGAAAAAGCAGGCCGGCGAGGCATCCACCGCCTATTATCACCCATATCCGTTCAAGGATGAAAAGGATGAAGTTTCTCAGGAAAAACTGTATCACACCCGGCTTTCCGCCCGTCCTTTCATCAGTGACCCTTACCTTTACCACCTTCTGCCCCAGAGTGCTGTCCTTCCAAAGGAATGGCAGGAATACGAAATATGTCAGCCAGAGCAGCACTTCTGCCGCGCTCAGCCATTTTCCGGACGGAAAAACGAAGACGAGCATTCCTGACAAGAAGCTCATGAGCAGCAGGTCTATCGCATCTGCCGTGATTCGCTTGAACACCGTCACGGAAGCAGCTCCTTCATAGGACATCCTGTCTATGTCTTCTCTCTTCGGAAGGAAGAGTGCGGGTATCGGAGTTATGAGGTATCCTATCCGGGCACCGAGCGTATTGGTTATGAGGTCGTCCACCTCCGCATAGCGGTACCGCTTGTCATAGAACCCGTATATCCCCGTATACTGAGTGATCTCAAAGAACAGGCTCAGCAGAAGGCCTGCAAGGACCGTTTTTTTAAAGTCGAATCGGAAGTAGTATCTGAGATATATTCCCAGCGGTATCGTCATGACGACATTCATCACCACGACGAATAGATCTGAGCTAGTAAGGAATGCCTTCCACAGAGAAACGTCTCTGAAGGTGGACAGGTTCGAAAAGTCGAAGCCTGCCTTGACAAGGCCCACATATATGTCATGGAACGGAATAAAGCAAGGCGGCATCGGAGCCATGGCAGCAACTTCCCGTCTGGTCGGAAGCGGCAGCAGCGTCAGGAAAAGAGCACACATCATGTACAATATGAATGAGTAGACAATCATTACCCTGATTACGGGTATGCCACCGAATTTCCTGTAATGGATAATAAGGAAAGGAAGGGTAAATACTGCGGCAATGAACGGGAACAGTATGCATGCCGCGGCTATCGAACTGACGTAGGTGTTCATGGTCATCCTCCTTTCCCTCATTCAATGATAACGGTAATTATATAAACATAGTATATGCAAAAAGTTAAGATTTAATGAAAAAAACAGATGCCGGGAAGACCGACATCTGTACTGCTATACATATATTACTGTTAAGGTCTGAGCTCATTCAGATATGGCTGCATCCTGTCCGTAAGAAGCTCATCCTTTTTCATCCTGGCGATCTCTTTCGCGCCGACCCATCTGTAATCGACCGTCTCGCCCTTCTGCATCACGATGTTGCCCTTGTCCCAGTCGGTCTCGACGATGAATTCGACGTATATGGTCCTGTATTTCTCACTGGTCATTATCCCAAGCAGTTCAAAACTGTCCGCAACTATTCCGGTCTCTTCCTCAAGCTCTCTTTTCCGGCAGTCCTCGGCGTTCTCGCCCTTCAGGGCAGAGCCTCCCCGGGTCATCTCCCACAGACCTCCGAACTTCTTTTTCGGGTCTCTCTGCATCAGAAGGTACGTGCCGTCAGCGTGTCTGACTATGACATCACTCACCAGATGGTAGCATCCCTCAGGAACGGGTTTTCCTCTCACGAGTTCCTTTCCTTCGATCTTCCTAAGGCTGAGATCGTACGCGTCCCACAGTTCCATTTCATTTCCTCCGTTGCACATTAAGTCGATTCTATTATGAGTATATCACTGAAACAGGTCTATTGCAAAAGGAACGGAGCAGATCATCTGCTCCGTTCCCACTGTAGTCTATCACATATCGGATTCCGATATTGACATCTTATTTTGCGTCTACCTCAGCCATGTGCTTGATGAGTTCAAGGATCTTTGCTGAGTAGCCCATCTCATTGTCATACCATGATACGAGCTTTACGAATGTCTCATTGAGCATGATGCCGGCCTGTGCATCGAAGATCGATGTGCGTGTATCACCGTAGAAGTCGGAAGAAACGACCCGCTCGTCTGTGTATCCGAGGATGCCCTTGAGCTTTCCTTCGCTGGCCTTCTTTATTGCTGCGCAGATCTCATCATAGGTTGTAGGCTTTGCGAGCTTGACTGTGAGATCAACTACAGAAGCGTCCAGTGTAGGGACTCTGAAGGACATGCCTGTCAGCTTGCCCTTGAGGGAAGGAATGACCAGTGCACAGGCCTTTGCAGCGCCTGTTGATGAAGGGATGATGTTGCCGGCAGCAGCACGTCCGCCTCTCCAGTCCTTCTTTGAAGGGCCGTCAACAGTCTTCTGTGTGGCTGTTGTTGCGTGAACTGTGGTCATAAGTCCTTCAACGATACCGAACTCGTCGTTGATGACCTTTGCGAGAGGTGCAAGGCAGTTTGTAGTGCAGGAAGCATTTGAAACCACCAGCATATCCTTGGTGTAGGTGTCTTCGTTGACACCCATGACGAATGTAGGTGTCTCAGCATCCTTTGCAGGAGCGGAGATGACTACCTTCTTTGCACCGGCTTCAATGTGGGCAGATGCCTTCTCTGTAGTTGTAAACACACCTGTTGACTCAACGATGTACTCTGCTCCGACGCTCTTCCAAGGAATATCCTTAGGATCGGAAACTGCGAAGAATGCTACTTCCTTGCCGTTTACGACGATGCCGTCATCTGTGTGTCCAAGCTCACCCTTGAAGTGGCCATGGATGGTGTCATACTTGACCATGTACTCTGCATAGTCAGGTGTGATGAAAGGATCGTTGATACCGACGACCTCATAGATGTCAGGGTTTGCAACAGCAACTCTGAATACGAGACGACCGATACGTCCGAATCCGTTGATACCTATCTTGATTGACATGATAATACCTCCGTGTATATGGTTGATTACTATTTTATTTGTCATCCCCGGCTAAAGCCATGGGGATCATTAACGTGTCTGAAGGACTAATCGTCCCGTGTGAAGATCTTTTTCTTGACCTTCTTTGTTGCGGCAGGAGCATCGCTGTCATCCGCCACGAAGACCTTCTTTTTCGGAGCGGCATGTGATGAAGTCTTGTTGTCAGCCGACCGGCTGAAGACCTTCCGTGTCTTCCTAGTCTGAGGAGCGGCAGCATCTCTTGAAGGCGCTTTCTCTCTCGTCCGGGTCCTAGTCCTTGTCTCGACAGCAGCTTTTGCAGGCTCTCTTTTTACCGTTTCTTTCTTTTCGACCGGCTTTGCGGCAGATTCCCGCTTTTTCTCGGACGACCTGCGGGTGAGCTCGATTCCGTCCTTCTTTTCGCTCTTGTTTGGAGCGTTGAAGACCGGAGCCGGTCTTTCAGGTCTATTATCGAGCCGGATCTTCTTGTCCCGGATACCGTTTTCTCTTACCATCTCATCGGCTCTTGCCTTGAGCTGGTCCGGTGTAATGCCCAGGAAACCGGTGGCATCAGTAGCCTCTGTCTCCCGCTTGATCTCCTTTGTAGAAAATCTTCTTTCCAGAGCGTTCTTCTTGGGTTCGCCTGTTCCGGGCATCAGCTCGCCTGTGGCGAAGTTGGCGCTTCTCTTGGCAAGTTCTCTTTCGTTCACTCTCAGTCCGCTGAACCGGTTTGATACGAGCGACATCGAGGTGATCAGAGAAAGCAGTCCGACCATCATGCAGCCGGCATCATATACCAGGGCATAAGTGACGATGGTGCCCTTTGACATTATGCCGAGCGTGAGGGCAAACAGTCCCGCAAGCGAAAAGACGGTATTCAGAAATCCAGTCCGGTAAAGGGCTATGTCTGAAAGATCTCCTCTTGCGTATGCGTTCTTGAAGAAACAAAGCAGGAACAACGCCATGGTGATGTGAGCAAGGTTCCTTGTGGTGTAAATCACATCAGATACAGTCCTCACTTCACTCAGGAAAGCTCCGAGACAGAAGGCCAATGCTCCGAGCATTACAAGTACGAAGGACAGCTTTTCGATGTTCTGTCCGTGGACGCCCACGAGAGCAAAGATGATGTATCCAATACCGCTCAGAAGGATCAGTATGTCAAAGCCAAGGAAGCCTCCGACTCTGAACGTATGCATTATGCTGAGTACGGCGCCGACTATGAACAGCACTCCTGCTATCAGTCCCAGAACGCCTGTCTTCAACTGAGGAGACTTTCTGGAGGACTGCTTCTGCATCATTATTATGACAGAACTGCTTATGGCGATCACGCAGATCAAGGCTACTATGATCGCGCGCGAAACCAAAGGCGAATCCGTAAGGAAGCCTGTGGAATAATCAGTTATTTTAAGCGACTCAAACAGCCTTCCGAGGAAGTACAGCACGGTCACGGCCAAAAGAGGAATGTTGGCTAAAAAAGACATCTTTTCCCCCTGTATATGTTAATTATCAGATATATCAGTATTTCCGGTAGTCCTCTGAATCAGGCAGAAGCGTAAGCTGATTCGGCAGATACTGGGATGCAATGACGCGATCCCTGTATGCCATCGGGGTCTCTCCCGTGACCTTCTTGAAGGCCTTGCACAGATAGTTGTCACCCGAAAAGCCCGTCTTCATGGCTATCATGTTGAGTGAATAGGACGTGGTGGACAGCAGTTCCTTTACCGCGTCTATCCTGACCTTTATGAGATATTTGCCCGGAGTGATTCCGGTGTTCTTCTGAAATTCCCTTACGAGATGACTCTTGGAAATATCAAGAGTGTTTGCCACCTGCTCGATTCCGAAGCCGTTGGCGTAATACTCGTTTATGAGCCTGATCGCTTCGATAACGACCTGATTGACTATGACCGCCTTGCGAGGAGACTGGCTGAGAGTGTTGATCATCTCAAAGGCCAGATTGGTCATGTACATGTCGCTCATCGTGTCGAAGTTTTCTATGACCTGCTCTATCTGCTGCGGAAGGAACGGGACGAAGATTATGTTGGTCACGAAGCCCGGACCCATCTCTTTGCCGTACCTGTCGGCGATGATGCCAGTCAGTCCGAGGCCGAGAAGCCTGCATCCTTCCTCAATCTCAAATTCGGCAGTTCCGCCGAAGCAGATTATATCCTGCTTGTCCAGATAGAACTCGGAGCCTTCCTTTTTCGCAACGCAAGAGCCCTGTTCAACATAGAACAGGCTGAGTCCGCTGTCCCCGAGGACAGCCGTCTTTTTTCCGCTCTCGGTCATGACCGAGGAGATATGACAGTATTTGCTCAGATCAAAAGACATGTTTAGCTCCGAATCAACGGACCTTACGGTCCTTTTCAAACACGGCAATACTGCCGTAAGCCTCTCACCTGCGAGAAGCACGGCATTTGCCAAGTTTATTATACTTAAATACAACCGCTTTTTCAACCTCGTTTGCGTTGTATGACTTCATTATTTTTGCATTAAGGGGCTTTTTTTACCATTCTTTCACAGCCCACAGCACCCGCCTGTCGCCTGAACCCCGGTAATCCATGCAGGTCACGAGAACGATCATCCCGCCCCTGCCGGTCTTGATTCCCAAAAGATTCCTGAACCCGTCTTTGTTGGTCGCAGCCCTCTCCAGTTCCGCGGATCCGAAAACCTCACATCCGCATATGCTGTACTCCCGAGTTCCTACATCCGTGCAAAGCAGAAGGATCGGATGCGCCTCTATGAACGAAGGGTCATCAAGGTAGGAGTGCAACATTCCGAAAACTTCTCCGTTATTGAAATAATGGCCACAGATCACAAGATCGTCAAAGGTCTCACTCCCTCCTTTCAGAATGAACGGAGTTCCCCGAACGGAATAATCACCGCTGACATCCTTGCGAAGATATTCAAGCGGATCTTCACAGGGTCTCATGACCGGAAGGCAAAGAAGAGTGCCCGGAATCAGAACCGCGCCAAATGTATTTTCATTGACGGCAGCCGCCTGCCTGAATACCGTCTCGACCTGTTCAATGTATCCGTTCCATTCCTCTCCATCATCTACCGGTATATATGAAGCCGCATCAGATACAAAGGTGCATGAGCACAGAAGGAGTCCGGCTAGAATCGCAGACAGTAAAATGCTAATCCTGCCGTGCATCCTCAAGTCCTCTCATTATTCCCTCTCCCGCCTGCGTGTATATGTCAATGAGTTGCCTGTCCCGGAGAGTGAAGCTCGCCAGAAGCGCCCGTCTGCTGCCTTCATTTCCGTCCTCGCTGAAGACAGCCAGAATATCCACTCTAGTATCTACTCCGTCTGAGAGAAGACCCGGATCAAGAGGGATGTCCATCGTCCTTCCGTTTACCTCGACCTGAACGAAGCCCGATCCGGATGAAGGTGCCCTGAACGTGATGCATGAAGCAGTCAGAGGTTCCCCGCTTTCAATGTTTCTGGCCGCATAACCTCCGATGATATCGTCCCTGTCTTCAGACAGTATGAGGGCATCACTGACGGTGCTCCCTTCCCGTGTAAGGTATATCCCGGATGCAATCAAACGGTACTTTTCGACGGGCATTTCGATACCTTCAAGCATGTCCCGCGTGATCCTTGTTCCTTTGGAAATGTCGCATCCGGCCCGCACCACCCTTATGGTGCCGTTTCCTGCAGCTTTGGAGCTTTTGGGCATAAGAAGGACGAGAAGGACAGATAGGATAGTAAGGACCAGTACCTTGAAGAACGCGTCGGAAATTCCGGCCGAATGCCTTGCAGAAGCGGTGTCTTTTCCCTTCTTCTCCTTCACTTCTTTCTTCTCTGCCGGAATCATCTTTTCCCTGAACTGCCGCATGCTTCCGGGCGAGACTGTCAGAACCCGTCCGTCCTCAAGCAGCAGGTCGCCTTTCCGTGTCAGGGATGCCAGATGTATCTTCCCTTCTCTCCTTATCCTGATCTTCCCTATGATGTCTGCCACCGATCTTCCTCCTTAATGCTGTTTATACATTATTGATATTTTCAGGAGTGCAGCCGGTCAACACTGCAGGTATCCTCCTGTGATAAGACGAAAAAAGGCTGCGTTAAAACCGCAGCCGTAATGACAGTAAGATCATGTCTTTTTTCTGTTGATAACTGTCTGGATCAAAAGTGCAAGCAATACGCCTGCGATGATCCCTCCAAGGTCTATCAGAGTGTCCGAGAACATGCCCGCCCTTCCGTCAACGAACATCTGGTGTATCTCGTCAAGGCAGGCATAGATATATGAGAAACCGATGCCGAATATGAGCTGAAGAGGCAATCCCCTTTTTCTGTCTACTGAGAAGAAAGCAAAAAAGCCCATGAGCAGGAAGATGAAAATGTGTCCGTACTTCCTGATGTTTAACCCCATCATCAAAGGCACAGTATCGATGTCCGTCATCCCTGCGGAAGGCTTGATTCCCAGAAGGCCTGCGACCATCCTGCTGATGGCACGCGAAGCTGACCCGGATTGCCGGGAAAAGAAGAATATGACGATCATGACGGCAATCATCATGATCCTCCGAAAAAGGACGATCCTGTTCCTACGCATCAAGGCTGCCTCAGTATGCTGGTCTCAACTGTCCGGTCATCTTCGATCACCACATTGTTGCCGACCGTTACGGTGCTCTCGATCTTGACCCTTTTGCCGACTCTGGCATATGACCTGATGACCGAATTCGCATAGACCAGAGAATAATCTCCGATCCGGCAATCCTGATGGGCTTCTACTCCGGCATTGAGGATAACGCCATTACCGACAGACGCACCGTTCTGTACGGAGACATTGTTAAGGATCACACAGCCGTTTCCGACAGTTGCATACGGACTGATGTATGCCGAATCAACAATTATGTTCGGGAAGCCATATCCAAGTTCATCTGCCTGTGTATATATCTTTTCCCTAAGAGCATTGTTGCCGATGCATACGACAAGCAGAGAATACTCGTCTCTGAGTCTCTCTATGTCCCGGATATTGCCAATCACCTTTACTGAGCACACTTCAGTCCCATTTTCCACGCCGTCATCAAGAAAGAAGCATTCATACTTCTTCCCCGCATGCTCGCTGACGATCCTTCCGAGTCCGCCGGCGCCGACCAATAGCAGTTTTTCCTTCATGTGCTTTCCCTCCAAGGGCATTAGATATGTATTCATTATACTATACTTTTCACCCGATTAGTATTCACTGCCGGTCCATTGGAAATAATACACTAATCCGTTCCCTATGGAACCGAACACTTTTATGCAATTTACATATATTTTGGGATGTATTCCTGCTATCAATATGATATATTGAAAACGAAGAATTCATTGATCGGGGGATCGACATGAAGAATATAACTCTAAAAGACAGATTCCAGTATTGGTTCGACAAAAAGATCGCACGAGGTGGGCTTGGTCTTATCAAGCTTCTTGCAGCCTTCTCTTTCATTCTGGTCCTAATCATCAGCACTATTATTGCTCTTTTTCATCTCAGCGAAGGAAGCTCTTTTTTTGAGATCCTTTGGGATGGCATTACGAGCATTATCGGAGCTGAAATGCCTTCAAGCGAAGACGGTGGTTTTATTTACATCTTTCTAATGGCAATAGTAGGCGTTGCAGGATTGTTTGTCACCAGTGTGCTGATAGGTATAATCTCGGCCTCTATTGAAGATAAGATCACGAGTCTGAAAAGAGGAAACTCAACTGTAATAGAAAACGGACATACGGTCATACTTGGCTTTGTTCCTGGGGAATATACACTGATAAAGCAGCTCATCCTTGCTGCTTCCGGAAAGCCGACGACCATAATCGTTGCAGCTGATATGGAAAGGGACGAAATTGAACAGGATATTATCGATAATGTAGATATCCCCAAGAATATCAATCTGATCTGCAGAAAAGCAGACCTGTTCTCACCGGTAGATCTTGAAAAATGTTCGATCTCCACCTGCCGCTCCGTAATGATCAGTCCGACGGATGACAGGACGACAACGAAAATCCTTCTCGCTCTTTCAAACATTGTCTTCTATGACAGCAACGGAGTGACGAATATCGGAGCTATCGTTTCAAAGAATGAATATGTCTTCCCTCCATCCATTGCTGAGAGGCATAATATTACCACTCTCCAGACAAATGACATCATTGCTAAGATGATAGCTCATTCCTGCACGCAATCCGGTCTGTCTCTGGCCTTCAACGAGATCTTCAACTTTGAAGGGTCTGAATTCTATCTGATCCCAATGCCTGAAGCTGTCGGACTTACTTTCATTCAGATTATGTCAAGGGTCGATAAGGGCACACCTGCCGGCATACAGAAGGGCAGCAAGGTCATGATGAATCCTCCGCTTGATACAGTCTTTGAAGATAATGACAAACTTCTGATATTTGCAGAAGACAGTTCGTCTCCCATTTTCATTGGCAGAGAAGACCCTGATCCTGATCTTTCTGACATTCGGGAGGCGCCGGGCAGTCTCTACGAGAGAGTAACTATAATCGGATACAATGAAGAATTTAAAACAGTGGTTAGGGAGCTTCCAGAAAATGTCATTGAGATAATAGTTGCAGATGTCACTGAGAATCAGAAGGCACATATCCTGAAGGCCGCCAGCAAGCGCGAAAATCTGACTGTCAATTTCTACGATGAAGACATCCATGAATTCTCAAATCTTCTTGAACTTGCCAAGGAATCTCGTCATTTTGCAATACTGTGCGATCACGATGAAGATCAGGAGAAATCCGATATGGATGTAATGTTCCTTATACTCAATTTAAGAGACATAAGGAATAGATATAACCTTTCTTTCGACCTTACCGCAGAAATGAGACGTGAGTCAAACGAAAGACTTATATCCATAAATGACGGTACTGACTACATTGTTGCCACAAACATGGCTTCACTCCTGCTTGCTCAGCTGTCAGAAAGCCCCGACCTAATTGCGGTATTCAAGGAATTGCTGTCAAATGAAGGTTGCGAGCTCTATCTCAAGACTCCTCATCAGTTCGGCTTGGAGAATACGATCCGTGTACGAGAACTGAGAGAGCTGACTCTTTTAAGAAAGAGTATCTTCCTTGGATATATCAAAGAATCAAACGGTGTCTATGAAAGCGTATTCAATCCGGACCTCAATGAGACCGTAAGACTGGGAGACAAAGACACTCTGATCGTACTCTCTGAATACTGATAGAATATAGTAAAACGCCTGTATGGAACCAGCTTCGCGCGTGATCCATACAGGCTTTCTTTTTTGACATTATTTCGGAATGACCATTCCTGTCTTCGGAACGAACTTCTTTACATCTTTTTTGAGTAGGAACTTCTTTGAATACTGGATGTTGCACAATCCCCCGCATGCTGGAGAATAATCAGGATTATGTCTGGCTCCGTAGTAGACAGTGTTGCCCTGCATGTTCCTGGCTTCTTCCCGGTCATCTGTTCCTGCAAGGATCCTTTCACACATGGCGATTCCGTCGTCAACTATGGACTTGTCCACAGTGTTCCTGCCGTGTCCGCCGAACATGACGTCGTACTCACCCTCAAACTCCTTCAGGTGATGCAATGACTCCAGGTACTGCTCAATGCTTGTGGAACCCTCGAGTCCAAGCAGGGTGTTTATGTTGCAGGCGTCTCCCGAAAAGATGACTCTTTCCTTCCTGTACAGGAACACGAGCGTTCCAAATGTATGTCCCGGCACTCCTATCACTTCCAGCTCACTGTCCCCAAGACTCAGCCTGTCACCGTCATATATCGGGTAGGTGGCTACCGGAACTGTCTCGACCATATCGGTCAGAGCCAGCCGTGCATATTTGTGTATTGCCAGGGGCGTATCCATTTTCCGGAAGCCGAATCTTGCCTCCTTGCTGGAGTGCCTTTCAGAAAACATGAGGGCTATATCGTCAGGATGCATATAGCACTTCCGGTATTCGAATGCAGCCCCTGTATGGTCCAGATGTCCGTGAGTGAGTACAAGCTCGACAGGCAGATCCGTAAGAGTTTCAACGAACTTCTTAAGGGAGCCGGCTCCCACAAGTCCGTCTATCACGACACCATTCTTAATACAACAAACTTTTTAGAGTGAATACGATTTAACATATATAATAAGAAAAGTTTTGTAAGTGAATAGGATTTAAAGGCACAAAAATAAGA
>CAZDOS010000035.1:0-19552 GCA_964507095.1 uncultured Oscillospiraceae bacterium | reverse complement strand
CGGAACGTTTTCTTTTGATAATTCAGTTGTCTACTTGACAGGGGGCACACCAAAAACACGAGGTGCATTCATACGCAAGTATGGTTATTCCATGTTGAGGTTTCCGAGTTCCTTGTTATCTGTCACTATCAGCAGTTTTTCACCGGCTTCCAGCTTTTTGCCCGGGTCGGTAAGTATCCACTGATTATTGTCGTCCTTGGTGGCGATTATATTCAGGTTATAGTTCTTCCTGAGATTGAGTTCCATCGGACTCTTGCCGATCCAGTCAGAGAACGGTACCATCTCTACCATGGAAAGATTGCTTCCAACCCGGAAGTAATCCAGTACCGTGTCGGACCACAGGATCCTTGCGGAACGCTCGCCCTCCTCCTCTTCAGGGATTATCGTCTTGTCTGCCCCCACCTTCTCCAGGATGCTGGACATGGTATGTGAGGCGCTCTTGGCTATGACTGACTTCACTCCCTCTTCCTTGGCTATGGCAACGGCGAGGATGCTCCGGTTCAGATTGGAAGCCATGGCTGTCACGACGACATCCATGTTTCCCAGTCCCAGGGCCCTTATCTCCCTTTCATCCGTCATGTCCGCCACTACAGCAGCAGTGCACCATCCGTCGAATCTCTTGAGTCTGTCAGGATCGCTGTCCACGAGAAGGACGTCCCGGCCCATGCTGTACAGACTTTTGGCAAGACTTCCGCCGTATCTTCCCGCTCCGATAACCGCAAATGATTTCTTCATGTCATTCTCCTTATCATCCTACAAAGAAGTTGCCTTCCGTATATTTGTTGATATTCTCGTTATGTCCCAGTTTCACGAACATGACCGCCATTGATATCGGTCCGATCCTTCCAAGGTACATCGAAAGGATTATAATAAGCCTTCCCGCCGTATTGAGATGAGGTGTAAGCCCCCTTGTAAGCCCGACGGTGGCACAGCCGCTGACGACTTCGAATAGACCGTCCGTCAGACTGACGGGATTTGTTGCAAGAAGCAGCAGGGTCAGCACCATCACGGTCGAGAGCGACACGGCAACTATTGCCGTAGCCTTTCTCATCATTTCCTCGCTTATCGTCTTCCTGAAGACCTTTGGCTGCCTTCCCTGGATATAGTAGATGATGTTCATCATCACAAGGAAGAACGTCACAGTCTTGACTCCTCCCGCCGTTCCGACTGGGGAACCTCCGATAAACATCCATACAAAGGCAGTGATGCAGCTGGATTCATTCAGTGCCTTCTGGGGGAAGGTGGCAAAGCCGGCCGTCCTGAAGGTTACCGATTCAAACAGGCTGTTAAGCAGCTTATAACCCGTACTCATATTGCCGATCGTCCGTGGATTGGAGTGTTCCGTGGCAAACACGAGCGCTGTTCCCGTGAGGATCAGTCCTGCCGTGAGGCACAGCACAAGCTTCGTGTGCTCTGAAAATCTTGACCAGATCTGTCCGGCAGAGTATTTCTTGAAATATCCGTCTGCTGTCTTCTGCTGGATATCGAACCAGACCACATAACCAAGTCCCCCGAGTATAATGAGTGTCATGGTCACGATGATCACCAGCGGATCGGTCCGGTATCCCTCAAGGCTGGAGGGTCCTATGATGTCTATGCCGGCATTGCAGAAAGCGGATACGGCAGTGAATACCGACATCCATGTTCCCTTTACCGGTCCGTGCTCGGGTATGAATCTAAAAGCGTAGAACACAGCCCCCAGGAACTCGACTAAAAATGTGCCGGTGATGATCCTTGTCAGGAACCTGATAATTCCCCGGCTTGAACTGACATTGAGCGCATCCCGGAGCATCATCCTGTCCCCGAGAGCAAATTTCCTCCGGGACACCATCATGAGCGCCGAAGTAACGGTGATTATGCCCAGACCTCCGATCTGTATGAGAAAAAGGATGACAGCCTGGCCGAACACGCTCCAGTAGCTGTAAGTGTCTACAACGACAAGACCGGTCACACACACTGATGTGGTGGCCGTAAAAAGCGCTGTTATGGGATCCGTGAACTCTCCTGAAGCACTGCAGACAGGCAGCATTAGGGCAAGAGCCCCCAGAAGTATCGTGAGCATGAAACTCCCCGGTATCAGATATGCCGAAGATATCTTTCTCTTCTTCATCAAGTCAAACTGCTTCTGATCAATATTTGATTAATTATACACCATTTTGGTGATCCATACAATGACATCAGGAACGTCCTGCGGTCTGCGGTCCGGCTCAGCCTGAATAAAGCAAAGGACCCGCAGTCGTGTTCTCGACCGCAGGTCCTGTATACTGTCTGTGCCGGCATAACCGTCCTGACTTTTACTGCCGGATCCTGTCCATGGATCTTGAGGCTATCACATTGGCGCCCGTTCCCAGAATGTCTTCTATAAGGATATCGCCTTCCTTGACAGGTGCGTCGACCTCGACCTTTCTGATTGCTTCCATTGCCTCAAACAGCTTTCCGAGAGGTATCTCCCTGTCAGTGATGACCGGAAGGACCCTGTGCACTGCTCCGTTGATCTTAACTGTAGAAGTAAGTATCCTTTCAGGATTGGTGCATTCCTTCCTTGCATATTCCTCGCCCCTTGGACAGGTATTGCCCGTGACGCTGACCACCTCATTGCCTTCAAGCTTGACTGTCAGCCTGCATCCCATAGGGCAGCTTATGCATATGAGTTCTCGTTCTGCCATTATTCCACCTCCTCGACCGAAATGACCACATCGTCATCCAGCCGCCGAATCTCTTTTGCCGTGAGAAGCACTCTTTCCATCTCACTCGGCATCAGTTTTCTCTTGTTGAGTTTCCTTATCACCTTATCGCCTGAAGTGACCTTCAGAACTGCCTTGTCCATCGGATGCGTTATCCTGAAGAATATCTCCACGTTCCCATCCGCCGCCTTCGGGTGGAGGTATTTCGGAACTGTATACGAAACGTTCTTTCCGTTGACCGCCTCGATCCTCTCGCCCTTGTCCCGGCCCTTTTCAAGATATCTTGCGACGCCCTTTGCAGCTCTTTCCGCCTGAAGGGATACGAAGTCCACCAGGTCATGGACATGCAGGCCGTTTCCGCATGCAAAGATGCCTTCTATACTGGTCATATATGTCTCATCGACGAGAGGTCCCTTCGTTGACCTGTCCATGAGTATACCTGCCTCATCGGCAAGGTGGTTTTCAGGTATGAGTCCTACCGAAAGGAGCAGTGTGTCCACATCGAAGTACTGCTCGCTTCCCATGATCGGATTTCTGTTTTCATCCACCTTTGAGAGTTCTATGCCGCGCAGACGGTCTCTTCCGAAGACCTTCGTGACCGTATGTGAGAGGTAGAGAGGAATGTCAAAATCCTCCAGGCACTGCTTGATGTTTCTCGGCAGTCCGTTGGAATACGGCATCAGCTCCGCAACGCCCAGGACCTTTGCTCCTTCGAGCGTCATCCTCCTGGCCATGATGAGACCGATATCTCCGGAACCGAGTATAAACACCTTCTTGCCGACCATGTAGCCGTTCATATTGAGGTACTTCTGTGCCTGTCCTGCTGTATATATTCCTGCAGGGCGCGTGCCGTAGATGTTGATGGCTCCTCTGCTCCTCTCATAACAGCCCACAGCGAGGATAACGGCATCCGCACTTATGGTTACATAGCCTTCCTTGGAGTTCACATACTCTATCTTTCTGTCCCGTGTGAGCTTTGTTACCATCGAATTGAGCTTGATCTCGACCCCTCGCTCCTCGGCCATTTTTATGTATCTTTCAGCATATGCCGGTCCGGAAAGCTGTTCCTTGAAGGTCTGAAGACCGAAACCGTTGTGGATGCACTGTTCCAGTATACCGCCCGGCTCCACATCCTTTTCAAGCACAAGGATATCACTGATACCCAAGTCCTTGAGAGTGACAGCTGCAGAGAGTCCGGCACTGCCGCCGCCTATTATTACGCAACTGTAATTTTTCATTCTCTGTTCTCGCTTTCAAGTATTTTGGAATCCAGTGAATCAAGCACGATATCCAATGGATCTCTGTTGCCATATTTGGAAAGCAAATCCAGGACCAGAGGCTCGCAGAAGCCTCCCTGGCATCTTCCCATTCCCGGACGGCATCTCTTCTTTACGCCCTTGACAGTCGTAGCACCTAAAGGTCCCTGCATCCGGTCCCTTATCTCTCCTTCGGAGATCTGCTCGCACCTGCATACGATCCTGCCATACTCAGGATGCTCCTTTATGAGCCGGTTGCGTTCCTCGTCGCTCAGTTCACTCACTACGACAGGCGCTTTGAGAGTAGTCTGTGCATCTTCCTTTTTTCTGAGTTCTAATCTCTTTGAGATGAAATTATCGATTATGTATTCGGATATTCCAGGTGCTGAAGCAAGACCCGGACTTTCAATGGATGCGACATTAATGAAGCCCGGCACTGTCTTTGATTCTTCGATTATGAAGTCAGAGCTCGTGCTGGCACTTCTTATGCCCGCGAAGGTCCTGATTATCCTGTTGAGCGGTACGTTCTTGAGTGTCTTTCCTATGTTATTAATGACATAAGCCAGACCTGACGGCGAAGTGCCGTTATCTTCCTTTTCGGCAATGTAGTCGCTGTTAGGGCCAAGAAGGATATTTCCGTACACGGTAGGTACCGCAAGGACGCCCTTTCCCTTTTCCCGAGAAGGCACAGGGAATATGACATGGTCGGTAAATCTGATGTCCTTGTCCAGAACATAATACTCGCCTCTTCTCGGTCTTATCGTGAATCCCGGATCAGGCTCGACCATCCTGGCAACTGTATCAGAAAAAACTCCTGCGGCGTTTATTACTGTACCCGCAAGGAAATCCTCACCGCTCGTCTTTACAAAGAATCCGTTTGGTGTGACATCTATCGAGGTCACCCGGCTGTTGAGATGGCACTGTACTCCGTTATTGACTGCCAGCTTCCGGCATGCGATAGCTACCTGCCACGGGTAGATGACTGCTGTCGTATAGAAATCTATGACTTTGGTAACGCCGTCGGCAAGATTTGGCTCGATCTTTCTTGCTTCGTCGCCTGAAAGAAACCTGTACGGCACTCCTCTTCTGTCAGCTCTGTCCCGAAGTATATCGAGATGCCTCTCTTCCTCTTCACCGCAGGCAACGATATATGCTCCTATCCTGCGGTAACGGCAGCCCAGATCCCGACACAGCTTCTCATACTTTGAGGCGCCCTTGACATTCAGAAGAGCCTTGAGAGTTCCGTCCTCGGGATCATAGCCGGTGTGAACTATGGCGGAATTGGCCATCGTTGCACCGTCGGCTATATCATTTTCCTTGTCGACGATAGCGACCTTGAGGTCGTACATCGACAGATCTTTTGCCAGCATCGTTCCGGTTATTCCGGCTCCGATGATAAGCACATCAGTTTTTGTCATGATAAGTAAACTCCCTAATTAATCTATAAATGAGTTTAATACTTTTGAGGCTAAAAATCCATAGAAATAATTACTTACGCCAAAGGATGTTCCTTTAATATGATGTTAATCAGGGGAAGCTATTCTCCTATACGGTTTTCTTTCCTAAACTCTCTAAAAAAAGAGGGAAATAATGATGTGCTGCCACCACTATTTCCCGTCTTGTAAAAAAGCTTCTTAAGCTGAAATCAATTTACATATTTTAGATGATTTATTACTACCCGTTTCAGTCAATCTGACACCTCCTTGAGCATATCTATATACGTATCCAGTCTTGAGTTAATATATCCGGCAAACAGTCCCTCCATTGCGGAAAGATCATGTTTGACATAGTATTCATCAAAAGCATTATAGTATGTGACTCTGTCAGTATATTTTATGTCAATAGGAGGGTATCCCGCCTTCATCAATTCTAGATTCACAAGCAGTCTGCCTGTTCGGCCGTTTCCGTCAATGAACGGATGTATTCCTTCAAACTCGATATGGAAACGGGCAAGCCTGGTAACAATATGTTCCTCACTTGCAGCATAGCGGACCAAAAGCTGTTCCATGCCGGACCCGATCATATATGGTTGCACGGGTTCGTGACGTGCTCCCATAATACGGACAGGAACTTTCCTGTAAACACCACGATCCTCCCTTTTGTCTGCAAGCACGAGAGAATGGATCTGTTTGATGACGCTCTCTGTCAATGGTGCGTTTTTACTAACCAGCTCGCGGACATAATCAAAAGCTTCCTTATGGCCTACTGCTTCCAGATGATCCCTCAAAGGTTTTCTGTCTATCGTCAGGCCACGGAGTACTAAACCAGTTTCGCGGAGCGTAAGTGTATTTCCTTCGATCGCATTTGAGTTATACGTGTATTCGACCGTAAACTCCTCATTTAACCTTTCAAGTTCTCCTTCAGTCAAAGGCCTTAAGCTGTCCAACTCGGCCTTCTTACGTTCGATCCGATTAAGAACATTCTCTTTCGATTTGAATCTTCCGTCAGCCGGCTTTTTCGAATTAAGCGGAATCATCCAACGGTGTCTGTCCCGATAAGCTCCGGGGATCCTCCCCTCAGAGCATAGCTTTCTGATCCTTCTGTCAGAGATCCCCCACTTTTCAGCAGTTTCTTTTACTGTCATATACATAAGCACATACCTCCAACTTACAGA
Source organism: uncultured Oscillospiraceae bacterium (assembly GCA_964507095.1). Lineage (GTDB taxonomy): Bacteria > Bacillota > Clostridia > Oscillospirales > Ruminococcaceae > RGIG3102. Next base: position 12,998 of record CAZDOS010000035.1, on the reverse strand, counting down.
AATATTATACTGTACTGCTGGAACAACATCAACTCTATCGGAATAATAAAATTTAATTATCGGAACGATATGATTTGAGTGCTGGCTGCTTATCATCCGGCTTTACGCAAGCCGAAAAAACCACAAGTACTGTTATATTTTTCTTGGAGACCACTTTTTATGTGCCCGTGAGAAATATATAACACACTTCGCATTACTATCAGCGCAACGGGCCAATGTTGTGTTGCCGTTTTGTTTTTCACATATATGCAAAGCTTTACTAAGACCCTCCGCCATATATAACGATCTCTCACCATCTTATTGTCTTTATCTGACATGTTTGAATACATACAAATTATAATTTTCATGGTCCGATAAATCGGCACTTTGTCATTTCAGACATGTCATATGTTCTCACTCGGCTGTGACTCTTTATGTATTTATCTAAGGCCATAAAATAATCATCTACTCCTTTTTCTTTCTGTTTCCAGAGATATGATTCTTCGCCGATGTATCGTCTCATGCTGATATTCATACTTCCTGATATCTCGTAAGATCTGTACACGCAGTTCATCACGCTGTCATTTGAATACCTGTCAGTGTCAAAGGCTTCCATCACTTTTTTTATTCCCGCTTTTTTAAGATCACTAAGAAGCCTTTCGAGCGATGAAAACGCACTGACTCCCGGAACGGCAAAGAAAGTCTTTCCGGATAGGCTCCGTGCTGTCATAGCTTTAAGAGCGCCTTCTGTAATAAATACTTCTTTTCCATGTAATGACGCCTTTTTGTCATAATTAGCCGATGAATAGCACGCATGTGGGCTTGACCCGCCTTTCATCCCGGCACTGGACAGCCATCTGTATCTTCCGCTCTTTGAGCGGCAATTACAATTATCGTCGCGTCTTATCTGAAGACCTGTGATCATCCCGTGTATATCGACATAAGGTATCAGTATCCCGCTGCCGGAAACATTAAGACATGTTTTTCCGCCGTTTTCTACATACAGACCGGGTATAAGGACATCCTTTATATTGATGCCTTCTTTTGAAAGCTTGTCTTCTATTACCTCAATGCACTTAGCCTTATCTGCTTTATCCGGTACACTTTTCAGATCGAATCTGGCGATATCCTCTTCTTTCATTCCTCTCTTTTTTAGAACCTCCATATGTTCTTCATTAACACTTAAAGCTCCCAGCATTGCTCTGTAGCCCATATCTGTGATAACAGGATCGACAGTTTCTTTCTCTGTATTAAGCTTTAAATGGTCTCTGCCGTATATCTCATTCCTTCCGCCGATCATTCCTTTCATTTCCCGCCTTGCTCGGTCATAATTTCTTTCGCCTGTAAAAAGCATATACAGATGTACAAGATTTCCTCCGTTGGCACTGCATGTCCCGCACTGTCTGAAGCAGTTCCACAATCCTTTCTCCATATTGATGGAGATCAGTTTGTCCTTTCTGTACGGGCAATAAAACAGTGTCTCTCGCCCTTCCTTTTTGATATGAGCCCTGCAGATGTTACAAAGCACCTGAGTGGAGATATCAGTATTGTCCTTCATCTTTTTCCTCCCCAATCAGTCTTCTGCATTCTTCTATAACACCGGCATCTTCGATACAGTTTTCTTTCTGGGCGATGTATCGTATGTACTGCCTGTCCTCCAAAAAGACCTCATGCAGGGGTCTTCCCTTATATTTTCCCTTTGTAAAACTGATCCTGTCATTCGTTCCGGCTTTCTCTCCAGTCTCTTCTTCATTAATTCTGTCTTCATGTGACTTTGTGCAAAGCAGGCTTACTGCCTTGCGATACGCTCTGCTAACCGTACTCTCCAGACACCTGACGTCATATATCATCTCCTCCGCACTGCATATGGCAGATGCCATGACCTTCGGTCGAACCGCCATTCCATTCTCAAATGCAGTAACCGTGACCACATATATTCCGTCCGATCCTTTGATCTCATGGTTCAGATGACCATCAGGGTAGTCGCAAAAGAATCTTCTGATCTTTTCTTTAGTTTCAGACGTATACTTTTCTTCTTCTCCTGTCGGCTGCATGGCCGGCATAATGTTTAAATTATCCAATTTAGATCCCTCCTGTTCAAAAAAAGAACAGACTGGGTTTTCTTGACTCCCAATCTGCATTTTCGTATATCTTCAGCTATTTATACCTTCCAGCCGGCATTACGTAAATATCCGCCCTTCTCTTCCGGCTATTCATCGATCGTCACATATGAAAAGACATACCGTCTCCTGAATGGAAACGGTATGTCCATATATGCTGCAAAACAGGCTCGTCTTAATTGTCCGAACGCGAATAACCGTTCTTCATTGCCTTGCTCGCCTCGAGGATCAGCTTGTTGATCGTATTGATTGTCTCTTTCTTTGCCATCTCGCAAAGCTTATTATTGGCTTCATCTCTAAGAGAGTAATTGCCCGATTCAAGCATCTTCCGGTCATATTCATTGATTATGGCATGTGCCTGTGATGCTACAGCCATCTGATATCTCTCGACGAACTGTATGCAGGCGCCGAAATTCGGATCTGCAAGAGCACCAATGAGTCTGGAGCCCCAGTAGAAATTCTCTGTCGATGTATCCAGCTCGACCTTTGAAATGTAAGAAGGGATCCTATCCACATCAGTATATACCGGCAGAGCTGCATTGAAGGCATTCGATCCAAAGGTGATCCATTCTACGCCCTTGAGCGGCCGAGGCATATATCCTCTTATCTGAAGGATGCCTGTCTCCCCGGTACGGCTTATTCCTATAGGGCGGTACTTTCCCTTTTCAGGATAATCCGCCTTGGTATACGGATTATATCTTGTCCCCTGATAATATGTGGACAGGATATACTTGACATCCTCCACAGTTATCTTCCTTTCAGGAACAAGTGACCATGGAATGTCATTGCTTTCAGGACCGAAATCCCGGAGTTCTCCGTCCCACACATATGTGTTCGGATTGAAGTATCTGGCGATGTACCATGCTCTCGGCGTGTTATACACATGATCTGAATCAGAGCTTGAACCGAAGACAAGTCTCGGATTGAAGACTCCGTCCATATTCAGGTCCAGACGGTTCTTCTCAACGAATTCCCTGAGATCCCGGCTGCACATGAATTCCTTCTTTTCTCCGAATGCGTCGTCAAAGTCAAAGTAATCAATTCCAAGCTGGTTCGGCATGATTACATACTCATCGTCCTTGACTCTTCTTGCCATCCAGTGATGCCCGCCTATCGTCTCAAGCCACCAGACCTCGTTCTCATCATTGAATCCGATGCCGTTTGCCTCATATGTGCCGTACTTTTCAAGAAGGGCGCCGAGCCTTTCAACTCCCTCTCTCCGAGTGTGGATATATGGCAGGACAAGGACAACAAGATCTTCCTCTCCGAGACCGCCCGGAACATCCTTCTCTCTCCTGCTCTTTTTCTTCTCATATCTTACATACGGATCGGCACCCAGGACTCTCGGGTTGGATGTAATCGTTTCAGTGGCTGTCATTCCGACATTAGCTTCATTGATTCCGCAGGCTGCCCAGACTCCGTTCTTGAGGTCCACATTTGGACATGATGTATATCTCATAGGATCATCGGGAAGCTCGATCTCCAAGTGTCCGATAACACTCTTGTATTTTCTGGGTTGTTTCTTTGGATCGACGACTACCAGCTTCTTTACATCGAAGAAACCATCATCGGTCCTCGCCATCATGGTCGAACCGTCATAAGTTGCATCTTTTCCTACCAGTATTGTTGTACAGGCCATTTTTCTCCTCCATTAATCTGAGTTATATATAGATTATATATCTCTGTTGGTCTTTTTTCCATATGACATTGGGGATATGTGACCGCCTTTTTATCCGGAATACATAAAAGAGCTCCACACTTTCATGTGAAGCTCCCGGTCCAATTGATTGTAAATAAAGCTTAGACTTCTAGTCTATGCCTTTCGTATGTAAGTTCACATCAGATCCAGCAGTATGTTGACAAGTTCCTCAGGCATTTTGGATATGTCGGAGATGTCCAGGAATCGTCCCTTGAATTCCTTCTTTACCGCTTCCCTGTCAGCTCCTATTCCGGCAGCAATGAGCAATATCCCGTTTTCGGATGCCCAATCACAGATCTTTTCGATCCTTGTTGTCCCGTCTGGGAGGATGTCATTATCTCCGGAACAGCCGTCAGATATAACGAACAGCACCTTGCTTTTATGAGGCATCCCGGCCATCTTCCTTGCAAAATAGGCCAGAGCTGCTACCGTAGGCGTGCCGATCATATCTCGCATGTCCATGATCCTGTATCTGTCTTTTCCGTCTCTTGAACCTTCTTCGCAGTAAGACAGTATCATCGGACCTTTTTCACCCGTCGTATAACCATTGATCACTAATGGGATATCCATCCGCCTGCAGAAGGCCTCCATCACCAGCGCTGTGGTTCTCGTCCTGTCTATCAGATCTCCCCTTGTCGAACCGCTCTGGTCGCAAAGGACTCCGACAGCCAGCAGAGGATCATCTCCCGGCACGGAATTCCTTGAGAATATCCTGCCGTCCTCCCTGTAAAGGGTAGAGGCCTCGATCCTCCTGCCGTAGTACAGCCCGCGCTGTTTTCCTTCCTTCTTCTTTTCCAGTCTTACCCTTCTGATCCCTTCAGATAGTATCCTTGCAGTTTCTTCTACGGAGTCGCTGATCTTCTCATATGCATTTTCCTCGCGGATACCCGGCTGTATTTTTCTCCTGATGTCAATTGTCCTATCTCCGTCAAAACCGAATAAACGGAAATCTATCCGGCTGTCCTCCTTTAGCTTTTCAAGCAATCCTTCCTCTGCTGCTCGCATTTCCAGATCTCGTTCAGCCTCTTTTTCAATGAAACTCAGTTCCGGATAACCGATGTTAATGCTTCCGCGGTCGACCTTACCGTTGTCTGCCCGACCGTGTATCTTTTTCAGTCTTGCGACCGGTTCGCTGATGCCTTCTTCGTCTGGAGGTGCTATCCCCATTTCTATCCTGCCTTTAGTCAGCAAGCTCTCAAGCGCTATTCTTTCCTTCTCATTCATGCGAAGTTCCTTCTTTTGTGCTTCATCTCTAAGCCGATCCCTGAGCTGTTCATACTCATCGTCGATGTATGGGAACAGAATGCACAGGATCTCGTTTACCGCTCTCTTCCTGTTGACAGGTTCCGGATCTTTTCCAAACCTGTCCAGGACATCAGTTATCTGACTGATCGTGTTCCGTATCCTTTCTTCAGCATTCCCTGTATTGATCGTTCCCAGCTTCGAGTAAATAAGTATCTGAGTCATAAGAAGGGCAACAGTCCTTTCGCCTCTTCTCCTTCCTTCTTCAAAACTCACCATGCGTCTGACGAGCGTCCTGTTGATAAAATCGAGAGCCTTTCTGCCTCTCCCGGGATATATCTCCGTGATCATCGCCTCAATAAAGCCGTCTTCAATGGAGTTGTCTATCTCACAAGCGCATCTGCAGAGCAATCCGAGATACTCGCTGTCACCGAATACTTCAGCCGGTATCATATGAGCTCTCTGCGGAGCCTGTGGATACCAGCAGCCCGCTTTCAGGCTTTCCATGTGTCGATGCATGAGATGAAAGTCCGTAAACAGTACATGGGCTATCTCGTGAAACAACAGGCCCAGTATGGCCATGTGCTTCTTTTCCCTTGTCGGCTGGACTGCCACCATCGTGGACGCCCGGTTTATCGTCACCGCTCTTCCTCCGAATTCTCCCATGCCGGTATATGCCGTCACTTCATTTCCCGGATCAAATATGACCCTGACATCAAGTGAACCAGCCAGCTTTGTTTCGCTGTTTCTCGAGACGTCATAACCCATCTTTCTTAGGTTATGGAACGTCCCCGTAATGATATTCACACCCTTCTGCCAGACATATTCCGAGTACTGACGCGATGTGAAGAATTCCCTGTCGCTGATCCTGCTTTCCTCTCTGATCGATCTATCCACTCTGTCGTAAATATTCATTTCTTTTCCCTTTCAAGGTCCGGGGCAGACTCCTGCCTGCCCCGTATGCTCTGTCTATTCAAAAATGTCCTTTATCTTTTCGGTCAGCTCCCGCTGTCCCCTTTCCCTTGCAGTTGCACTCGGAATGACCGTCATTGACGCACTTACCACGGGATCTCCCGTTATCATCGTGCTGAGGAGCCAGTTTACCAGCTGTCTCGGTCCCAGGTCTCCGTCAGTCATGTGCTTCTTGGCAGCCGTTTCTCTCAGCTGCCTGTACGCGTCGATGAACTTGGCCAGGTCTATATTCGGATAATCCTCGGCCCTGAAGCCGGTAGCAAGTCTGACCCTCTCGGCCAGCTCCTCATCTGAAGGCTCATTCATGTCAACTATGAGCTGGCACCTGGATATCCAGGCCTGATTGATGTTTCTTGTGCCTTCCAGCTCGCTGTTCATGGTGGATACGAAGATGCAGTCAGGATGTCTCTTGACTCTTTCCCCCGTCGGCAGAAGTATCGAAGCACTGTCATCCATGGCGGGATTGAGTGCCGGAAGTACTCCGCTCTTTACGGGAAGATTGATCTCATCCAGCCCTATGACTCCTCCGTGTCTCATGGCCTTTATGAGAGGACCTTCAACGAATCTCACCTTCATCCGGTTTTTCCCGCCGTCCTCCTTCAATGCCGCCCTCAGGCAGTCTGCTCCGGTGGCATCTTTCTTGTAGTCGCCGGTCAGCTGTTCATACAGCAGCACCGGATCCCGTATCATGTCTGATGTGCTTGGGATCCGCATGACGGCCGATCCGTCTTCATCCCCGCCTATCGGCACGAATGACCCGAATATGTCGTAGGTCTCCGTATCCGAATTGGCGGCGAAGGTGTAGAGCGGAAGATTGCAGCCTGCCGCTATCCGCTCATACATCCTGCTCTTTCCCGTTCCCGGGGCTCCCCTGAGAAGGATGTTCCTGACAGGTCTCTTTTTTCCCGTAGTATCTCTGATGTGCCTGCATATCGACAGCAGTGTCTCTGTAATGACGAAGCCGTCATCCAGTGCGGGCACCAGCTTTTTCTCCTCATCAGTCAGCTCGCGGTCGGAAAAGGCATACTTCCCGGAAAAATCAGCCGCAGACATGGACATTTTCTTAACCTTATCCGTGTCCCGCGGAAGGGACTCACAGAAAGGTCCCTTATCCGTACCTGATCCGACCCACTGTGCCGGTATGAATCTCTTTCCGTTCCGGATCTCATCCCTCAGTTTTCCTATCTCGTCACTGCAGCAGACAGGGAGCCCGCCTTCCTTTCCCGGCTCTGTCAGGGATCTGGCAAGGTCGGCCAGATAGCAGGCAAGAGCGCGCTTGTCTTCTCTCATTTCCGCTCTGAGGAACTCAACATAATACATGTTGAAGGTCCCGTTCTGAAGAAAGAAAGGCCACATTGAAAGAAAGAACGGTGCCGAATCCTCGCTGCCGTCTTCTCTTCTTATCCTTCCCTCTCTGTAAAAGATCCCGCTTTTGCTGTCATAGACCGTATATATCCTGTTTCCTATCCCGACGCCTCCTTCAAAGCTGTCGGAATCCGTAAAAACGCTGACTCCGTATCTCTCATCGTTTCCGAACATGTCATCACCCTGCTGCGAGACCTGAACCGATCTCAGCAGCGCCTTGAGAAAAGATCCGCTGACCCTGCCGCTCTTCTTTGCCATGAGGTTTTCTGCGCTGTACGCGCAGGGCTTTCTGGATGCTCCCTTCAGTCTTCCGTTGAACATGTCACTGGTTACCCACCTGGGAAATACCTTTCTAAGACCGGCGGTCAGCGTGCCGTCGTCCTTCCACAGTATGCTTTCATTTTCCATTTCAAATCTCCTTCAAACAAATAGGGAGCATACATCCCGAAGATGTCTGCTCCCCGTTATTCAATTCCTTCCTCAGAACGGCAGATCGTTTTCATAGCTGTTGGGCTCATCTGCTTCGTCCCTCTTTTTTCCCTTTTTCCTGCCCCTGGGCTCAAAATCGAAAGCCGTTATGTCAAGCCTAGTTCTGTCCTTGTATGTATCGGGCTTGCCCGATGAAAAATAGAACTCTACGGGCTCGTGCTCCCTTGGTGCGTACTTTGCCAGTCTTTCACCGGCTATTCCCCACATCGACACCCTGACCGGCAGATATGTATCCGGCTGAGCATCGATGTCGAAAAAGTATTTCAGCTTTTTTGTGTCATATTCGTTGATCTTCAATGACAGAAGCACATTGAATACTTTCCTGTCTTCACTTCCGACCGTGACCGTTCTTTCACTTACCGTGGAACCGCCTTCGTTGATCGGCCTGTTGATTATCCCCACCAGAGAGCCGTAAACTCTCCGGCTTCCGTTTTCTTCCTTCCGTACTGCGAAATGCAGATCTGACATCTTTCTTTCCTCCTGATTATTATTCCTGGTTCGCATAAAGCTTTCCGGGTTCCTTTAATCCCGATCGATCATTGCTTAAATGCTTTTCGGAATATTGATATACCGGACCGGCTCAAACGGCAACAGAAAAGCCGTCATTCCGGAAATCATCACCTCCGGCACGACGGCCCTTTCTTGAATATGTCTTTCTGCTTTCCTTGATCCTCGTCACCGGGCTCATGTTGCCCCAGTTTCTTCTTTTCTGAGAATCGATCCTTTTCTTTTCCTTCTTGGAAAGCTTTTCATATGGAATGAACTTCATATGCATATACCATCCTTTTCCGTATTCTCACGATAGGATGATAGAAAACAGATATGTTAAAACTGTGTTCTCTCAGGAGATGGCGAATTCCTCCAGTCTTTCTCCGCCCATGTCCCTGAGCTTTTCAAGGGCTGCATTCCTTATCTTCCTCAATCTCTCTTTTGAGAGGCCGAGACTCCTTCCCATGCTTGCGAGGGATCTCTCTTCCTGTCCGTCAAGACCGTAGAAGCCCTTGATAATATATTGTTCTCTTTCCGAAAGCCTGCCGACGAGTTCATTCAGGAGTCTGTTCCTGCCCCGGACGAAGAGACTTAAGCCCGGCTCGATGAGATCGTCATCAACCATGAGATCTGCGAATTCATTCCTGTCCTCCTCATCGACCCTTCCCGTGATTGAAGGAGATGAGTACATGCTCATATATGTATAATCACACTGTCTGTCCAGTATCAGCCTTTCTCTTTTCAAGGACAGCCGCGACATGATGTCTTCATCCTTCGGCATGCATCCGTTCCGGGCCAGGTAGTCCTCTGTGAAATCCCTGATCTTCTTGGCTTCCTCCAGCATCGACGGCGGCACTTTTATGAGACCCGTATTGTTGTAAAGATATCTCAGCATCTCTCTTCTGGCCCACCAGATGGAGTAAGTCGAGAACCTGAAGCCCTTGTCAGGATCGAACCTGTCCCGCGCATAACACAGACCTATATTTCCAGCCCGAATGAGATCTGCCAGGTCCTTCGGATCGGAGGCGTAGCTTCTTGCGATCTTGACGACCAGCCTGAGATTGGATCTTACCAGATCTTTCCTGGCCTTCAGGTCACCGGCGGCAACCTTCTTCAGAAGCTCGTCCTCAAGTTCTCTGGATAGGATCTCTCCGTGCCTGCCCAGATCCTGAAAGTAAATGGTAAGCGAAGGGGGACAATCATCACTGCTCGCTTCAGACATCCGTTCCAGGAACCTGCGATCTTCCTCCCCTTCTTCGACCTCAGCCTCACCGTTGCCGTCATATATCCCGAGTCCTCCCGGTAAAGTGATGCTTTCCATGTTCATCTCTTTTCACCTCCGTTCTTCGGGATAAGTATACTATTTGTTGTTTTATGTGTCAATAATATAATATTGATAGTTGTAATCTTATTTTTGATGATCAACTTATAAACAAAAAACCAGCCTCTCCCATTATTACTAAGAGGCTGGCCGTAGTACACTTATCAGTTATCTACTGTATCATTTATTTGTATTTATCTCTGGAATAGATTATTCCGGGCACAATTCTATTTCTTCCTGTACTTTGTCCCTCTTCCTCTTCCTTCTATAGCAATTAGCCCCTTTCCCACCAGAGAATTCAACAGCTGAATAGTTTTAGACTTACTGAATCCTATTGCTGATGATATTTCTGAGCTGCTTCCAATTCTGTTGCCTGACAAATAATCCACTACTATCCTCTCGTCAGAAGTCGTAGCGATCATTTGATTTATTGTCGGCAGAGTTACGGTAATTGCATTTTCATATACTTTGAATTCCGGCTTTGCTTGTGTATCTTCATATGCTTGCTTGATTCTGAGTATCCCGGTTCCGAAGTTCTCGATAATACCTAGTCTAAAGAAAACATTACTTATGATCGGATTTCTAAAGACTGAGACTTGTCCGTTTAAATACTCTTCTTCACTTAGCCCGTATGGCAGCCCCCCCGGAGAAGAGATCTCGATCCTGTCATCGAACATAGACACTCTTACCCTTGCCTCTATATCCCACGATCTGTGCACAACAGCATTGGCAAGTGCCTCTTTGTATGCTTCCGGTGGAACTGTATATTTCTTTTTTCTTTCTGTACCGATTACCTCTTCATAAGAATAATACTTTTCGAAAACTTCGATTGCTTCGTCAAACACCTTAAGCAGCGAACCACTTTCAAGAGTGGCTCTATCAAGAAATATGTTGATAGACTCACCAAATCTGGCAATGTCGATACCTCTCATGTCATTCTGGTCAGAAAGGATCAGTGCAGCTCTATTGTAAATGTTGTCAACTCCAAGCAGCATTAATGTCTTTAGAATATCGCTATTCATTACTTCAACACCCAGCTTATCACGCATACACCGGGCCAAATAATCAAAACTCAGGCTTTGGTTGTTTGACCGAATATCCTCATAGTGTAAATTGGCACCTCTTAGTATCAATCTATTCAGTTCGATACCATCCACCTCTATTGTGGATGTATCATTTCTTTTATATGCTCTTCTTTTATAGTAGTAAGGAGTTTTTGTACCTCTTTGAATGTCAAGTGTGATAGTCCTGTTCTTTCTGTCTACGGAAATACTGTAATCCGGATTCGGACTTATGGAGTCATTGATTTTATTTTCCAGCATAAGACACTGAGCATCTATGCCCTCGAGTCCGACAATTGCCCCATCATCGCGGACTCCGAATACTATTTGCCCTCCGTCGTAATTGGCAAACGCACTTACCGTTTTGAGAAAACTATCGGTGATTTCTTGTTTATATTCCAGTTTCTTATTCTCTTTCATTTTTACAATTTTCCTTTCTTATACCATATCATAATAAAAAACAAACGCAAAATCAACGAAAAATTTTACGTTTATTTTACGTATATATTATTGTTCGATTATACTGTTATAGGTGTCACAAACTCTGGTATTCGCTTCCCTGAAATGTTGGGAATGCCAGTTTATTATGATATTTCCTTGTTTGTATTTTCTTGGTTTTAATTCTCGTTGATAAAGAGGGTGGGCAAAAAAAGGTCATTCCTCTTTCAGTCCACCCTTTGTCATTCGACATCTTTGTATTTAATATATCTCTCCGATCAGTGCGACCAGATAGTCCTTTTCCTCTCCTTTCCCGAATCTGACAAAGTAGGATCCCTTTCTGTGTTTTTTTGATTCCATCCATCCGCTCCTCGTAATCATTCTTTGAGTATCCGTCATGGATCTCCGACATCCTGTTTGCCATGCTGGTAAAGAAATGAATGCTGTTCTCAAGACTAATGTTAATTCTTTAAGCAACCTATTGGGACAACAAAGACGCCATCCGGCCTCATATATGCATAGCGATCTACAGCAGTCAAAATCATTTTAAAGGAAGGAGCATTCATTTTCTCAGTGTCAATTAGCGATTCCAGCCTTAGAAGATTATTGGCCCCCTCATTTATAAGCTTATCTCCACCCAGTTTGATCTCAACAAGGCCATATTTACCATCTCTAAGATGTATAACAGCATCGCATTCAAGTCCTCTTCGGTCTCTATAATGATAAACAGACCCATTTAAACTGTCCGCATATGTTCGAAGATCTCTCACGCACATACTCTCAAACAGCAATCCGAATGTATTTAGGTCGTTAATTAAGTCATTCGGACCAATTCCTAACGAGGCCGCAGCTATAGCAGAATCACTAAAATACCTTGTATCAGTAGCACGAAAAGACGTTTTCGATCGCAAATTTGGATTCCAGGCCGGCATATCATCTATTACAAATATTCTTTTCAATGCCTTGACATACGATGATATCGTTTCGTCTGAAAAGCCGATCTCATTAGTCGAAATATCTCTCGCAATCTCAGAAAAGGATATCTGAGTACCTTGATTTCTGGCATAAGATCTCATGATCCTTCTAGCTCTCTCAGGATTCCTGGTAATACCGTCAACTCTGGATATGTCTGAATTTACAATACCATCCAAATAATCATATGCCGATTCCAATGCGATATCTTCTTCCAAATCCAGAATATCTGGCCACCCGCCACGGCAAACAAGATATGCAATTTGTTTTAGACTTAATACGTTAGTTCCTGAGATATTGCTGTTGCCGCTGAACAGATCAGCAAGGCTAACATTTCCATTTGATTCGCCTGATTCAAATAAGCTCATGTTCCTCATTGTCAGCCAGGCAAAACGCCCTGTTCCGCTATGTGAAGTCTCAGCAACTTCAGCAGGAACAGAAGAGCTGGTCAATATGTATTGTCCTTTTCCTTTTTTGTGATCAACAGAAAATCGAACTGCATCCCATAGCTTTGGAGCAATCTGCCACTCATCTATTAATCGAGGACTCTCCCCCTCAAGTAAGACAGACGGAGAAATATCTGCAAGCAATATATTCTGTTCCTTTCTCTCTGGTTCGTCCATGTATATAACGCTTTTAGCTTTTTGCTCAGCTGTCATTGTTTTACCACACCACTTTGGGCCTTGTATCAGAACAGCTCCTTTTCCTTTGAGTTTGTTCTCCAATAGTTGATCAACAATTCTTGTAATATATTTTTTATCCATAACGTATGATGTGAACTACTCCGACTTTCGCTTCGCTTAGAAGTACGGAGCTTCTTGCTTCACAGACATGGCTTACAGTGCACGACA
>CAZDOS010000034.1:0-19792 GCA_964507095.1 uncultured Oscillospiraceae bacterium | reverse complement strand
CTTTCTTTCCCGGACGACCTTGTCAAAGATATCGTTGTCCTTCCAAAACTGCTCAACCTCATGCTCTCTTGACACGAAATTGAGATCGGTCGGTACTTTCTTGTACATCTGGATTCTCCTTCTTGTTAAAAAATAAAGCCCTTGTCCGCATAACAGGACAAGGGCATAACTGCCATTGCTTAACCACCCATTATAACATACAGATAATATGCCTTTTCTGTAACGGGAAAAAACCGGTGCAGCTTACTAGTTTCCGTTCGGCCCACAGCTCAGAAGTGATATTCGCCTTAAGGATACTGATATGCGCTCACACCAAACCGCACTCGCTGAATGTTCTCCGTTAAAGCTACTGTCTTCGTCAATGCCTTTACTTAGATGAATTATTGAATTACAAGCAATAGGATATACTTTTTGACAGGCGTTGTCAACTCTGCAGGAAGGAAAATGTGCCGCAAAGACGCAAAGCCGACGCATGCGGTCCGGGGTACCGTAAAAATCTATGAAACACAAGAAAATAAAGGATATAAGGGTATTGACAAGGCATTTCGGGTTTGGTATACTACTCGAGCAAAAATAAAGTAGCAAACAGCTCACCTTGCATCGCTAAGGGCGGACGGGTCAATATCTACACGATCACAGGAATCATTCTGTGGTGTATTTGTTGGCACGGGCAGGTTGTTCGTGCTTTTTATATTTTACATAAACAGGGAGGTGCTTTACCATCGCAACAAACAAGAAAGAAAAGGAATTGGAGATCAACGAAGAGATCCGTGATAAGGAAGTCAGAGTTATAGCTGCTGACGGAGGACAGCTCGGCATAATGAGCGCCCGCGATGCTCTGAAACGGGCAGAAGAAGCAAATCTTGACCTTGTCAAGATAGCACCCGGTGCCAATCCGCCGGTGTGCCGCATTATGGATTACGGTAAGTATCGCTATGAGCAGGCGAAGAAGGAAAAAGAAAACCGCAAGAACCAGAAAGTGGTCGAGATCAAGGAAGTCCGCTTATCACTCAACATCGACACCAATGACTTCAATACCAAGGCCAATCAGGCTGCTAAATTCTTGAAAGACGGTGATAAAGTAAAGGCCAGCATAAGGCTGCGCGGACGCGAGATGGCACATTCGAATGCAGGTCTGGAAGTAATGGCCAGATTTGCGGAGACACTCGGCGAGCTGAGCACGATCGAAAAGCCGGCCAAACTGGAGGGCAGGAGCATTCAGATGGTTCTCGCCCCGAGCGCTAAGAAATAATCAGGGAGGAAATACCAATGAAGAAGTATAAGATCAAGACTCATACAGGCGCCAAAAAGAGATTCAAGCTCACAAAGACTGGAAAGGTAAAGAGAGGCCACGCATACCGCAGCCATATCCTTACTAAGATGTCAACAAAGAGAAAGAGGAACCTGCGCAAGGGCGGATATGCTGATGTAACAAACACAGCAGCACTCAAGAGGATGCTTCCTTACGCATAATCATTTCATTAATCAGATAAGTTAGAAGGAGAATATACAATGGCTCGTATTAAAGGCGCGATGATGACTCGCAAGAGAAGAAATAAGACATTAAAGCTTGCAAAGGGCTATTTTGGAGCAAAGTCAAAGCACTTCAAGATGGCAAAGCAGCAGGTGATGAAGAGCGGCAACTATGCCTACATCGGCAGAAAGCAGAAGAAGAGAGACTTCCGCAGGCTCTGGATCACACGTATCTCTGCAGCAGCCAAGATCAACGGTATGAACTACTCAACACTGATGAACGGTCTTAAGAAGGCCGGCATCACACTGAACAGAAAGATGCTCTCAGAGCTCGCTATCAGCGATGCTGCAGCTTTCACATCTCTTTGCGACGCAGCAAAGAATGCACTGTAATATATTCAGATTCTACGCCTTGGCACTTTGGTGTTAAGGCGTGATTTGCATATATCCCTTTAAGGCGGAAAAGCCCCGAAGGGATAATTTGCGTATGATCAGGCGGTTTGCCCTCGGGCAGACCGCAGGATAATTTGTAACTAATACCTATATATATGGGAATTTTTCCAAAAGATCCACCGAAGGGAAAGGTACATGGCACAATACATTCGGTCCAAGGACAATCAGAGGATCAAGCATGCGATCAAGCTCTCAAAGGATGCGGGAACAAGGAGACGGGAGAACAGGTTCTTCGTCTCTTCTTCGAAGGCTGTCAGCGACCTGATGGCCCGGGGCTTTACGGCCAGCGAGGTCTTTGCCACGCACGACGGTCTTGGTAAGCTTGATGCCCGGGCACTGGAAGGAAGGCTTTTCGAGATCGCGGAACCCGTAGCAGACAAGCTCAGCGATTCGAAGACCGACGACGGCGTGTGGGCGGTCTTTGAAATGCCGGAAAGAGACCGGGACCCTGACATGACCTGCGACAGGATACTGGTGCTGGTAGACGTTCAGGATCCCAACAACGTGGGGGCTGTCATGAGGACCGCGATGGCCCTGGGGTACACTCAGGTGCTGCTCAGCGAAGGCTGCGCCGACGTGTATTCGCCGAAGGTCATCAGGACTTCGATGACAGCAAGCGTAAGGCTTGCCACACATAGGATATCCGAAATATACCGGATGACCGGAAGGCTGGAGGAGGAAGGCTACACCACGGTGGCCACCTGTCTCAGAGACTCCGAAGAGCTCGGGAAGTGGAGACCGGAAGGAAAGGTCGCCATATATATAGGCAATGAGGGCAACGGGCTGGACGATGAACTCATCGACATGTGCCGCGTGAGGCTCAAGATCCCAATGAAGGGGGACATCGATTCCCTTAACGCAGGCGTGAGCCGGCGGATAGTCATGTGGGAGCTCAGGAGCTGACGGCAGGTCTGCCCGCAACAAACATATCATGGAGTGAAAATGTCAAATCTCGTAATAGTTGAATCGCCCGCAAAGGCGAAGACGATAGGCAAATATCTCGGCCCCGGCTATGAGGTCATAGCATCCAAGGGACATGTCAGGGATCTGCCAGAAAAGCAGATGGGAGTCGAGATCAGATCCAAGGATGACATAAAAGTCAGATACATAAACATCCCGGGACAGGCCGATGCCATAAAGAAGCTGAAGGACCGGGCCGCAAGGAGCGAGAAGATCTATCTTGCGACCGACCCTGACCGAGAGGGAGAAGCCATATCATGGCACCTGGCAAAGCTTCTGAAACTGGACATGGATGATGAGAACAGGGTCACGTTCGGTGAGATCACCAAGAAGGGCATCGATACCGGAATGGCCAATGTCCGAAAGATAGACACCGATCTGGTGGACGCGCAGCAGGGCAGAAGGGTACTGGACAGGATCCTCGGCTACAGGCTCTCGCCGTTCCTCTGGAAGATGGGAGGCAGGCACCTTTCCGCAGGCAGAGTGCAGTCAGTGGCACTTAAGCTCATCGTGGACAGGCACAGAGAGATACTGCGGTTCGACCCTCAGGAGTACTGGAACATAACAGCCAATCTGAGCCCGCGGGGTACAAACAGGAAATTCAAGGCGAGCTACTACGGTTCGGACGGAAGGAAAGTCACCGTTCCGAACGGCGAGATGGCCTGGAAGATAAAGGAAGAGAGCGAGGCCAGCGAGTTTGTCATAAGGAAGGTCACCAAGGGAGAAAAGAAGAGAGTCCCTGCACCTCCTTTCAGCACATCGACGCTTCAGCAGGAAGCCAGCAGAAAGCTGGGCTTCAACGCCAGAAGGACGATGAGCACCGCCCAGAGCCTTTACGAAGGAATGAACGTAGAAGGCTACGGTACGGTGGGTCTCATCACATACATGAGGACCGACTCGCTGAGGATTTCGGATGAAGCATACTATGCCGCAAGATCCTTCATCAAGGAGTCCTACGGAGACCGGTATGTGCCTCCTTACAGGAGAAACTACAAGTCCAGGACAAACAGCCAGGACGCCCACGAGGCCATTAGGCCGACCAATGTGAAGATCACCCCTGACATAGCCAGAAAGAGCCTTCCGCAGGATGCAGCAAGACTGTACAAGCTGGTCTGGGAGAGATTCATGGCCTCCCAGATGGCAGACTGCATCCAGGAGACAGTAAACGTTGACATAGATGCGGCAAACCACCAGTACAAGGCAAGCGGATACACCGTCCTGTTCAACGGATATACCGTCCTTTATGAAGAGGGGACGGACGAAAAGAAGGAAAAAGAGACCGCGCTCCCTCCTCTTGACGAGAGCACCAAGCTCAAGCTCCGCTCGATAGAGACCGAGCAGAAGTTCACCCAGCCTCCTTCAGAATACACGGAGGCTACCCTTATCAAGGCACTCGAGGAAAACGGGATCGGAAGGCCTTCCACATATGCGCCTACGATATCCACCCTGGAAGACAGAAGGTATGTGGAGAAGGTCGAGAAGAAACTGATTCCCACCCGGCTTGGAGAGACGGTCACGGATCTTCTGGGAGAGTATTTCTCGAACATCGTGAACGTCAAGTTCACTGCAGAGATGGAGGACAGCCTGGACAGGATCGCTTCGGGAGACATGAAGTGGGAGAACGTGGTATATGACTACCGGGAGACTCTCTCCGACGAGCTGAAGAAGGCGGAGGATGACACCCGGGGCGTTAAGATCTCGGTCACCAAGCCCACCAAAGACGAACCTACCGACAAGATCTGTCCTGAGTGCGGAAAACCGATGGTCATAAAACACGGCAAGAACGGAAGGTTCCTTGCGTGCACCGGATTCCCGGACTGCAAGCACACCGAACCCATAGTGGAGTACACCAAGGGAACATGTCCGGTATGCGGATCAAGGATGAAGAAGCTGATGAGCAAGAAACACCACATCTTCTTCGCCTGCGAGAACAGCGACTGCAAGTTCATGAGCTGGGAGGAACCGACCGGGGAAACATGTCCGTCATGCGGAAAGACGTTGTTCAGGAAGATGACGAAGACCGCAAAGCCTCACTGCGTAAACCCGGAATGCGACAGATACGTTCCGTTCCCTCAGGCAAAGATCACCAAGGCAAAACGGAAGAAGGACCAGTGACCATGGAGAAGAGAGTCAAGGTGATCGGGGCAGGGCTCGCCGGCTGCGAAGCGGCGCGGTTCCTGTCAAGGCACGGCATCCGGGTGGACCTGTATGAGCAGAAGCCCGTCAAATACTCTCCGGCACACACCAACAGCGATTTTGCCGAGCTTGTCTGTTCCAACAGCCTTAAGAGCATGAGAGAGGATTCCAGCCAGGGCATGCTGAAGAACGAGATGAGACATTTCGGGTCTCTGATCCTCGACAGCGCCCTCCGGACGAGAGTGCCGGCAGGCGGAGCCCTTGCCGTGGAGAGAAATGACTTCTCCAGGCTGGTCACCGAAAAGATAGAGTCCGATCCCAACATACATATCCAATACGGGGAAGTGACGGAGCTCGACCGGGACACGCTGACCATAGTGGCAACAGGACCTCTCACCGAGGGAAAGCTGTATGAGCGCATCAGCGAGATGCGGGGCAGCCGGATGCATTTCTACGACGCCGCGGCCCCCATCGTAATGGCGGACAGCATAAACATGGACAGGGTATTTGCGGCGAGCAGATATTCCGACACGGACGATGACTATCTCAACTGCCCGATGAACAAGGAGGAGTACGAGGCCTTCTATGAGCGGCTCATGAGTGCCGAAAGGGCTCCGCTGAAGGGCTTTGAGAAAGATCCGGGAGTCTATGAGGGGTGCATGCCCGTAGAGGTGATGGCTTCGAGAGGAGCCCAGACGCTGAGATTCGGGCCGATGAAGCCGGTAGGTCTCAGGGACCCGAGGACCGGCCACAGACCGTGGGCAAACCTTCAGCTCAGGAGCGAGAACAGGGAGAAGACGATGTACAATCTTGTCGGCTTTCAGACAAACCTCAAGTTCCCCGAGCAGAAGAGAGTATTCGGAATGATACCGGGGCTGGAGAATGCAGTCTACGCCAGGTACGGCGTGATGCACAGGAACAGCTTCATCAATTCCCCTCAGGTCCTCAGCATGACGCTGAACCTGAAGGAAAACGACAACATATATTTTGCGGGGCAGATAACCGGCATGGAGGGATACATGGAATCCGCCATGTGCGGACTGCTGGCAGGATACTTCGTATGGTGCCGTCTCACGGGCAGGGAGGTTCAGATGCCCGGACGGGACACCATATCAGGAGCACTGCTGAGATACATTACCGCTCCAAACGCTGATTTTCAGCCTATGGGAGCCAACATGGGCATACTTGAACCTCTTGACGAACACATAAGGGACAAGAGGGAAAGATATGCTGCCCTTTCCAGGAGAGGAAAGGATTCGATAGAAAAGATAAGTCTCTGAGGCCGATGCCACGGGAGACGGAAAGGCGGATCATCATGAAGATCATCATAGACGCATTCGGGGGAGACAATGCCCCTCTGGCACCTCTTCAGGGCGCGCGGCTGGCGGCCGGAAAATTTGATCTGGACATAATCGCAGTCGGCGACATCGAAAAGATGAAGAAGTGCTGTTCTGAAAACGGCATAGATACATCAAGGATAGAGTTTCTTCAGGCGGACAGTGTGTTCGACATGGAAAGAGACCCGATGGAGATCGTAAAGAAGCGGACGGACACTTCCCTCCACATCGCCTTCAAGGCACTGAACGAAGGAAAGGGAGACGCGGTGGTGTCAGCCGGAAGTACAGGCGCCATACTGATGGGGTCGACTTTCATAGTCAGAAGGATCAAAGGCTGCAAGAGGCCTGCAATCGGAAGCGTCATGCCATGCGAGACGCCGGGAGGCTTCATGCTCATCGATTGCGGAGCCAATACGGAGGCGAGACCTGAAATGCTCAGGCAGTTCGCCATCATGGGAAGCGTATATATGGAAAAGGTGGCCGGAAGAAAGTCACCGAGAGTTGCGCTCCTGAATAACGGCACCGAGGAGACAAAGGGACCTGAGAGCCATGTGGCTGCATATTCGATGATGAAAGAGGATCCTTCGCTGAATTTCATAGGAAACATAGAGGGCAGGGATGTCATGGGAAGCGTTGCGGACGTGGTCGTCGCCGACGGCTTCAGCGGCAACATAGCTCTCAAGACTGCCGAGGGTGTCGCCGCGTTCATTACCGGACGGATGAAGGGAATGTTCCTAAAGAGTCTGAAGACCAAGATCGCGGCACTTCTGCTGAAGAGTGAACTGAAGGAATTCAAGAAGCAGTTCGACTACAAGGAATACGGCGGAGCTCCAGTGCTCGGAGTCAGGAAATGCGTCATCAAGGCCCACGGCTCATCGGATGCGTCAGCGTTCATGAATGCCATAAGGCAGGCAAAGACCTATGTGGAAAATGACGTTTCCGCGGTGCTTCGGGAAAGTCTCGGAGGTGAGAGCGAGGAATGATCTCGGAATTCGAAAAGAACATAGGATATACATTCAAGGACCCGGAACTGCTGAAGGTGGCGCTGACTCATTCATCCTATGCCAATGAGAGAAAGGACACACGGTACAACGAGAGGCTCGAGTTTCTCGGAGATGCCGTGCTTCAGCTCATAACAAGCGAGAAGCTCTTCATAGAGAACCGGTCAATGCCGGAAGGCGACATGTCAAAACAGAGGGCAGCTCTTGTCTGCGAGGACGCTCTCGCGCTGTATTCAGGCGAGATAGATCTGGGCAGGTTCCTTTATCTGGGACACGGCGAGGACATCTCCGGCGGAAGAGAAAGACCGTCCATACTTGCGGATGCATTTGAGGCGGTCATAGGCGCGATCTTCCTGGACGGAGGTTTTGAGGAAGCGAAGAGATACGTAAGGCGTTTCATAGATTCAGCCCATCTCAAGCTGAAGGATTACAAGACCCTCCTGCAGGAGATCATCCAGCAGAATCAGGGAGAGCAGCTGACATATGTCATCGTGGATGAAGAAGGTCCTGCTCACAACAAGCTGTTCACTGTCGAGGTCCATCTCAACAGCAACAGCATAGGCTCCGGCACGGGTCACAGCAAGAAACAGGCTGAACAGGCCGCGCGGAGAGAAGCTCTTGCCCTGATGGGCTACAGAGACTGACAAAATGAAAAACAAGCACAAGAACCTTTCCATCTTTGTCCCTCACGCAGGCTGTCCCCACAGGTGCAGCTTCTGCGATCAGAACGCCATATCCGGAACCGAGGAAGCGCCGCGGCCTGAGTATGTCAGCCGGCTCTGCGAACAGTTTCTTCCCAAGGATCCCGTCCGGGGAAGAGATTATGAGATAGCCTTTTTCGGCGGAAGCTTTACTGCCATTGAAAGAGGGTACATGATTCGGCTGCTGGAGGCTGCCCGGCCGTTCGTCAGGCGGGGCAGGGCAAGAGGGATAAGATGTTCCACAAGACCTGATGCCATAGACACGGAGATACTCTCCATCCTCAGAAGCTACAACGTGACTTCGATAGAGCTCGGAGCCCAGAGCATGGATGAAAAAGTGCTCAAAGCCAACCTGAGAGGACACAGCGCGCAGAGCGTTTACGATGCCGCCAGACTGATAAAGGAGGAGGGCTTTGAGCTCGGTCTTCAGATGATGGTGGGACTGTACGGCCGGAAAGACTACATGCTCGACCGGATGAACACGGCCGAGTGCTTTGCCGAGATGGAGCCGGCTACCGTCAGGATATATCCTACCCTGACTCTCGAGAACACCCGGTTGGCATACTGGTACAGGCAGGGCAGGTATGTCCCTCCGACACTCACGGAGTCGGTGGAGATATGCGCAAGACTGGTGCCTTTCTTTGAAGAGAGGAACATCACCATTATTAAGCTGGGACTGCACGCCGACACCTCTCTTGAGGAAAGTCTCGTGGCGGGACCGTATCACCAGGCCTTCAGGGAGCTGGTGGAGAGCAGGATACTCCTTGACAGAGTAAAAAGCGAACTGTCGGGACAGGAAAAAGGCCGGTATGTCATATATGTCAGGCCGCAGATACTGTCACAGATGACAGGACAGAAGAAAAGCAACATATCCGCATTGTCCCTTGAAGGATACGCCGTCACGGTAAGACCGGACAGCAGCCTGGAGGGCAGGGCGGTCAGGATAGAAAGATCTACAGAGGTTAACAGTGTATCTAAAGGCGATTGAACTGCACGGTTTCAAGTCCTTTCCGGACAAGACCAGGATCGAATTTGACAGGGGAATGAGTGCTGTTGTCGGACCTAACGGTTCCGGCAAGAGCAATATTTCCGATGCCATAAGATGGGTCCTTGGCGAGACCAGAGTCAGCCAGCTAAGGAGCGGCGGAAAGATGGAAGACATCATATTCGGCGGTTCCCGGAGCAGGAATCCAATGGGCTTTGCCCAGGTGACCCTGGTGCTTGACAACTCGGATCACACCTTTGACTACGAGGGCGATGAGATCTCGGTATCCAGAAAGTATTACCGTTCCGGGGACAGCGAGTACTATATCAACGGCCGGAAGGTGCGACTGAGAGATATCCAGGAACTGTTCATGGATACGGGACTGGGAAGGAACGGCTATTCCATGGTCAGCCAGGGAAGAGTAAGCGAGATAGTGACGTCCAAGCCCGAGGGAAGAAGAGAGATATTCGAAGAGGCTTCCGGAATAGCCAAGTTCAGGTTCAGGAAGAACGAGGCAGAGAGAAAACTGGAGGCGGCTCAGCAGAATATCGCCAGGATCACAGACATACTGTCAGAACTCGAGGCAAGAGTCGGACCTCTAGAAAAGGAGAGCGAGAAGGCAAAGCAGTTCCTGGTCCTCGCCGATGAAAGAAAGAAACTGGAGATATCCCTCTGGATAGACACGATAGACAGATCCAAGGCCATGCTCAGAGAGGAGCAGAGGAGACTTGAGATCTTCCAGGCCGATTACGACAGGATCTCCGAGCAGGCAGACGAGAAGGACAGATACCTCGAGGAAAGGTATCTGTATTCAAACAGGCTGCTTGCCAAAAGCGGGGAGAACACGGACCGGATAAGAGCTCTTGAAAGCGAGAAAGCCGGTTATGCCAGCGAGATCCGGGTGCTTGAAAGCGAGATGGGCTTCCGGCAGGCTCAGATGGAGTCGATGAGGGAAGAACTGGCAAGATACGAGGGAGAAGGAAGAAACAGTGAAGAGCAGAGACTGCGGCAGCAGGAAAAGATCGCACTTGTCAGGGAAAGGCTGGATGCCAAGGAAGGCGAGATCGCACGGCTCGAGGAACGCTTCGGCGAGCTCGAGGAGGCTGCGAGAGAATCCGGAGACCGGAGCGCACGGCTAAACGGCAGGATAAACGAGATCGACCTGAGGGTACAGCAGGCCGAGATAGACATATCCGCACTGGACAGCCGGAACCGGGCCATAGAATCGGGACTTGCCTCAACGAGAGAAAGCAGGAAGAACGCCCGGGATTATCTGGCATCGACACGAAAGCAGGCTGATGAGATCGATGACTTCATAAATGCCACTCGGGAGGAGCTGACCAGAAACAACAACATGAAGAACGGCCTGCTCATGAAGAGAAATTCACGGGCGGCAAAGCTGGATGACGCAGTCAGAAAGAGAAATGAGAACGCTTCCTCCGCAAGGCGGATCGAAGACAGGATAAGGATACTCACTGACCTTGAAAACAGCCTTGACGGCTTCAGCCGGAGCGTCAAGACGGTCCTCAGCAGAGGAAAGGAAGGCAGGCTTCCAGGAATAATCGGAAGCGTCGCGCAGATCATTTCAGTCGAAAAGGGCTACGAGACGGCTATAGAGATAGCTCTCGGATATGCTCTTCAGAACATAGTGACCGAAAATGAACAGAGCGCGAAAAGGGCGATAGACTACCTGAAGCAGAACAGGGCGGGAAGGGCAACTTTCCTTCCGCTGGATACCGTCAGACCTTCAAATTTCAACGAGAAGCTCCCTGAGGGCGCCATTACGGCTGACAGGGTAGTAAATGTCGACGAAAGATATTCAGGCATAATCTCAAATCTGCTGGGAAGAACGGTGCTGGTCGAGGACATCGACACGGCTTCACGGCTTGCCAGAAAACTGAATTACAGATACAGGATAGTTACGCTGGACGGACAGCAGGTAAATGTCGGAGGTTCGTTCACCGGAGGCTCCGTGGCCAAGAGCGCGGGCCTTTTCACCAGAAAGACAGAGATAGCTTCACTCACGCGGCAGCTTGAAAAGCTGAAAAGCGAGGCGGGACAGCTCGAAAAATCGGTGGAAAGCTTCAATGACACCCTCGATTCCCTCGACAGCCAGCTCGAAGGTTATGATAACGAGATATCCAGGCTGAACAGTGACAAGATGGAAGCCGAACTGGAGGCTGCCAGGCTCAAGCGGTCAGTCGACCAGTATGAGAAGAACCTTGAGGATCTTGATGCTGCCCGGAAGGGTTATGAGGAGACCATCGCTTCCAACAGGCAGCGCAGGCTGGATCTTTTTGAAGGCCAGCAGAGCGATATCGCGGCAGCAGCCATTCTCAGAAAGCAGCTGCTTGAAGCAGGAAGCAGGGAAGAGAAGATCATCACCGAACAGAACGAAGTTTCACGGTCGATCTCTGCAAAGAGACTCGAGAAGGTCGCCGCTGAGGGAGAACTCAACCTTGAGCTTTCCAATCTCAGGACCATAGAAGAGACCATCAGCGCCGGCCTGTCCAGAAAAGACCGGATCAACAGAGATCTGGAGGAAAAGCAGGCTGAAATAGACGCGAAAAATGAGAAGGTCAGCCGGATCAGGACGCGGATCGACACAGACACAGCCAGGATCGCCGAAAAGGAGCAGGAAAACAGAGACATCCAAAAGGAAAGGCTCGAGATAGAAGCAGAGAGGACCACTCTCACAGAAGAAAACAAGGCACTGCTCAGCCAGAAGGAAGGCCTTTCAGGTCAGATCGCCAAAACAGGCGAAAGGATCGAGAGGATGGAGCGGGATTACGATTCCATTATCGCAAAGCTCTGGGAAGAGTATGAACTCACCGTGCAGACTGCCATGCCGTTCGCAGTCCCTGTTGAGGACGAGAGCGAAATGAGAAGACAGCTCAATACGGTCAGGAACTCCATAAGACGTCTCGGCCATGTCAATGTCGGGGCGATAGAGGAATACATAGAGGTCAGCGAGAGATATACCTATCTCAAGGGACAGTATGAGGACCTTACTGAAAGCAGGAACCGGCTCGTAAGACTGATCAACTCTCTCAGCACTGAAATGCAGGAGCTTTTCGGAGAAAGCTTCAAGGCCATAAACGAAAACTTCGGAAGGATCTTTGTGCAGATGTTCGGCGGAGGCAACGCAAAACTCGAACTGACCGATCCGAGCGACATACTGTCCAGTGGGATCGAGATCAAGGTCAACCCTCCGGGAAAGGTCATAAAGAGCCTGTCGGCTCTCTCCGGAGGAGAACAGCGGCTTGTGGCCATATCCATCTATTTCGCCATACTCGCCCACAATCCGTCGCCTTTCTGCGTGCTGGACGAGATAGAGGCAGCACTTGACGACGTGAATGTTTCAAGGTACGCAAACTACCTGCACGACATCAGCGACACGACTCAGTTCCTGGTAATTACCCACAGGAGAGGGACCATGGAGGTCCGGGACGTCCTGTACGGAGTAACCATGCAGGAGGACGGAATTTCAAAGATACTCAAGCTGGATCCGAAACAGCTTAGTCCATCGATTATCAATTGAGGAAATAACAATGGCAAAAAACAGCAAGTTAAATGACAGCCTGAGAAAGACCAAGAGCGGATGGTTCTCGCAGATCACGAAGGCCCTTTCAGGAAACAAGATCCCGGATGACATTTATGACGATCTTCTGGATCAGCTCATCATGGCCGACGTTGGTTATGAGACCAGTCAGTACCTGACCACCGAACTCGAGGCCAGAGTCCTCAGGAATTTCGGAAAGACAGGAGATGATGTCATAAGGCTCCTCAGAGAACTCATAGAGGAACAGCTCACGGCTGATGCCCCGATGGATCTGTCCACAAAACCTTCTGTCATACTCGTGATCGGCGTCAACGGCGTCGGCAAGACGACTTCCATAGGAAAGCTCGCATACTTCTACAAGCGGCAGGGGAAAAAAGTGCTGCTGGCGGCAGGAGACACCTTCCGTGCGGCGGCTTCAAGCCAGCTTGACGAGTGGGCAGACAGAGCCGGAGTCGACATTGTTTCCAGAGGAGAAGGCACAGATCCCGCAAGCGTCATCTTCGATTCTGTGGAAAAGGCCACGAATGAAGGATACGACCTTGTCATATGCGACACGGCCGGCAGGCTTCACAACAAGAAGAACCTCATGGCCGAACTGAGCAAGATAAGAAGGGTCGTGACCAAGGCAAATCCTGACGCAAAGGTGGAAACACTGCTGGTGCTTGAGGCGGTAACAGGCCAAAACGCAATTAACCAGGCGAAGGAGTTCGTGGATGCCGCTGACGCAACAGGCATCATCCTCACCAAGCTGGACGGTACCGCAAAGGGCGGCAGCGTTATCAGCATCAAGAGGAGCCTCAACATTCCGGTCAGGTTCATCGGCGTCGGCGAAAAAATAGATGACATCATGGAGTTTGACGCACGGGCCTTCGCAGAGGCGCTCGTAAGTCTTGATGACGGAGAATAAACATGGATTTTGCCATAGCCACCAACAATAAAAAGAAACTCGCAGAGATCAACAGGATACTCAATTCCCTGGGTCACCACGGGAAGAGTCTGAAGGAACTTGGGATCGACATCGAGATCGTCGAGGACGGCAACACCTTTGCCGAGAACGCGCTCATAAAGGCAAAGACGGTCGCAAAGATGTGTTCTCTGATCACTATCAGCGATGATTCCGGTCTGGAAGTTGACTATCTGAACGGTGCCCCCGGCGTGTATACGGCAAGATATGCCGGCGAAAACGCGACGGATGACGAGAACATAGACAAGCTCCTCGATGAACTCAGGGGCGTGGAAAAAGAAAACAGGACTGCAAGATTCGTCAGTGCGGTATGCATGTATGATCCTTCGAACGGGGAAAACCATGTCTTCATTGGAACGTGCGAAGGATACATAGGCGAAGAGAGACTGGGATACGACGGGTTCGGCTACGATCCGGTTTTCATGGTAGGAGACAGGAGCTATGCCCAGATGTCCCCGGAAGAAAAAGACTCCATCAGTCACAGGGGAACGGCGATGCGTAAGCTTGAGCGGTTCCTTCAGGGCAATGATTAAAGAATTCTTAATTAACAATTTTTACAAGATATACGGTGAATAATATGCTAACATCTAAACAGCGCGCTTTCCTGCGCAGTCAGGCACGGATGATGCCTCCGATCTTTCAGATCGGCAAGGAAGGGATAGGAGAGAACAGCGTCAAGGCCTTATCGGACGCACTTGACGCAAGAGAACTCATCAAGATCCACGTACTTGAGAACAGCATGTATACTGCCAGAGAGGCCCGGGAGGAGCTTTGCGGTGAACTGGGCTGCGAATCGGTACAGGTGATCGGCTCGAAGATCGTCATATTCAGACAGAAGAAAAAAGACTCAAAATACGATCTCAGGAAACTTGAACTGAATTACTGATAATAAAATGGATATACTTCTTTTCGGCGGATCGTTCGATCCGGTCCACAACGGACATGTGAACATTCTCAGGGAGACCCTCAAGGTAAGATCATTTGATAAAGTGATCGTTATGCCGACCGGCACTCCGGGTCATAAGGCAAGTTGCAAGGCGCCCTTTGAGATCAGGAGTCATTGGGCTCAGCTGGCGTTTTCCCCTCTGGGCGATGAGATCGAAGTCTCTGACTATGAGAGCAGGCAGGAGGGCAAGAGCTACAGCTATCTTACGGTAAACCATCTCAAGGAGGAATACCCCGACTCCAGGATTTTCTTCCTGATAGGAGAAGACAGCGCAAAGACGATGCCGACCTGGAGAAACTGGGAGACGCTTGCCAGAAACACGGCTTTTCTGGTGCTTGCCAGAGACAATGACGGGGACGAAGACCTGAAGCAGGCAGTTGATGTCATCAGGGAACTGTCTCCTGACACTGAATACCTGAAGGCTCCCGTATTCGAGATATCCTCTACACGGATAAGACAGATGGCTCGGGAAGGTAAGGATCTGTCCGGTCTTCTGCCCCGGAAGGTGGCCGAAGAGATAAAGGAGTACAGCATTTACTCCGAAGACGAATATGAAAGAAACGTCGGCACGGCAAGGTTGCTCATCAGCCTTCTTCTCAGGGAAAAAAGGGCAAGACATACCTACAATGTTGCCGGATTCGCCAGACAACTTGCGGAAAGGCACGGGGCAGATCCCGACAAGGCATATCTCGCCGGACTGCTTCATGATATAATGAAGCAGGTCGATGAAGAAACTCTCGTCAGGAGAGCTGTCAACAGCGAAGGCGAGAGGGCAAGGACAAAGCCTCTTCCGGTGCTTCACGGCTTTGCACGGGCGGACTACATCAAAAAAGAGATGGGCATTGAGGATGAGGACATGATCAATGCCATAAGAAGCCACACCTGCGGAAGAGCGGGGATGAGCGATCTTGAAAAAGTGATCTATCTTGCGGACATGCTCAGCCCGGAAAGGCAGTATCCGGAAAAGGATTATCTCACTCGGATTGCCTTACAGGACCTTGACAGGGCCATGGAAGCGGCTCTGGGAGAGAGCATACGGTGGATCAATACAAAGGGCGGTGCCCTTGACGAAGACAGCGTTGAAGCTTATGAATATTTCAAGAAGCTGAACGCGAGAAGATAACAGACAGGAGAGATTGATTTTGGCCAAAGAGAACAACGGTCACACAAGGGTGACGGAAAGCGAAAAACGAAGACGGGTCAAGCGGCGCAAGAGAGGGAAGCTGATAAGGAACCTTCTCATAGCGGCAGCTGTCATAGGAGTGATTGCTTTCGGTGTCAACAAATATATCGAAGGCCTGTACGAACACGGCGAGGAGATAAAACCTGACATCAGGACGGCAGAAGATCTAAGGGAAGATGTGATTAACATACTGGTCTGCGGCATAGACTGGGATGAGGGAAGAACATCCAAAAATACCGATGTCATAATGTATGTCACGCTTGACATAAAGGGAAAGAAGGCTACCGCTTTCCAGATCCCGAGAGATACATATATCGGTGATGACGTCAACACGTACGGGACTGGAAAGATCAATTCCGTCTATGGGAATAACGGCTCCGAGAATCCTATCATGGATCTCGTCAAGGTAGTCAATGACAAGCTCAAGCTACCTGTTGACCACTATGTGACCCTCGACATGGAAGGCTTCATCCAGATGGTCGATTCCATCGATGGGGGACTGAGGATGTATGTACCGTACACCATTCAGCTCAAGGATGAAAACGGTGGACCCAACGGAGAGGTCATCATCGAGGAACCGGGCTGGTATTATGTTGACGGACAGACAGCCGAGCAGATAGTCAGAAACAGGAATTACGCAAACGCGGACATCCAGAGACTGGAGGTCCAGGGCTACTTCTACGCAGCCGTGATCAAGTACTTCATGGAGAACCTCAACACTTCTGACTTTATCAAAATAATGAGCAGGTTCACTTCCCAGATCACCACGGACATGCACTGGACGACCGTCGCATCTATCGGCAAGTTCGGATTCTCGCTCCAGTACAGCGACATGACTCTCGTAAAGCCGCCTCTTCACGGATACGATGTCATCAGGACCGGAAAGACGACGCGAAGCAATGTGCTCATCTGCGAGGAGAGAGAATGGGCTGATCTGCTCAATGAATACTGCAGACCTTACCAGGAGAAGAAGACGGCTCGGGATCTTACGATGCCTTACATGCCTCCGCGGGGAGAAGTGGTGGCTGATTACGGCGTAACGGCTCGGAGCATAAGGACCATAGCCGACATTTTGGGCAAATCACCCGAAGACCCGGGCGCGTAACGGCATGTTGTTGTTTTGTCATACAACAAAATTGCATTAACTTGAATATGATATCAAAAATTAATATAATGACTTTACACATTGTTGTGAAGAATCTTGCAAAGGAGGAATGGATATGAAGGGTTTAGAGCTGTCAACAGCTGTTGCCAAGATACTGGACAACAAGAAAGCGCAGGACATTAAAGTCCTAAAGATCATGGACCTGACCATAGTGACAGACTACATAGTCATCGCTACAGGTTCGTCGACTACTCAGGTCAAGTCATTGGCCGATGAGGTAGAATTTAAGCTAAGGCAGGATCTGGGCCTGGAGCCGACAAGGATCGAAGGCTATGAGTCCAGAAACTGGATACTGATGGATTACGATACCGTTATCGTGCATATTTTCCATCCTGAGGCAAGAGAGTACTACAATCTTGACAAGCTTTGGGCAGATGGAGAAGAGATAGAGATCGAACTTTGATCGAGCATTGAGGAGAACAACATGAAGAGATACGATTTTAAGACCATCGAGCCAAAGTGGCAGAAGATATGGGATGAAGAAAAGATTTACAAGGCAGAGGATGATTTCACCAAGCCGAAGTTTTTCGGTCTGATCGAGTTTCCTTATCCTTCCGGACAGGGACTCCACGTGGGCCATCCGAGGTCATATACTGCCATGGATGTCATTTCCAGATACAAGAGAGCTAACGGATACAATGTCCTTTTCCCTATAGGCTGGGATGCATTCGGACTTCCTGCCGAGAACTATGCCATGAAGAATCATGTTCATCCGGCACGGTTCACAGCAAAGAACATTGCCCACTTCAAGGAGCAGCTCAAGATGCTCGGCTTCTCCTTCGACTGGGACAGAGAGGTCAACACCACGGATCCGGGCTACTACAAGTGGACGCAGTGGATATTCCTTCAGCTGTACAAGCACGGCCTTGCCCACAAGCAGGAGATGAACGTAAACTGGTGCACTAGCTGCAAGGTCGTTCTGGCCAATGAGGAAGTCGTAAACGGCGTTTGTGAACGCTGCGGCGGACAGGTCATCCACAAGGTGAAGAGCCAGTGGGTGCTCAAGATAACAGAATACGCGGACAAGCTCGCGGATGATCTCGACATGGTCGATTTCATCGAGCCTGTAGTCATCCAGCAGAGAAACTGGATCGGAAGGTCAAAGGGCGCACAGCTCAGATTCCGGACCACCGAGGGTGACGATCTCGAAGTATATACGACAAGACCTGACACACTGTTCGGAGCGACATACATGGTAATTGCTCCTGAGCACAGGTTCGTTGAGAAATGGAAAGACTCCATAACAAACTATGACGAGGTCATAGCCTATAGGGAAGAGGCCGCAAAGAAGAACGACATGGAACGCACTGAGCTCTCAAAGGAGAAGACAGGTGTGGAGATCAAGGGCGTGAAGGCCATCAATCCTGTGACCGAAAAGGAGATACCGATCTTCGTTGCCGACTATGTCCTCGCAACCTACGGTACGGGAGCCATCATGGCCGTGCCTGCACACGACGGACGTGACTGGGAGTTTGCGAAGAAGTTCGGACTTCCGATAGTTGAGACCGTTTCCGGCGGAGATGTCCAGAAGGAAGTATATGTCGGAAAAGACACTGATACAGTCGTCAATTCCGGATTCCTCAACGGAATGACCGTTCCCGAGGCCAAGGTCGCCATGACCAGATACCTTGAGGAAAAGGGCATCGGAGAGGAAAAGACGAACTACAAGCTCAGAGACTGGATCTTCTCAAGACAGCGTTACTGGGGCGAGCCGATACCTATGGTATATTGCGAGAAATGCGGCTGGCAGCCTATCGATGAGAGCGAACTGCCGCTGGTACTTCCTGACCTCATGGATTATGAGCCGACAGGCGAAGGCGATTCGCCTCTGGCAAGAGTAACCGACTGGGTCAACACAACATGCCCATGCTGCGGCGGCCCTGCAAAGAGAGAGACTGACACCATGCCTCAGTGGGCAGGTTCCTCCTGGTACTTTCTGAGATATATCGATCCGCACAATGACAAGACATTTGCGGACATGGACAAGCTCAAGTACTGGATGCCTGTTGACTGGTACAACGGCGGCATGGAGCATACCACTCTCCATCTGCTCTACTCCAGATTCTGGCACAAGTTCCTCTATGACATCAAGGCGGTTCCTTGCCCTGAGCCTTACGCAAAGAGAACGAGCCACGGAATGATCCTCGGCGAGAACGGGGAGAAGATGTCCAAGAGTCGCGGCAACGTGGTAAATCCTGACGATGTGGTAGCTGAGTACGGCGCAGATACTTTCCGCCTTTACGAGATGTTCATGGGTGACTTCACCAAGGCAACTCCTTGGAGCTCGACATCCATCAAGGGCTGTTCAAGATTCCTTGAAAGGACCTGGAACCTGATGGACATGGTCACAGAGGGAGACGGTTATTCAGAAGAACTCATCAGACCTTTCAACAAGACCATAAAGAAGGTCGGTGAGGACATCATGACGCTGGGAATGAACACGGCGATCGCAGCTCTCATGGCTCTGCTCAATGACATCTACGCAAAGGGCAGCCTGAACAGATTTGAGCTTCGGACATTTGTCCGCCTGCTCAATCCGTTCGCACCTCACATGACTGATGAGATGTGGGAGATGATGGGCTTCGAGGGACATGCATCCACGGCCAAATGGCCTGACTTCGACGAGGCTTACTGTGTCGATGCCATGGTCGAGATCCCGGTCCAGGTCAACGGAAAGCTCAGAGGCAGAGTGAATGTGCCGGCAGACGCTGACAAGGACACGATAATCGAAGCGGCAAAGAACGATGCCAACGTCAAGATCCAGACAGAAGGAAAGACCATCGTCAAGGAGATTTATGTTCCCGGAAGAATGGTCAACCTTATTGTCAAATAAGGTTTAACAATCAGACACACCCGTCATCGACGGGTGTGTCAGACTGAAGACAAAGTCGCCTATCGAAAGGTAGGCGGCTTTTTTGTGCCCGAT
>CAZDOS010000033.1:0-19832 GCA_964507095.1 uncultured Oscillospiraceae bacterium | reverse complement strand
GCTGCAAAGAGGAAAGATCTCTGAATGGACCGTCGTTTTCAGCCTGTCCAAGATCGGCAGAGGCTATGAAGTGAGGATAGGCAAGGGTGAGATCGATCTTTCCATGCCGCTTCCGACGACCGACGCGGACATACTGTTCTTTTACAGTTACATAAAGAAACTCTGCGAGCTGATGAAGACGGATGTCTTCTACAGGGACGGCGTCAGGACGACCTTTGACAAGATCGATGACTGCATCGTCCGGGATGCCAAGACCAGCGAAAAGGCTCTGTCAGAATGGCGGCAGAAAATACAGGAAGGCGACGGACCGTTTTACATCTTCGGAGCTCAGAATCCCGTATGTATGGGGAAACGGGAACTTGAGGTAATCAGAGGTAACTCCAAGATATTCGAGGACGTTCTGGACCTGCTTCAGAAAAAGGACTGCTTCTACGGCGCACCCAGGCTATACCAGCTGAAGGACAGCGACGGCATAGTAGGCGTATACTCGCTGACGGAGGATGTGCCCACGGTCCTGCCGTATGAGCCTGCGATCCTGATGAACGATTCGGTCAAGGTCAGCGAGTGGTCAGTAGGATTCATATGCGATCTGGGGAACGGACCCGTTATGGCCGGTCAGATACCGTACCGGGATTTTGTTGATGCTGTCAATAAGGATGATGTCTATGATTCGGAGCACTTTGTCGCAAGGCTGAGCGCCGATCGGATGAAACGGATGCTGGAGGGCAAAAATGAAGGTCATTGATGTATATTCACAGTATTTTGAAGCCGACTGCACATATAACGGAGTCGAGAGGCACCGGGCTGCGATTAGGCTTACCGCCACCAGCGAGGAAGGCAGCATCGCATATGAAGTGGGGGTTTCATTCTTCCCGCACAACGACCCTGAGGATTTTGCCGTCAGCTACGATGCCCGGTCACAAAAGTGCATCTATTCGGCCAAAGGACGCAGATCCAGGAAAAAGGAAGAGAACTTCATGCTTTCATTAAGACAGGAGGCGGACCTGCTGGCAGATGAGCTTGGAGGAAAGATATTCTGGGATGCCCCTCTCATCGAAGCGAGGTGGGGATAGATGGAAAGATTCAAGCTCAAAGGGATATACAGACACTACAAAGGAGACTACTACCTGTTGGAGGATGTCATATATCATTCCGAGACGGGTGAGAAGATGGTAGCTTACAGGCAGCTCTACGGAGAAGGACGTCTGTGGTGCAGGCCTTATGACATGTTTTTTGAAGAAGTCAACAAAAACGGACAGAAATACAGGTTCGAGTTACAGGATATAAAGAGTGTGAAGGAGAAAACCGATGAAAACGCCTGAAGAGAGAAGAGAGCTTAACAATGAAAAGCTCAGGGGGAGAGGAATAGCCTTGCTGGAGAGCCTTCCCGTCATTGAAGAGTCTACTGAAGCCGGATTAAGAAGCTTTGATGAGATATGTGAGAGGGCGGTGGCAACGCTGCTTTCCACCCAGGTCGCATGCGACATAAACGAGGGAAATTATCCCGAATCGGTATCTTTCTTCCTTAAGAAACTGGATGAATTCGGCGTATCCTTCAAGCTCAATCCGGTGGAGAAGAGAGTATTCAACGGAACATATTCAGAGCAGGACGCCGTGGACGTTTCGTGGGAATACGAGGCTTACTGGGCACTGGTCTGGGCGCTTGGACTCGTTGAGAACATAGAGAACGGCGGAGAACCATGTGATGTCTACACAGCCATACAGCTGGTGGGAGACTGCGAGAACATGGAACAGTTCAAGGCCAACTGCAAGCTCAGGGATACCGACGAACTGCTGGACATGCTGGATCTTTACTACAGATACCACTGGGCGACCACGGAGAAGAGGATCAACCCGGAGACAGAGGTCGGCGGGCTTGACGACGAGATAGTAATGGAGAGAAGAAGAGGTCTGGAGTGGCTGTTCTCACGGGAGAACAACTGGTTCGATATTGAACTGAATACCTGATTGACAAGCCGGTCCGGCATGTCATCCGAAGGGACTGTCGGGACGCTTCGTTCCCTGCAGTCTTTTTCTGAAACGGTATTGAAGGAGCAAGAAATGTACAAGGACAAGAAGATCGCCGCAATCGTCGTCCGGGCAGGCAAAGGCACCAGGATGGGCTTTGACAAGATGCTTTTTGAGATCGACGGCAGGAGTGTCATAAAAAGGAGCGTTGAAGCTCTTTCGGCGAACACGTTCGTGGACGAGATAGTCATCGCCGCGGGTGATAATATCGAAGAGATAAAAAGAGAATGCGGCCGGCTGGAAAAGGTGAGCCGGATCGTCAGAGGCGGTGAGACCAGAAACATCTCGGTAAAGAATGCGCTCGCCCGGATAAATGACCGGGAATTTGTGGCGATACATGACGGGGCAAGACCCTTCGTCAGCCAGAGGTTAATCAGCGATGTCATTCGGGCGGGCTGTGAATTCGGGGCAGCCATACCTGCGGTGGGAGAGGTAAATACCGTAAAGGTCGTCCGGGACGGCTTCGTTTCCTCGTCCCTAGACAGAAGCAGGATTTATGCGGTCCAGACTCCGCAGGTGTTCGATCTGAGTCGGTACAGGGAACTGTCAGAGCTCTTTGAGGATGACAGCGTCACGGATGACTCTCAGATATTCGAGAGGGCGGGAAAGCCCGTCAGAGTCGTCGAAGGCGATAGAGATAATATAAAGCTTACGACAAAGGAAGACCTTGGAAGGAGGAGTGCCATGAGGATAGGACATGGATATGATGTTCACAGACTGGTCGAGGGAAGACCGCTTATCATGGGAGGAGTAGATATTCCGTATGAAAAGGGACTGGACGGCCATTCAGACCGGGATGTCGTAGTTCATGCCGTTATAGACGCTCTGATGGGAGCGGCCAATATCGGAGACATAGGCGGCCATTTCCCTGACAGCGACGAAAGGTACAGGGGTGCAGACAGTCTCAAGCTTCTGCAGGAGACAGCAAGGCTCATAAAGGAAGAGGGCTATGGCATAGTCAATGTCGATGTCACGATCCTGTGCCAGAGACCCAAACTTGCACCGTTTAAAAAACAGATGGCGGAAAACATGGCCGGTGCCATGGGGATAGATCCCGATTGTGTATCTGTCAAGGCCACCACTGAGGAAGGGCTCGGCTTCACCGGAAAGGGAGAGGGCATAGCCTGCCACAGCGTCGCACTCATAAGCAAATGATGTCAGGACTTCTGAGCCTCCTCATATATATATTAAATTAAGATGACAAATAAAGGTGTGAATGTTCACATCTTTTTTTGTATGTGATAAAATAATATGATAGAGAAATAGCAGATAAGGGACGGACCCTTGTCTGGATCATGCATATATACACATAGAAGGACAAAGATGAATTTTGCGGGATTTCTGACCAGTCTACTTTCAGTGCTGAAGAGTATCAGCATCATGGATTTACTGGATATGGGCATCATTGCAGCACTGATCTATTACGTGCTGAAGTCACTCAAACACACAAGGCTGTTTGAGCTCTTAAGATGGGTGGTCGTAGTCTTTCTTCTGTACATTCTGGCCACACAGCTCAGGCTGAAGACAGTTTCGTGGCTGATCGAGAGGCTGATGAGCGTTGCGTTCATAAGCTTCCTCGTGGTGTTCCAGCCGGAATTGAGAAGGACTATAGAGCAGCTCGGCTCAGGCAAGATATTTGAGTTTTCACTGTTCAGGAGACCTGCTCCTGAAGAGAGAGAGGTGGACAGGCTGAGAAAGGCGATAGCTGCCGTCTGCGACGGCGTCGAGAGAATGAGCGAAAAGCAGACCGGAGCTCTCATCGTCATGGAAAAGTTTTCAAGCCTCCAGGAGATAAAGCCTTCGGGCACTCCGATCAACGCGGATGTCACGCCGGAGATACTCGGCACGATATTTTACGAAGGAACTCCTCTGCACGACGGTGCAACGATAATACACGACGGCAAGATAACCTATGCGGGCTGCGTATTGCCGCTAAGTGACAATCTTGAAATCAGTAAGGATCTGGGCACCAGACACCGCGCGGCTCTGGGATTGTCTGAGATATCCGATGCGATAATGCTGATTGTCAGCGAGGAGACAGGCATCATATCGATAGCCCAGAAGGGCGAGATAGTGAGAGGTCTGGACAGAGAGGGACTTTACAACATCTTGAACATGGAATTCGTTGACCCTATACTCGCCGCAAAGAACGGAGGCAAGGGCTTATTCAGGAGGAAAGAGATTGAAAAACGGTAAATTTTCACGTCTTCTTGACGACAACAGATTTCTTTTCCTTATATCCGTGCTCAGCGCGGTCCTCCTGTGGGGCTATGTGGTCGTATACGTAAATAACCAGCACAGCACAGTGATCAGGAACGTGCCGATAAACATGCAGTACAGGCAGAGCCTGTATCAGTCCATGGGTCTGGATGTCATAGAGATGGATGTTGACACGGTCGATGTCTATGTTTCCGGTGCCAGAAGCGCCACGGGAGACCTTTCAAAGGAGGACATAATAGTCTATCCGAACATAACGGCGATCGACGGATCGGGAATATATACCTTTACTCTGACTGCAGAAAAGACCTCCAGCGTCAAGAACTTCAGCATCGATTCGCTGAGCCAGGACTATGTCACGGTAAGGTTCGACACTCTGGTCACAAAAGAATTTCCTCTGTCCATGGACATATCCAGCATCGTCGTTTCTGGTGACAACATAGTCGGCGTGGCGACCGTAAATCCGTCCACGGTGACGATCACGGGACCGAAGAACAAGGTGGACAGCATCAAAAGAGTGGTTGCGGTGACAGAGACGGAGGAGACCATCTATCAGACTTCAGTGAAGCCTGCGACCATCATCATGTATGACGAAAACGGCGCGGAAGTGGACAGGAGCCGGATGACATTCAGCGATGACCAGGTGGAGATAACCATCCCGGTACTCCGGGAAGTCACGCTGCCTGTCAGGGTCGATTATGTAAATGTCCCTCAGGGCTTCGATACCGATGTGCTGCACCAGTCACTGTCAAGGAGCGAGATCCATCTGGCCGTTCCGAGCAGCATTGCCGGGTCACTGACGGATTATGTGGTCGGATATATCGACCTGTCAACGCTTAAGACTGACGAGCCGTATACATTTGAGGTAAAGCTTCCTACGGGATATATGACCATGGACGAAACTTCACGGGTCTCGGTGAACATTTCTTCATCCAATCTGTCAGAGAAGCTCATCACCGTAGATGAGATAAAGGTCATCAACGATGCGGACGGAAAAGTGTCTGTTCTCACAAAGGAGATCACCAGCGTGGATCTGGTAGGAGAGAAGGAACGGATCGAGAGCCTCAGCGAAGGCGGAGTTATTGCCCAGGTGGATGCTGCCAGGATCGGTTCGGGACAGGGCACGAAATCTGTCGAAGTAGAATTTCTTATTCCTTCAACTGACAAGGTATATGTCAGGGGAGTGTACCTGGTAAATATAAAGATCTGATCTTTTTGCTGGCGGAGGAGCCCATGATAATCTGTAATAACATAAGGCTCGGCGTTGACTCCCGACAGGAGGATGCGATCTCCGCGGCAGTGAGGAAGACAGGACTGAAGCACTCCCGGATAAGGGAATGCTGGATAAACAAGGTCAGCATCGACGCGAGGAAAGGAAAGGTGTCTCTGGTATACAGCGTAGGCATGTCTCTGATAGACCCCGCGCTTGAGGCAATGCTTTCTGCCAGGGATCCTGACATGCAGCTCAAGGCGCCGGCGGAGATACGATTTGAGATAGGTCCGAAGCCGATGGAGACCAGGCCTGTAGTGATAGGATTCGGTCCCGCGGGCTTCATGCGGGCATTGGCACTCGCATATATGGGAATGAGGCCTCTGGTGATTGAGCAGGGCGGTACCGTCGATGAGAGGAATGAAGCCGTAAAGAGATTCGAGACGCAAAGAAAGCTCGATCCTTTCACCAATGTACAGTTCGGCGAAGGCGGAGCCGGGACTTTTTCAGACGGAAAACTGACGACCAGGATAAATGATCCCAGATGCAACTGGGTACTCGAACGGCTGGTAAGCCACGGCGCTCCGGATGAGATAACCAGAAAGGCAAAACCGCACATCGGAACGGATCTTCTGGGAGATGTGGTAAAGAACATCAGGGAAGACATCATTTCAAGGGGCGGCGAGATCCTTTTCAACACAAGGATGACGGATATAGTCACCAAAAACGGAAACGTATGCGCTGTCAGGACCGACAGGGGAGATTTCCCTGCCCAGACGGTCATTCTTGCGACCGGCCATTCCGCAAGGGAAGTGTTCGGGATCCTTGAAAACAGGGGAGCGGTGCTCGTTGCAAAACCGTTCTCCGTTGGAGTCAGGATCGAGCATCTTCAGGAAGATATAGACAGAGCGCTGTATCACGGACTGGCGGGGCATCCGAACCTTTCAAGGGGTGAATATCAGCTTTCATGGACCAGGGGAGAAAGGGGAGTATATACCTTCTGCATGTGTCCCGGAGGAACGGTGGTCGCCGCCCGGAGCGAGACGGACACGGTAGTGACAAACGGCATGTCGAGGCATGCGAGAGACGGCAGAAATTCCAACAGTGCGTTGGTGGTCTCCGTCAGCGAAAAGGATTTTGACTCGGATTACAGGAAGCGGATAAGCTTCCAGAGAGAGCTTGAACACAAGGCGTATCTGCTTGGAGGCAGTGACTACTGCGCTCCGGCGCAGACGGTGGGAAGGTTCCTCGAAGGCAAGTCCGGAATGGACATAAAAAGAATAATACCGACATATCCGATGGGAGTAAGGGAGGCAGACTTTGACCTCCTGTTTCCTGATTACGTTACAAAGGGCCTGAGAGAAGCCCTTCCGGTAATGGATGCCAGAATATCCGGATTCGCTGTAGCGGACGCAGTGCTTACCGGCCCCGAGACAAGGACATCATCGCCTGTCAGGATAGAGAGAAACGGAGAATATGTGAGCAGGATAGGTGGGCTATATCCTGCCGGAGAGGGAGCCGGTTACGCCGGCGGAATAATGAGCGCTGCAGTGGACGGCGTCAGAGTAGCCCAGCAGATCTGCACCATTTACAGGTCGCCGGATCTAAGTGACGTGATATAAATATTTAATTGAGGTATAGATGATTTACAGAAAATGGAAAGTGGGCCGGTACCCCGAGGGACAGGTAAAACAGCTGTCAGGCGATCTTGGGGTCGGAAGTCTTCTTGCCAAGGTTCTCATATCCAAGCAGGTCACCGACAGGCTCTCTGCCAGGGAAAAGTTCCTGGTCGACGCTCCTTTGTCCGACCCATTCCTGATGAAGGACATGGACAAAGCCGTGGAAAGGATATGGAAAGCTGTCAGGAACGAGGAAAAGATAGTCGTTTACGGCGACTATGACGTGGACGGGGTCTGCGCCACGGCAACTCTGTTTTCTTATCTTGAGAACATTGGGGCAAGAGTGTACTACAAGCTCCCCAACAGAGAGAGCGAGGGGTACGGACTTAACAGTGATGTACTGACAAAACTGAAGGAAAAGGGCGTCGATCTTGTCATCACCGTAGATAACGGAATAGCTGCAATCGAACAGGTAGACCATGCCAATGCCATAGGACTTGACGTGGTCATTACCGACCATCATATCCCGAAGGACAGACTGCCCGCCGCATGCGCGGTAGTGGATCCGCTCAGGGCAGATGATAATTCTCCCTGCAAGGTCCTTGCAGGAGTAGGAGTCGCATTCAAGCTCGTTTGCGCAATGGAGGAGGCTGACTGCGCCGATCTTGCCGATTTCTATGCTGACTATGTCGCAGTAGGGACCATTGCAGACCTCATGCTCATGGAGGGAGAAAACAGGACGCTGGTCAAGGTCGGACTGGACATGCTCAACAACGAGCCGAGGACCGGTTTCGCAGCACTGATGAAGGTCAGCGGGCTGGACAACAGGCAGGTGACAAGCGAAAACGTCTCATACACGATCGCACCGAGGATAAATGCCGCCGGAAGGATCAAGGATGCCACCGAAGCTCTTGAACTGCTCCTGTGCGACGACGAGGAGCAGGCCAGGGAGATGGCTGACGCTCTCGAGGCAGAGAACAGGGAGAGACAGGAGATCCAGAACAGGATCGCGGAGGGGATCGCCGCCGAGCTTCAGGATAACGACCGGATCCTCAAGGACAGGATAATCGTCGTCTGGGGCGAGGATTACCATCCCGGTGTAATAGGGATCGTTGCCTCCAGACTTGTGGAAAGATACTCAAAACCGGCAATAGTCTTCACCAGAGACGGTGATGACTTCAAGGGAAGCGGAAGAAGCGTAAAGGGCTTCAATCTCCACAAGGCTTTGGATGAGACCAGTGAATATCTGCTGGGCTTCGGAGGCCATGAGCTGGCAGCCGGAATGACGATAGCGGAGGAAAAGCTTGAATCCTTCAGAAAGCGGATCAACGAGCTGGCCAGAAACGACGTGAACCTTCTGAGGACCGCAGATCTGGATGCGGGATGTCTGGTCTCCCTCAGTGAGATCAACACCCAGAACGTTTCGCAGATAGATGTCCTTCAGCCTTTCGGAAACGGAAATCCGAGCCCGTCCTTTGTGGCCACCGGACTTCAGCTGACAGCAGTCATTCCCGTATCGGGAGGAAAGCACGTCAGGATTAAGGTGTCGGACGGGGCATATTCGCTTGCAGGCATCATGTTCAACACTTCTCCTGCGGAGATAGCCTTCGCCCCGGGAGACATGGTCGACATCTGCTTTACTGCATCGATCTATTCTTCCGATGCGGGCGATATGGTTTCAGCAAGGATCAGGGAGATAAGGCCGGCGGGAATGTCGGATTCGATAGTGGACTCCTACGATACATATAACCGGTTCAAGAACGGTTTCCTGCTTACGCGGGACGAAAAGCGGCAGCTCAGGCCTGACAGGAACGATGTTGCTGCAATATACAGGGCAATAATGCAGGGCAGGGTCCACGCAGACGATCTCAGACCTCTGTTCATAGCATTTCCGGACATGCCGAGCGGCAAGATCCGGGTGATAATAGATGTTCTTCTGGACCTCGGACTCATAGAGGTCAGGAGAAGCGATTACATAAACAGCTTTGCGCCCGTACGGGTGGAAGGCAAAAAGGACTTGATGTCCAGCAAAATACTGCTGTCATTGCAGTGAAAGGAGGGTGCCATGAAATACGAAGCTTTGAAAAAACTGCTTATTGAATCCGGAAGACAATATGATCTCGAGCTGATAGACAGAGCCTTCGAGCTCGCTGACAAAAGCCATGCCGGACAGTTCAGGAAGACCGGCGAGCGGTATATAGAGCATCCTTTGGAAGTTGCAGGCATACTCGTGGAACAGGGCATGGATTCTGCAACTATCGCCGCAGCGATAATGCATGATGTAGTGGAAGACACGGAAGTCACCATCGAGGACATCGAAAAGAATTTCAACCGGGATATAGCCCGGTTGGTGGACGGCGTAACGAAACTCGGAAAGATCCAGTTTTCCACCGTAGAAGACGAACAGGCTGAGAACCTCAGGAAGATGCTCCTTGCGATGAGCAAGGATGTCAGAGTCATGATCATAAAGCTCGCCGACAGGCTGCACAATATGAGAACGGCAGCCGGCTGGTCTCCTCAGAAACAGAGGGATAAGGCTCTCGAGGTCATGGACATCTATGCTCCTATAGCCCAGCGACTGGGAATGAGCAAGATAAAAGATGAACTGCAGGACATATCCCTGAAAATTCTGGACCCTGTCGGATATGCAGATGTTGAGCATGTCATAGAGGGAAACATCAATGCCCAGAAGTTCGTTGACGATACGGTCAGCGTGATCAAGGC
The DNA here is from genome assembly GCA_964507095.1 of uncultured Oscillospiraceae bacterium. Taxonomy (GTDB): domain Bacteria; phylum Bacillota; class Clostridia; order Oscillospirales; family Ruminococcaceae; genus RGIG3102. The sequence continues at coordinate 10,034 of CAZDOS010000033.1, read as the reverse complement.
TAAGCTTGATGAGTTCGGAATAAAGGACGCTTCCGTCTTCGGAAGGGTCAAGAGCGTCTACGGAGTTTACAGAAAGGTATATATTCAGAACAGGGACTACGGAGAGATATATGACATATATGCCGTGAGGATAATCCTCCACACGGTCCAGGAGTGCTACAATGCGCTGATGATCGTTCATGATATGTTCCGTCCTGTACCTTCCAGGTTCAAGGATTACATTTCTTCGCCTAAGGCCAATATGTACCAGTCGTTGCACACGAGCGTGATCGGCAGTACAGGAATTCCGTTCGAGATCCAGATAAGGACCTGGGACATGCATTATATCGCCGAATACGGCGTTGCCGCCCACTGGAAATACAAGAGCGGCATCGAAGGCGATGACAATATGGAGGACAGGCTCAGATGGGTCAGACAGCTCCTTGAAAGACAGCAGGAGTCAGATGACGAATCGGAACTGCTCCGGGGTATCAAAAGCGACCTGGTGCCGGATGAGATATATGTATTCACTCCTAAGGGAGACGTCATCAATCTTCCTGCCGGCGCGACGGCGATAGACTTTGCCTACGCCATTCACTCAGCGGTAGGAAACAGGATGATCGGAGCCAAGATCAACGGCAAGATGGTCCCGATCGATTACAAGGTCAATAACGGTGAGATCATAGAGGTCGTCCTCGGACCAAAGGACAAGGGACCTTCCAGAGACTGGCTGAACATAGTCAAGACTTCGGAAGCCAGAAGCAAGATCAGGGCCTGGTTCAAGAAGGAGAGGAAGGAAGAGAACATCGAAGAGGGCAGGAACGCCCTTGAGAAGGAACTCAGAAGAAACCTCATAAGTGTTCCGGACCGGGAATACGAAGAGTTTGTCGAGACTCTTGCAAAGAGACTAAAGCTGAACACCCGGGACGAGCTGTATGCGTCCATCGGATACGGCGGAATGCAGATGTCCAAGGTCATTTTCAGGGCCAGGGACATGTACACCAAGATCCAGAAGGAAACTGCTGAGCCGGAGCCTGTCGTCAAGGTGGTGGCGCCGGTAAGAAAGGCGAAAAGCAGCAACGGAGTCATCGTTGAAGGCCTGGAGAACTGTCTGGTAAAATTCTCCAAATGCTGCAACCCTCTGCCGGGCGATGAGATAGTCGGCTTCGTGACCAGAGGATCCGGAGTATCGATACACAAGAAGAACTGTATAAACGCACAGCCTGAAAGCATCAGTCCTGAAAACAGGAACAGATGGGTGAACGCCTACTGGGCGGAAGACATAAAGGAAGATTTCAAGGCGAACCTTGAGATTGTCGCGCTGGACAACGGAATGGCCTTTGCGGATGTGTCGAATATACTGTCGAATATCAGGGTCCCGATATTCGCCCTGAATGCCAGACAGACCAGCGACGGTCGACTGGGCATGAATGTCACCATAGGGGTCGCAAATACAGAGCATCTGAACAGCATAATCGCAAAGCTCAACAAGGCCAAGACGATAATATCAGTAGAAAGAGTTTAATACACATGAGAGCAGTTATTCAGAGAGTCAAGAACGCGTGGATCACCGTAAACGGCGGTGAGAAACAGTATATGGATGCAGGTCTTGTAGTCCTTTTCGGCGTCAAGGAGGGCGACGATCCCCGGGACACCCGGGCGGTAGCCAAGAAGATAGCCGACCTCAGGATCTTTGAAGACCGGGACGGGAAGATGAACATAGGAGGAGTCGAGCTCGGGCTTGACTGCATGGTTGTAAGCCAGTTCACATTGTATGCCGACACTAAGAAGGGAAGAAGACCTTCCTTCGTCAAAGCCGCACGTCCCGAAACTGCCATCCCAATCTATGAGAAATTCCTCTCTGAGATACAGTCATCCGGATTCAGGAAGGTCGTTCACGGGGAGTTCGGCGCAGATATGCAGATTAACCTTACGAATGACGGTCCGGTTACCATTATTATCGACACCGATGAGTGGAAGAAATAGGAGAGACACAGATGAAACCATATCATCTCTACGGCAAGGAACCTTTTTATACCAATTGCTATCTCATCACCGACAACAAGGGAAACCGGGTCATGATCGACTGCTCTGAAGACATTTCGAAGGTCCAGAGGATACTTGAAAATGACAGAGCCCAGATGAAGGCAATTTTCCTTACTCACGGCCACAGGGACCACACGGAAACTCTCAAGGAGGCGAGAGAAGCCTTTGACTGCCCCGTCTATCTCGGAGAGGAAGATGCTCGGCTGTACGGATACACTGATACCATCCCGTTCGTGGACGAGGCAAAGTTCGAGGTGGGTGAGATGAATTTTACAGTCATTGCAACACCGGGACATACCCCGGGCGGATACTGCATCCTTTGCGATGACATGCTCTTCAGCGGCGACACGCTCTTTGCCGGCACAGTCGGAAGGACAGACCTGGAGGGCGGGGATATGGACACCCTCATGAAGAGCCTTAAAAAGCTTGTCCGGACAGTTACCGACGATGAAGTCAAGGTACTGCCGGGACATAACCACTTCTCAAAGATGGGAATTGAAAAGAAGACGAATCCGTTCCTGACAGGAAAGTGGGAGAACGAAGACGATGAGTGATGAGATCAGGCTCATTCTGGTAAACTATACGAAGAACTATGAGATCGAGCAGCTGTCCAGGATGTTTTTCAAGAAACTCTCTGTGGACATAGCCGACAGACGAGACAGGTCTGTTAAGAATGATCTCATATACATAAGGAGAGGAAGAAAGGGCTTCTTCATATTCCTTGACTGTCCAAAAGGCAGGGGCGGAGACTGGCTGACACCGGAAAAGAACGGACTCAAGGAAGAGATGCAGCTTTGCATTGCCGCATACAGGCTTTACATGAAGGTCACCGGCGAGGGACTTCCGTGGGGTGTGCTGACGGGAGTAAGACCTGTCAGTCTCATGAGGAGGCTGTATGCCAGGATGGGCGACATGGAGAAGGTCAGAAAGGCCTTTTCGGACATATATCTTGTATCCGATGAGAAGATCAAGCTCCGGGAAGATGTGTACAGGATCCAGAAACCCATTCTTGAAGGCACCTCGTTCAATGACTTCAGCATGTACATATCCATTCCTTTCTGCCCTTCAAGATGCAACTACTGCTCATTTGTTTCCGTATCCATAAAGAGTGCCGGCCATCTCATGCAGGGGTATGTGGACAGGCTTTGTGACGAGATAAGGTATACGGCCAAAAGAGCAAAAGAGTGCGACATGAACCTCAGGACCATATACATGGGAGGTGGCACTCCCACGGCGATAAGCCGGGCGCAGCTCGAGCAGGTCATGAAGACGGTCGCGGAATGCTTCGACCTTTCCAGAGTGGAAGAGTATACAGTTGAGGCCGGAAGGCCGGACTGCACTGACAGGGAAAAGCTTGAGGTCATCAAGAAATACGGAGCGGGAAGGATATCGATCAACCCTCAGACCCTTTCTGACAATGTCCTCAGGGCGATCGGCAGGGAACACAGCGTACGGGATTTCTTTGACTGCGTGAAGACGGCCAGGGAGGTAGGATTCGATTCCATCAACATGGATCTTATCGCGGGGCTTCCGGAGGATACTGTTGAAGGTTTTGAGAAGAGCCTGAGAGGCTGCATAGAGCTTGGGGCAGAGAACATAACAGTTCACACGCTCACCCTCAAGCGAGCGTCCAATCTTGTTATCAAGAATGAGGAGCACGTCTACGACGACGTTGAGCGGATGATCGAGAAAAACAGGATGCTCTACGACAGCGGATACATGCCGTACTACATGTACAGGCAGAAATCGACAGTGAAGAATCTTGAAAACGTGGGCTTTTCACAGATTGGTCACGAAAGCTTGTATAATATATACATAATGGAAGAGGTACAGACCATCATCTCCTGCGGAGCGGGAGGAGTGAGCAAGGTCATTGGGAAAAACGGCGAGATCAAGAGGATATCCAATTTCAAGTATCCTAATGAGTATAACAAGGATTTCGAGGCTATCCTGAAGCGAAAGGACGAGGTCTTCGACATATGGCAGCAATTTGGATCCCAAAAAGGCTAGTCGATCTAAGCCTCATAAACACACGGGCACAGTCAAAGCGGTCTTTCGTCAGACACTGTGAGTTTGAGTATGAGTCGAGGATCTACGCCGCGGCCAAGGAGATCGTGGCGGAAGACAGGCATGTGGTCCTTGTGAGCGGGCCGTCCTCATCAGGAAAGACGACATCCTCATTCAAGTTGAAAGACAAGCTCATTGGAATGGGGAAAAAGTCACGGGTCGTCTCGATGGACAATTTCTACAAGAACCTGGACGTATATCCGAGACTTGAGGACGGTTCAAAGGATCTGGAAAACGTCACCGGACTTGAACTCGACCTGTTCGCTGAATGTGTCAACAGGCTCCTTGCAGACGGAAAGGCAATGTTCCCGAAATTCGACTTTGCCACTGAAACAAGGCGGGATGATGTGGATCCGATCGAAATCGGGGACGGCATTCTCATCGTGGAAGGCATACACGCACTGAATCCGCTGGTGCTTGAGAAGCTTCCGGAGAATGAGAGATTCGCGATCTACGCAAGTCCGAGAGAAGAATACAGCTACAGAGGCAAGAAGGTCCTTCGGACGAGAGACATAAGGCTATTGAGAAGGATGATCAGGGACTACAAGCGGAGAGGAAACTCACCGTGGAACTCCATCGAAGTCTGGCCAAAGGTATGCGAGGGTGAGGACAAGTACATCAAGGTCTACAAGCCGAATGCGGACTATATCCTTGATACTTCTTTCAGTTATGAGCTTTTAATAATGAATTCAGAACTTCAGAACTTCAAAGGCTATGCTGATGATTCCATTCCGGGAATGAGGCTGGAGGAGCTTCTGAAAATCTTCAATAACCTTGACAGCCTGTCTGTGGGATATGTTCCCCGGGGCTCCATGCTCAAGGAATTCTACGGATAAGCCCCCTTACAGGGTTTATATAAATACTTATGTATAATTAAAATTCTTTTAGATCAAAGGAGTATGAACTATGGGATTATTTGACAATATCGCTGAAAGTGTTGCAAAGTTCACGGACAAGGCTGTTGACGCAGCACAGGAAGCAATCGAGAAGGCAAAGCAGAACGAGACAATAAAGAATTCTGCCGACGCAGCAGGCAATCTTTGGGACAAGGCTCAGGCCGCTGCTTCAAACGCCTATGAGTCAAGCAAGAAGAAGGTCGAGGAGATGACTCTGACAAAGGACCTTGACAAGGCTTACAGACAGCTCGGCGCTCTCGTATACACGCTTGCAAAGACAGGCGAGAAGAACGATGACCTGGTAGCGCAGTATGTCGATGACATCAGCGCCATAGAGAAGAAGATCGAAGGCCTCAAGGAGAAGGTTGACGATTTCTCCATCGCTGATATCGAAAAGGCAGCTGACGATCTGGCAGCAAAGGCTGAGGAAGGCGCACTTGAGATCAAGCTTGAGGCTGACGATCTTGCTGACAAGGCAGAGGAGAAGGTCCTTGACATGAAGGACGACATCGACGAGTATTTCGACAAGGTCAGAGCCGGTGTCGAGGAGAAGGCCGTTGAGGTCGCTGTCGGCGTCGAAGAGGTCAAGGAAGACGTAAAGGAAGCCGCACTTGATGCAGTGGACGATGCTCGGGCAGCAGTTGACAATGCAAAGGAAGCTGTCGAGGAGAAGGTAGACGAGATCCTTGACAAATAATTGATCTCGGATGAAATCGCGAGAATGGCACAGCGCTTTTTGCTGTGCCATTTTTTAGTGCCGATGCGCATTTTTGACGGATTTGGATTGAAATAAGCCGTCGCATAGTGTAAAATTAAGTGAAAACATATAGAGAATATATATAAATCAGATTTTGACTTTCGGAGGTTATTTATGGTAGTAGCTGGCGATTTTCGCAATGGCGTAACATTTGAAGAAGACGGTAACGTAATGCAGGTTATCGAATTCCAGCATGTAAAGCCAGGTAAAGGCGCGGCTTTTGTAAGAACAAAGGTCAGAAACGTCATTACAGGCAGCGTGGTTGAAAAGACTTACAACCCATCAGACAAATTCCCACAGGCCTTTATTGAGAGAAAAGAGATGCAGTATCTTTATGATGACGGCGATCTCTCGGTATTCATGGACATGGAGACCTATGAGCAGATACCGATCAATGCAAGACGGCTCACTCCTGCATTCAAGTTCGTGAAGGAGAACGAGATCTGCAAGGTCCTCTCTTACAAGGGCAATATCTTTGGAGTAGAACCGCCTAACTTCGTAGTTCTCAAGGTCACGAAGACAGATCCTGGTTTCAAGGGCAACACAGCCACCAACACACTGAAGCCTGCAACACTCGAGACCGGCGCTGAGATCAGAGTTCCTCTCTTTATCGATGAGGGCGAGGAGATCCGTATCGACACCAGGACCGGCGAATACATGGAGCGCGCTTGATCCGTTATCGGGAAAGGATAAGAATATGAAGACTATTACTGAAAAGCTTGCTTACATCCAGGGCCTGGCAGAAGGCCTAAAGCTTGACACCCGGACACCTGAGGGCAAGATCCTGGCGGCCATCATCGACCTGCTTGAGGATGTTACAGATACTGTCAGCCGGCATGAAACGGATATCGATCAGATTTTTGATGAACTCGATGCCATAGACGAGGATCTCACAGATGTTGAGGATGCTCTTCTTTACGATGACGACGAGGATGAGGATGACGATGACTGGGACGATGACGACTGGGATGAGATAACGGATGACGAGGATTATTATGATGAAGAGAATCCTCTTTATGAAGTGACATGCCCTAAGTGCGGCGAAGTAGTGACGATCGATGAAGAGAGCCTCTTCTCCGATGACTGCAGATGCCCTAACTGCGGAACCAAGTTCGAGATCGTTGACGATCTTGAGGAAGACAAGGAATAAACAAACAGACACATTTTAGCATACCCTCCTAGAAACGGGAGGGTATGTTTAAAGGGAGATTAAAATGAAGAAGTTATTTTGCATCCTGCTCCGGGCAGCCTTTATCATCTGCTTAGCTGCATGCAGCTCAAACAAGACAGAGCCTGTCCAGCCGGCAGAGCCTGCAGAACAGTCACAGCCTGAAAAGGAGGCGGTGAAGTTCTCAAGGGGAACATGGAACAGCGACTATACGGAGTTTGTGAACGAGTCAACCGGTCTTAACATCAGGCCTACTTCAGATTTTACGGTCCTTTCTGATGAGGAACTTGTCCGGAACTACATGAACGGACGGGATGTGGATCTTTCATCCTGGACGGACAAGGATTATGAGGAACAGATTTCGATACCTGAAACGGCATTCGTAAATTACTATAACGGAAACAATACAGGAGTTCTCTATGAGAACCTTGCCGCCGAGAAGGCTCTTTCGATCAGTGAGGATACCTATATCAAGATATCAACCGGCAAGATCAAGGATACATATACTGATATGGTCCTGGGTGATATCTACGATTTGACCCTGAACGGCAAGAGCTACCGTGCGATAGACATTGAATACACTGCTAACAACACAGCCATCTCACAGACCATGGCATGCAGAAAAGTAGGAAACTACATGACAATAATCGTGTTCACGGTGACCAACCATGACAGCGCAGCAATGAATGAGATGATCGGATTCTTCGGATGATCTGCTGACAATCTAATATCCAAAAGGGCTTCCTGCTTGAAGGAAGTCCTTTTTTGTATGCACGATACTGCCGGTTAAGACAAAAAAAGTATAAAGAACAGCCATTTTTTACTACAATGTATGGATTTTTGACAAAGAACAGTGTAAGATATATATTAATGCAGTATATCTGCATTATTACACGTGCCTTTATAAGGCAGATTTGATGTTTACAATGCCCCTTCAGCTATGATCACGGGGACAGCGATATATTCACCAGATTGGTTCTTGTCAGGGAGAAAAGGAATTGAAATCATTTTTCGAAAAGATCAAAGAAGCATTTTCCGGATTCAACAATGCTCAGAAGATAGCATGCGGAGTCCTCGCAGTTGCGCTTGTCGCGACTGTCGGGCTTCGGGCAAGCGCCCTTTCCGGATATGACGGGAAGGACAGCACCAGCCTTTCACGGCTGTTTTCTTCAGTGACATCCATTGTCTCAAGAAGCTCCTCATATTCTTCCGAGGAATCATTGCCGGATGTTGAAGTCATGCTCAAGGCATCCAGCGTCGAGGAAGACCTGGAGGTCCAGATCGTCGATGAAAAGGGAAATCTTGTTGTCGGACCGGAATTCACTCTTACCGTCAAGGCAAAGAACGGAAGCTACAACAAGGACTGGAAGGTTAATGACGGATTCCTGAAACTGACAAAGATCGACGGAGGCGAATACAGTGTCACCATTCAGCCGCTCAAGGGATATATAGTACCTACCGAGCCGCTCGAATGCAAGGTTGAGAAGAAGGTCGCATATAAGGAAGTGGATGTATCTGAATTGCTGGTCGATGACAGCAAGGTCGACAGCAGAAAGGAAGACGCAGGCTATTCTGCGACCCCTACTGCCCCGCCGGTGGAAAGGCTTACAGATACGGTTGAGTTTGTCGAATCTTCTTCCAAGCCGGGAAAAGAAAGCGTAGACAAATACAAGCCAGTATATGTTTCGGGCGGAAAAGCCGACTCGGAAGGCAACTATGAGATACAGCTTGATAACGGACAGCCCAGCGGAGTATACATCGTAGTAGACCGGGACGGATATGCCGTCAGCGGATACAGGTGGGAAAGGCAGGAGGTGGAAGCTGCTTCTGCGCCTAACACCGGAAACGGGGAGCCCGGTGAAGATGAGGGAACAGAGACACCGACAGATCCTACACCGTCTTCAGAGGAACCGCCTGCTCCTCCGGAACCGTCATCCACGCCTGAACCGTCATCTGAACCTGTAGTCAGTGAACCGGTATCAAGCGAACCTGAATCATCATCTGAAGAGAGCTCCAGTACGGAACCGGAACCTTCATCAGACCCGGTGAGCAGTTCGGAGCCTTCACAGCCGGATCCTTCCAGTGGCAGTGATGTTTCATCGGATACTTCTTCCGATACAAGCGACTCATCGACAAGCTCGTCACAGGGTTCCGGAAGCAGTGAGATTGAATACAGGGATGTTAAGGTCGAAGTTGACATATACGGTTCTGACAAGACTCCTATAAAGGACCGGCTCGGCAACAGCATCTACAAGTTCAATAAAGAAGAGATCGAACAGTCCACCACCATATACTACGGCTGGCAGACCCTTAACGGAAAGAGATACTATTTCGATAAGAACGGAAAGAAAGTCACGGGCATGCAGGTCATCCAGGGAGTTACTTACTACTTTGATGCCAACGGTGTCATGGGCAACCGCCTCGGTATAGATGTTTCCAAGTACCAGGGCAATATCGACTGGGCCAAGGTCAAGGCAAGCGGTATTGACTATGCGATCATAAGGGTAGGCTACAGAGGTTACGGCAGCGGCGTGCTGGTCGAGGACCCTACGTTCAAGAGAAATATCCAGGGCGCGACGGCAGCGGGCATAAAGGTTGGCGTGTATGTGTTCTCGCAGGCCATAAATACACAGGAAGCGGTCGAAGAAGCTTCCCTGTGCCTTGAGGCTACGAGAGGCTACGGACTTGCACTTCCTATATACTTCGACAGTGAGTATTCAACATCGCGGAGAAGCGGACGTGCCGACGGACTCAGCCAGAGCCAGAGAACGAGAATTGCAGTTGCATTCTGCGAGACCGTAAGGAGCGGAGGAAGGGCTGCAGGCGTATATGCCAGCAAGACATGGTTCTACTACCAGCTCAACTACTCAGAGATATCAAGGTACAGCATCTGGGTAGCCCACTATGCACGGGCAACGGATTTCCGGTATCACTACGATATCTGGCAGTATTCAGGAAGCGGCCAGTGTGCCGGAATAAGCGGCGCGGTCGATATGAACCTGATCTACGCAGCATTCTGATCATAGACAATATAAAGGCATGGCCGATCCGGCCATGCCTTTTTCTATGTATAAGTTTACTTTAGAAATCCACCAGCTATGCTGGTGAGAGTAATAATCTT
>CAZDOS010000032.1:0-20925 GCA_964507095.1 uncultured Oscillospiraceae bacterium | reverse complement strand
TACGGCTCCTCGTCTTTCTCAAATTCGCACATATAACCTTCGTCATATTTTTTCGAGTGAAGTGTCACACATCATTGACGACTCTACAATAGCGTTTTAGTTTTTTGTTTTTTTCTCTTGACAAACAGGCTTGTATATTCTATACTTAATTAGTACAGAATATAATATATCGCGGAGTAGAGCAGTCCGGTAGCTCGTCGGGCTCATAACCCGGAGGTCGTTGGTTCAAATCCTTCCTCCGCAACCACAAAGACCTGTTGTCATATGACAGCAGGTCTTTTTTCTTTATCCGATTATTTCCAGATGCTCGAGAAGTATCCTTATTCCCATACCAATCAGTATCAGTCCGCCCAGTATCTCGGCCTTGTTCTTGTACTTGAGGCCGAATATATGACCGATCTTCAGGCCCCGGGCTGAAAAGCAGAACGTAGTGATCCCGATCATCGAAATCCGCGTCCGTATATTGACTCCCGGAGTGATCCCGAACATGATTCCAACTGTCAGCGCATCTATGCTTGTTGCCACAGCCATCGGCAGCATGGTTCGGACTGAAAGCGAGGCGTTCTCCTCATCCTCTTCCTTTGAAAAGGCTTCCCTGATCATATTTATGCCTATGAGACCGAGCAGGACAAAAGCTACCCAATGGTCATATCTGCTTATCTTTTCTTCAAACGCAGATCCGAGCAAGTATCCGAGCAACGGCATTCCTGCCTGAAAACCGCCGAACCAGAGCCCGACAGACAGATAGTGCTTCAGTTCGATTTTTTTGGTCGCGAGTCCCTTGCATATCGACACGGCAAAGGCATCCATCGACAGTCCGACAGCTATCATGAACAGATCAAAAAAGAGCATCTGAATTCTCCGCAAAAACTATATAATATACCCATGAATTATACATATACCGTACCCTTAAGTCAATTCACCGAGGTTGTATGAATCCATTCAAAATGATACAATCGAAAAAAGGAAACTATAGTTTAATATGGAGGGCAAAATGAAGATAGCGTTTATAGGCACCGGCAACATGGGAAGCGCTCTTATCAAGGGCGTCTGCAAGGCAACCGACCCTTCTGAAGTGGTCATATATGATGTGGACATGACAAAGGCAACCGCTCTTGCGCAGCCGATCGGCTGCTGGATCGCCGGAAATGAATCCGAAGCTGCGGCAAACGCCGATTATGTGGTCCTGGCAGTCAAGCCTCAGATCCTCAGGGGTGTCCAGGAGACCATCATGAAGATGCTGGAAAGCAATTACAGGGCAGACAGAAGGCAGATACTCGTGTCTATCGCCGCGGGCATAGACCTTGCTAGCCTCTCAGAGATACCGCTCAGCAACGGGGTGAAACTGCCTGTCATTAGAGCCCTCCCAAACACACCTGCAGAAGTCGGTCAGGGTCTGATAATCTACACGCCGAACGATCTGGTAACGGATGACGAGTGCCTCGAGTTTGAAAGCCTGTTCTCCGAATGCGGACTGGTCGAAATGGTGAACGAGGACACGCTGGATGCCGCCAGCGCCATTTCAGGATGCACTCCTGCCTTTGCATACATGTTTATCGACGCGCTTGCCGACGGAGCGGTCAGATGCGGCGTCCCACGTGACATGGCCATCAGGTATGCCGCCCAGGTACTCAAGGGCTCTGCCTCCATGGTGCTGGAGAGCGGAAAACACCCCGGACGGCTTAAGGACGCCGTCTGCAGTCCTGGAGGCTCGACCATAGTAGGTGTCGCAGCACTTGAGGATTCTGCTTTCAGGGCTGCTGCGGCAAACGCGGTCTTTCTCGCGAACGAGAAAAACAAAGCTCTGGGAAAGAAGGGCTGATGCCGGTTACTTTTCTCCCTTCCCGAGGGCCTGACAGACAGGGGGCCTTCGGTAAGCCGATCAATTTGACTGAACTGCAGAAAACATGAGTTTTCTGCAGTTTTTCTCATTCTCAAGCGCGCATATATCAAATTGAGCCGAATATAAATTCTGCTTATGCATACTAAACAAATCACTATGAATTGACTGTTATTTTTAATTGATTACAGGTTGAATGCCCTGCTTTCTTTTGGTAAAATAATCGACATTATTAGCAGAAATCCTTTATAGACAGGTAAAAAGATAATATTTTGAACAATACTAAAACAATAGACAGATCCACTGTCAGGCTGGCATTCATATTTGTCCTTGCATTCCTTGCGTTCGTCTTGCTCGTTATATTGCTGATCAAAACACTGTTTTCCATATTCCTTCCCGGAGTCTGGCGGGTGTTCCGCCGGGGCGACAAGGCTGCGCTTAGCATTTTCATCACAGAGCAGAGCCGTTTCAAGGGTGCTTTCGTTCTGTGGGTGCTATGTTTTGTTCAGGTCCTCCTCATATTCGTGCCCCTCATCCCCATTCAGATCGTTTCGGGGATGACCTACGGATTCTTCCGGGGAAGCCTGATCAGCTTTTCACGGAGCCTGCTCGCAAATCTTACGGTTTATTGTGTAGCGACTAAAACGTCAAAATACATAAATGAGATCGCGGACGCCTTTCCGAGGATCGGAAAGTGGCTCAATATGCTTCAGGGCTCGAACCACAGGGTCGTATATACCATGATGGCATTCCTGACGCCGGGATTCCCTAACGGAGCCATCCCCTACCGGGCAGCCCATGCAGGCATAGACCGCAAGACCTTCCTTACCGCTGCCCTGATGGCACTTCCGATCCCTACCATACTGACATGCCTTGCGGGGCATCTCGCAATGTCAGGGAACGTGCTGTTCAGCACGATATCGGTACTTACCCTTATAGCGCTGACCATGATACTATTCCACAATAAGGAGCGTGTCGTGGCAGAGCTTGCCAGATTGCCTTTCATGAAACAGCTGGAAGATTGATTTCCAAAAGAAGCGGTTATCCGCTTCTTTTTTTCACCGTATTATCATTTGGTTTTTCTGATGCATTATGGTAAAATTATTTAGTGGGTCACATTTTGTCAGACTAATCATCAACCACTTTCAGAGGGAAAAATAAATGTCATTGATAACTAAAATATTCGGAAGCTATGAAGCTAAGGAGCTCAAGAAGATCGAGCCGATAAAGAACAAGGTGCTCAGCCTTGAAGGCAAGTACCATGCCATGAGCGATGAGGAGCTGAAGGGACAGACCCGGATCCTCAAGCAGAGGCTGGCTGACGGTGAGACGACAGATGACATCCTTCCGGATGCATTTGCCGTATGCAGAGAGGCAGCCGACAGGGTGCTGGAGATGAAGCACTTCCCTGTCCAGGTGGCCGGCGGCATTGCGCTTCACAGGAACAACATCGCAGAGATGAAGACCGGTGAAGGAAAGACACTGGTGGCAACACTTCCCGCATACCTGAATGCTCTTACAGGTGACGGCGTCCATGTCGTAACCGTAAACGACTATCTGGCACGACGCGACAGCCAGTGGATGGGAAAGCTGTACAACTATCTCGGCCTGTCCGTAGGACTCGTGGTGCACGGAATGACGCCTGCCGAGAAGAAGGCGGCATATGCTGCAGACATTACCTACGGCACGAACAATGAGTTCGGTTTCGATTATCTTAGAGACAACATGGCTCTTTACAAGGAGAACCAGGTACAGAGAGGCTTCAACTATGCCATCGTCGACGAGGTCGACTCGATCCTCATAGACGAAGCAAGGACTCCTCTGATCATTTCCGGCCAGGGCGACAAGAGCACCGACATGTACAAAGTGGCTGACACCTTTGCAAAGGGACTCACATATTTCGTTATCGCCGAACAGGACAGCAAGGAAGACCTTGATGTCATCACTCAGGATGTAATAGTCGATGAGAAAGCAAGGCACGCCACTCTTACAAAGAACGGTATCGAGAAGGTCGAAAAGTACTTCAATCTCGAAAACTATGCCGACGCCGAGAACATGGTCCTTGCCCATCATATAAGCCAGGCGCTCAGCGCCAATGCGATAATGAAGCGCGATATCGACTATATAGTCAAGGACGGACAGGTCATCATAGTCGATGAGTTCACGGGACGTCTTATGGACGGAAGACGCTATTCAGACGGTCTCCACCAGGCTATCGAGGCCAAGGAAGGCGTAAAGATCGAGCGCGAGAGCAAGACCCTCGCCACAATCACCTTCCAGAATTATTTCAGGATGTACAAGAAGCTGGCAGGAATGACCGGTACCGCTCTCAGCGAGGCTGACGAATTCCTGCAGATATACGGACTGTCCGTAGTGGAGATACCAACGAACAAGCCTTTGATCAGAAAGGACCTCAATGACGTAGTCTACAAGACCGAGAAAGGCAAGTTCGAGGCCGTGGCAGACGCAGCAGTCGAAGCACATGCAACGGGTCAGCCTGTCCTCATAGGCACCATCTCGATTGAGAAGAGTGAACTTGTCAGCCGTCTTTTGAAAAAGCGCGGCATCAAGCATGAAGTCCTTAATGCCAAGTTCCACGAGAAGGAAGCTGAGATCGTGGCACAGGCCGGACGGTACGGTGCAGTAACCATAGCTACGAACATGGCAGGACGTGGAACCGATATCATCCTCGGCGGAAACGCTGAATTCATGGCAAAGAACGACATGAGAAAAGCCGGATATGACGAGGAGATGATCGAGAACGCCACGGCATTCTTCAACACAGATGATGAGGAGATACTCGCTGCCAGGGCGGAATTTGCAAGGCTGAACGAGAAGCATAAGGAAGAGCTTGCCCCAATGGCACAGAAGGTCAGGGATGCAGGCGGACTGCTGATACTCGGCACTGAAAGGCATGAGTCAAGACGTATTGATAACCAGCTCAGAGGCCGTGCTGGACGTCAGGGGGACCCGGGTTGCACAAGATTCTATGTCAGTCTTGAGGATGACCTGATGCGTCTGTTCGGAGGCGACCGCACAGCCAGCATCATGGAGAAGATCGGATTCGATGACAGCATCCCGATCGACAACAAGATGATCACCAATACTATAGAAACCGCACAGAAGAGGATCGAAGGAAGGAACTTCGATATCAGAAAGAGCGTTCTCCAGTACGACGACGTCATGAACACCCAGCGTGAGATAATCTACGGTCAGCGCGGTGAGGTCCTTAACGGAGAAGACGTTTCAGGAAGCGTTCACGATATGGTGACTCAGTCCATAAGCGACAATGTACACGCATTCTGCTCGGGTGAGGATCCGACACAATGGAACCTCATGAGCCTTAAGGACATGTACCGCGGATGGCTCCTTTCAGACACAGATCTCAGCTACACTGACGAACAGCTTGCTTCGCTCACCGTGGATGACATCATAGATACAGTCACAGACAAGGCAGAGAAGATCCTTGCTGAAAAGGAAGCTCTCATAGGTTCTGAGCAGATGAGAGAATTCGAGAGGATAGTCCTTTTGAGAAATGTCGACTCAAAGTGGATGGATCACATCGATGCCATGGATGAGCTGAGAAAGGGCATGAACCTGAGAAGCTACGGCCAGCACAATCCTTACGACACCTACCGCACTGAAGGCTTTGCAATGTTCGATGAGATGGTCGAGTCCATCAGGCAGGATACTGCAAGGATGCTCATCAGTGCTAAGATCAAGACCCAGAGCGGTGAGAACGTCAAGCGTGAGCGGGTCGCAAAGATCACAGGCACCTCCGGTGGCGGAGAGGAATCCGAGGTCAGACAGCCTATAAAGAAAGGCAGAAAGATCGGAAGGAACGAGCCTTGCCCGTGCGGAAGCGGAAAGAAATACAAGAACTGCCACGGCAGACCGGGTTCGGAATCTCTTGAAGACTTCTTCAGAAGACAGCCGATGAATTGATATACCAAATAGAGGCCGAGGTTTTTTCCCTGTATTACAATACATAAATTGTTTAGATGGCATGGTGACAAGCCATGCCATTTTATGTATGTCTTTTCCCTGTTTATTGGGGTCGATGAAAGGGAAAAGTTAGGAAATGACTGTTTATCAGAAAGGAATTATTAATGATCAGTCCGTATGAAGCAGAAATGAAAAAGAGCCCTCAGAGTTGCGTAGACTCTACGGTCTCTCTAATATCACTCCTGTATGACAGATAATTATTGTCATACAAGTAAATACCACTTAGTTTTCATTTTTTTCAAGACAATTGCAAAGCGTCTCTCGCTGTTCGAGCGAGAGACACACTATTAATCAAACAACGTCTTGGGATTCTGTCTTGCAACGCTCATGACCAGTCCGACCGCGGCATATACCACCACGACGCTGGTCCCTCCAGCCGTGAACAGTGGGAGCGTGACTCCAATGACGGGCAGTAGCATGAGGTTCATTCCTACGTTGATGAAAGTCTGTGCCATCAGCATCGAGAATATACCTACGCAGATTATGGCGCCCTGAATGTCGGATCTTCTCCGCAGCTGGATCATCTTGAACCAGAGGAAGAATATCAGGATAAGAAGCAGTACGGTTCCCACAAAGCCTATGCTCTCCGCTATGAAGGAGAAGATGAAGTCGTTATAGGCCAAAGGAGTATTGTTGTGGGTGTCCACGAAGAAGCCCTTCCCTATTATCCTTCCGCTGCCGATGGAGATCCTTCCGTTGATCTGCTGCCACATGGTCCGCGTGAACTGCTCGGGATGCAGAAGTCCGAGTATCCTGTTCTTCTGGTAATCTTCCAGCAGGACGAACCAGATCAGCGGGCTTCCTATGACGAGCGCGCCGAACCCCAGGGCAACCACCTTCCAGCTGATGCCGGCGGCAAAGAACATGCATGCTATCATGATGAGGAACACAAGGAGGGTCCCTCCGTCTTTCTGGAACGCCACGGCGGCTATGGGTATCAGAGCGATCCCTACTACCTTGACCAGTGTCTTTATCTCATTGAGATTGTTCTTGCACTTCTCGAAGACCATTGCCATCAGGAGCACCGTGCTGACCTTCAGTATCTCGCTGGTCTGCAGCGACATTCCGAAGGGGAGCTGTATCCATGCCTTGTTGGTCGTCCCGGGAGGCGCATATCCGAATATCGCCGTCAGCAGCATCAAAGCATAGGCAAAGGCACTGTGGAGCTGCCAGTGCTCACACAGTTCTCTGTAGTCGATGAACGAGATCAAAAATGCAGCGACGATCCCTATAAGGCTTGCTCCCAGCTGTACGAGAACAGGTCTTATGTTGGACATTATGTTCATGTGCCTGTAGATGGAGTACATCGACAGCACTGATATGGCGCTGCATATCCCGCAGATTATGAGAAAGGAAAAATCAGTATCCTTTATGCCGGTCTTTGACGGATTCAAGCTATATCTCCCATTTTTTATGGAAACAGTATACCACAATCCTTCGTCGAGTGTATGAAAAACTCCTTAATATTTCTTTATAGCTTTGCCGTTTTGTGCTAATATATATAGAAAACCAGGAGGAACGAAGTGGCACAATTCATAACCCATTCAAAGGAAGAGACCATAGAGCTTGCCAGAAGGCTTTCAAAGAAACTGAAGGCCGGAGACATCATATTCTTTAAAGGCGGCCTCGGCATGGGAAAGACCGCATTCACCCAGGGACTGTGCGACGGACTCGGCATCGATGCCACTGTCACCAGCCCTACTTTTGCGATAGTAAACGAATTCCGCTCCAGACCTCTCAGCCTCTACCACTTCGACATGTACAGGATCGAAAATGAGGATCAGCTGTTCAATATCGGTTTCTACGATTATCTCGATTCTGACGGCGTACTGGCGATAGAGTGGAGCGAAAACATCATTGACTTCTTTGATGAGGCCAACATAACCGTAGAATTTGAAAAGCTCTCGGACAACGAGAGAAAGATCACCATTAACGGAGTTGATATAGATTGATTACATTGGGAATAGACTGCGCATCCAAGCAGAGCAGCGTGCGGATCATGGATGACGGCAGGATACTGTATGTTCAGGTCAGCAATACCAATAACACCCATTCCCGGAACCTTCTGCCCATGATAGACAACCGGCTGAAAGTGTGCGAGATGGATCTAGGAGATGTCGGCCTGATCGCACTGACAAAGGGTCCGGGTTCTTTCACCGGTCTGAGGATCGGCATGGCAGTTGTAAAGGGGCTCGCCGGCGTCAGCGACATACCATGCATTGGAGTCTCAAGCCTTCAGGCGCTGGCAAGATGCTGCGGAGAATCGGGGACGGTCATCCCCTGCTTTGATGCGAGGAGAGGTCAGATATACGGTGCAGTGATCAGGGACGGACGGGTCATCGTAGACGACTTCTGCGAAAACGCCCGTGTCCTTGAAGATATCGTAAATGATCCCGATTGTTCCATCGTTTTTGTTGGAGATGGCAAGTCTGTGTGCTATAATGTTTACGGCGAGAGGAAGAATGTCCGCTACAGCACCGATGAAGTCCCCTGCATAGCCCTCGGCGCATGCCTTTTAGGCAGGGAGGAGTATGACAGAGGCAATGCTGTATCGCACTTTGATCTGACCCCAAGCTATCTGAGGCTCTCTCAGGCTGAAAGAGAAAGACTTGAAAGGGAGAAATAAGATGAAAGTTGTACTTGGAAGCGACCACGGCGGCTTTGAGCTCAAGGAAGCGATAAAGAAGCACCTTGATGAGATCAAGGTCGAATATGTGGATTGCGGAACCGATTCGACCCGGAGCGTCGATTACCGGGATTACGCTCTGGAAGCCTGCAGGAAGATACAGGACGGCGAATGCGATCTCGGTCTGCTGTTCTGCGGCACCGGAGCGGGAATGTGCCTTGCCGCAAACAAGATGAGAGGCATACTGGCCTGCAACTGCTCCGATACGTTTACGGCAAAGTATACCAGGCTGCACAACAACTCAAATGTGCTCTGTCTCGGGGGACGAGTCGTCGGACCGGGGCTTGCAATTGAAATGGTAGATTTATTCTTGTCGACTGAATTCGAAGGCGGCCGCCATGAGAGAAGAGTCAACAAGATTAAACAGATAGAAGAATCTCAGTGGAGGAATTAATAATGGCAGTAACAATGGTTTTGGATCACCCGCTGGTTCAGCATAAGGTGGCTATCCTTAGGGATGAGAAGACAGGAACAAAGGCGTTCAAGGAGCTGGTAAAGGAACTTGCAATGCTCATCACATATGAGGCCAGCCGTGATCTGGCTCTCAAGGACGTTCAGGTCAAGACTCCTATCGCTATGGCAGACTGCAAGATGCTTGCAGGTAAGAAGATGGCCATAGTTCCGATCCTTCGTGCCGGTCTGGGAATGGTCGAAGGCGTACAGAGCATGATCCCCGCTGCAAAGGTCGGACATATAGGTCTCTACCGTGACCCTGAAACGCTCCTGCCTGTAGAGTACTACTGCAAGATGCCTGCGGATATTCAGGAAAGAGATGTTTTCGTTGTAGACCCTATGCTTGCCACAGGCGGTTCTGCATCGGATGCCATCAAGCTCATAAAGGAGCGCGGTGCCGTCAACATCAAGTTCCTCGGCATTATCGCCGCTCCGGAAGGGATCGAAAAGCTTCACAGGGATCACCCTGATGTCGATATCTATGTGGCTGCACTTGACGAAAGACTGAATGACCACGGATATATCGTACCTGGTCTCGGCGATGCCGGCGACAGGATCTTCGGAACAAAGTAATTTTTAACATTCGCCGCACCCCTTTGGTGCGGCTTTTTGTCAGTTATCATTGACCAACCATATATACAGGCTGTATTATCAGGTTAAATCAACAAAGAGGTGATATTATGTCAGAAAAGAAAACAAAATATAGCGGCACAAGGACCGAACAGAACCTTCTGACCGCTTTTGCAGGCGAGAGCCAGGCAAGAAACAAGTACACGTATTTCGCATCGACGGCAAAGAAGGAAGGCTATGAGCAGATCAGCGCCATATTCCTCAAGACAGCCGAGAATGAGAAAGAGCATGCAAAGATGTGGTTCAAGGAACTGGCCGGGATCGGCACAACGGCTGAGAACCTTGAGGCTGCCGCAGACGGAGAGAACTATGAGTGGACTGACATGTATGACGAGTTCGCCAGGGTCGCCGATGAGGAAGGCTTCCACGAACTCGCCGAGAAGTTCCGCGGAGTCGCTGCGATAGAGAAGCGGCATGAAGAGAGATACCGTGCTCTGCTTAAGAACATCGAGACCCGGTCCGTTTTCGAAAAGAGCGAGGTCAAGGTATGGGAGTGCAGGAACTGCGGTCATATCGTAGTCGGCACAAAGGCTCCGGAAGTATGCCCTGTATGCAGTCATCCGAAAGCATATTTCGAGCTCAGGGAAGAGAATTATTGATCACGTATCAAAAAGGGCAGCGTCTTCGCTGCCCTTTCTCTTTTTGCATTTTCAGATCGGATTGTCGGGATCTCTTGTCTCGTCCCATCCCTTGCATACGTCTACCCATCCTTCGCTGTTGGTGACTCTTTCAAGCTCGTCGACCGTAAGCGAGATCGTGCTGATATGGTCTCCCGCCGCAGCGTGGACGATCTTGAAGCCCTTCAGGGAGACGTCGAGATATACCTTGACGCCCTCGTTGACCGCAAAAGGACAGACTCCGCCGGGCTCATGTCCTATGATGCTCTCAACATCGTCCCATCCTATCATCCGGCACTTCTTGTGGAAAGTGTCCTTGTACTTCCTGTTGTCGATCTTTGCGTCGCCTGCCATTGCTATTACTATCGGCTGGTCTCCAACCATGAATGACATGGTCTTCTCGATGCGTGCCTCCTCGCAGCCGAGCACCTGAGCTGCGTGCTCTACGGTGTCCGTGGGCGTGTCGTGCACCACGGGACGGTCTCCCATCCCTATGCTGTCAAAATATGCCTGTACCTTTGGATATGACATGTCTGTATGATTCCTCTCTCTTTATTATTCCTTTATTCTTCATCCGTCACTCAGAAGTGCCGGCCGTCTTCGTAGTAATCCTCTTCCCTGAAAATGTGGAAACTGATCTGGCTGTTGCGGTATCCCCTCTTTTTGAGCGCTTCGTCAAGATAGGCGGCTACCCTGTCCTGGACATCCTTGGGTCTTTCAAACCACCATATCTGCAGCACCGGGAAGGATTCGACCGCTCCGCCGGAAGTATACATTGCTGAAAGCTGATAGTCGAAGGTGAACCAGTCTTCCGGACACTCGACTATCCTGGACAGTTCAGGCCGCGATTCCTTCGCGAAAGGCCGGTATTCACAGGGTTTCAGTCCCTTTATGATCAATTGCGGCATCGTGCTTTTCCTCCTAACCGATATTGCCTACTATCTTTCTTATGGATTCCTTTCTCAGATGGAGGCCATCCATGAAATCCTCGTTTGTCAGTTCAATCTCATACGGGCTGTAGGAGCCGTATATCTCGATCCCGTATCTGTCCCGCAGGTCTCTCAGCCGGTCTTCAAGCTCAAACACGCAGTGATAGAGCTCCGGCTTGCTTTTCATCGTATCGTACAGGAACGGGTGGTATGCCGGCAGATAGAATATCACCTTGATCCCCTTCTCCTGAAGATACTCTATGAACTTCACGAAGCGCTCCATGCAGCTTTCTGAGATCCTGTCAAACCCTTCGAGCCTGGCAATGTATTCAACATTTGCCGCCAGCAAGGCATCGCCGTCCGCTTCCGCCTGCGGTCTGGTCCTGAAGTACACATCGTAGATTATGCTCCCGTCAGGGCACTTGACTATATCCTGAAGGTCTTCTATCTCCTCCGGCGGCACAGCTACCGGCGCAGGATCTGCGCTCTTGTCTCTGAAATAATACTTTACCGATCCCTGAAAGTAGCTTGGATCTATCAGAGCGAGATACTTCTTCAGCTTGTTCGGCTTCTCATACTCAAGGTCGGTATATCCGAGTTCCTCGCCCATGAATTCCGCATACATCCGAGGATCTGACCTGCCCATCTTATCCAACGCTTCCCTGCCGTCGCTGAACAGCCACGGATCAAGTCCGAGGAACAGTATCTCCGGCTCGAGTCCTTCCTTTTCGAAGATGTAGTACGCGTTATACAGATCATAGACATCTGCGGCTACATTCCCCGCATTGTACAGCGTCTTATCGGTAAACGACGAATCTATGAGCATGACCCTTGATGATCCGTCTATGATGACCTGAGGGGCTTCCTTGAGATTCTTCGCATAGGTCTCATTAAGCAGCCTTCCGTTTAGTCTCTCATATCCCTCTATGTACTCTCCGTTCAGCATCATCTCGCTGGCCATTCTCTCAAATCCCGCTCCCCAGAACAGTCCCGATGGATCGATCCTGTATGATACGCCGGCCATAAGGATGAGTACCGGTATGAAGAGGGCGAGTTTTCTTAACAACTTAAACATTCTCTCCCTCCTAGAACTGGAAATAGATGAACCGGCTCTGCCCGAAGTTTCCGAAGAACAGGAGCAGAAGGACGATCCGATAGTAGAACAGCCATCGTACTGGCGCCTTGAGCGTGTTGATCTTTTCAGGAAGCGTATAGCAGCCGAGGAATCTTTCCGCAAGAAGCATCAGAACGATGCAAGCCACTATCGCCGGTCCGTTATTTGTCATAAAGCCGGTGTCGGCAACCAGTGATGAGAGGTAAACGCTGTCAAGCAGCCTGAGCAGGTGCGTGTCCGTAAATATGCTCCTGACTATCGAAAATGCCTGCGGCAGATCGGAAGCCCTGAAGAATATGTAAGTAAAGCATACCCGGAGGAACACCTTCACGGTCTGAAGGGAATGAAGGACCTTGCTCTTGGTGTCTATCCCTATCTTCCTGTACAGTTTTCTCTTCGGCTTCTTGAGAAGCATCTCGGCAACTCTGAACGCCGCATGGATCAGGCCCCATACCACATAATTCCAGCTCGCGCCGTGCCAGAGGCCGCTGACGAAGAACACCAGTATTATGGCCAGGTGGGAAGCCAGCACCTTGTTTTTGCTGTTCCAGACAATAGGCCGGAATATGTAGTCCTCAAACCATGAGGAGAGGGAAATATGCCACCTGCTCCAGAATTCCGAAAAGCTCCGTGAGGAGTAAGGTCTGTCGAAATTCTTCATCAGCTTTATTCCGAGCACCTTTGCCGCACCGATGGCTATGTCTGAATAGCCCGAGAAATCCCCGTATATCTGGAATGCGAACAGTATAGTTGCGAAAAGCAGCGCCGTCCCGTCAAATCTCCGACTCTCCGAATAGATTATGTCGATGATGACCCGGGCGCTGTCCGCGATCACGACTTTCTTGAAATAGCCCCATGCCATCATCACAAGGCCATCCGTGACCCTTTCGTAATCGAACTTCGAACTCTGCCTGAGCTGTGGCAGCAGGTTCCGGCTCCTTTCTATAGGGCCTGCGACGAGCTGAGGGAAGAAACTTACGAACAGAGCGTAATTCAGGAAGTTCTTTTCTCTTTCGACCGTTCCTCTGTAAACATCTATAGTGTAGCCCAGCGACTGCAGCGTATAGAACGATATGCCGACCACTGCCAGCAGATTGTTCCTCTTTGCCAGATGAATCGAAGGTATGGCCGAAGTGACTATCTCGACAAAGAAGTTGAAATACTTGAAGTAGAACAGTATGGCAAGATTTATGACGATATTGACGATCAGACATATCTTCTTTGCCCTGGGATCCTCTGTTTTCGAGATAAGATAAGCGGCAGCATATGTCGTAGCCGTGCTGAAGAATATCAACAGGGCATACACAGGCTGCCATGACATGTAGAAATAATAGCTGGCTACAAGGAGCCAGGGGTTCTTGAGTTTTTCAGGGACGATAAAATAACCCAATACGACTATCGGGAAAAATATTAAAAAGTCCACTGAATTGAATAACATCTATATCTCCGGTATCAGTCGTTTTCTTCTCTGTCTGCAGTTATTTCTTCCGCAGTCCGTTCCGCTTTGACATTCATCATCGCCTCCAGCTCCCTGACTCTCTTTTCCAGAAGAGCGTTTGCCTGGGCAAGCCTCTTTATCTTCTTTGAAAATCCGCTGATGACCGCGGACACCGACAGAAGTATTAGGAGGATGAATATGATCTGTATCATGAAAACGAAGTTGACCGGATTGATCACCCTCGTGATGTCTCCAAGTATGAAGACGAGCTGTGGGAATATGGAGAACAGGATCATGGCGAGGCTGAATGCGAGCCATATGATCGCATACTTTACCTCGATCTTGTCTTTCCTTATGAGATATATGATAAGTGAGAACAGCACGAAAGTCCCCACTATCAACAGATACTGAAGTCGCATCTCTGAAAGCATCCTGTCACTTCACCTTTCTCTTCTTGGTTGAGATCCTGTCTATCACTATGGACAGGCAGACCTTGATCATGTAATAGGCGCTCTTGAGGCTCCTTATGCTGGAGACTCCTCCCTGCCTTTCGACCATTATGACAGGCACTTCCCGGACCCTGTAGCCGCCGAGCAGACACTGCATTATGGCTTCCGGTTCAGGGTAGTCGTCAGCATACCTGACCGCGAACTCCTCAATGAGTTTTCTGTTGCAGGCCCTGTAGCCGCTTGTCACGTCATTGACCTTCTTGCCGGTAAGCACCCTGATCAAAGTCGAGATGATGTTGATGCCGAGCCTTCTCATGAATGAAGACTGAAAGCCTTCATTGGTAATGAACCTTGAGCCTATCGCCATGTCAGTCTCATCTTCCATGACCGGCCTGCATACGTCTGCAAGATAGTGCGGATCATGCTGACCGTCCCCGTCCATCTGGACGGCAATGTCATAGCCGTTGTCCCTGGCATAGATGTATCCTGCCTGGACTCCGCCTCCGATACCCAGATTGACAGGGTTGTTTATGTAGTTCATGCCGTTCCTTTCCAGTATCTCTCTGGTGGAGTCTGTGGAACAGTCGTTTATGACAAGATAATCGACATACGGCGCACAGCTCTTCAGGTTTGCAACGACTTTTTCTATGCTCTCCTCCTCATTGTAACATGGGATGATTACAAGTATCTTCAACCTATCCTCCGTTATTTCAGAATAAAATCTATCAGTCTTGAGAGTACCTTCTCTCTCTGGTGGAACTCGAGATGGTATTCTCTTGCTCTATCGCCCATCTTCTTTCTTTCCCGCGGGCTCATTTCATATATCTTAAGTATATTCTCAGCCAGTTTTTCGGCGTCGCCGCTGGCTGCGGTAAAGCCGGCGCCTGCTCGTTCGACTTCCGAGCTGCCTTCTCCGTCCATGCAGGTCACTATCGGTCTTCCTCCGGCGAGATAGCTTGTGATCTTCGCAGGAACCGTAAGTCCCAGATCCTCACTGGCCGTGAGAGGAGCCAGAAGACAGTCGGCAAGGGTATGGTATTTCGGCATGTCCGTGACCGGCTTCGACCCGGTGAACAGGAACATGTCTTCCAGTCCCTTTTCCCTGACTGCCGCCTCAATATCCTTTTTGGACATTCCGTCACCTACAATGATGAACCTGATGTCGCCAATCCCCTTTTCCCTGATGATCTCTGCCGCCCTGACGGCCACCTCAAGATTCTGCGCGGGGCTGATGTTTCCCGCATAGATGACCTTGAACCCGCTGCCGAGCTTTTCGGCCAGTTCACCGTCATAGACATCCTTCTCGTAGAAGGTCTCGCAGTACTGCGGAATGGTGGCTATCCTGTCTCTCGGCTTTCCGGTCACCTGGGCCAGCTTGTCGTTCAGGGGATCCGACATTGCTATGAGCTTGTCGCATTTCCTGTAGTGCCAGTCACTAGTAGCTTTGGCTATCCCCCTGAGGAATCCGCTTTTGATCTTCAGGACCGAGTACAGGTTCTCCGGCCAGAGATCAAGCACGTAGGTGGTGAGAGGGACTTTCCTGAGCTTTGAATACACTATTGCCGGAAAGATCATGTATACCGGGCTGGTCTCATAGCAGAAAACGGCATCGTACTTTCTTCCCAGAAAGCTCAGCACCTTGAAGGACGCAAAGAAAGGGTATGATATATAATTCAGGAATATCCTCAGGTTGCTGTTTCCCTTCCTGGTTATCTCCCAGCACCTGTAGACATTTACGCCCTCATAGACCTGATGCTTGTTAGAGAAAAGACCGTAGCCCTCAGGGACGATCCCGTTGGGATAATTTGGGATGCCGCAAAGGACATCCACGTCGATGTCGTTCTCGGCAAAGCCCTTGGCTATGTCGCTTATCCTGAAATTCTCAGGCCAGAAATGCTGGCTGATTATCAAAATCCTCTTCTTCAAATGAAAGGTCTCCCCGGTCCGGACCGCAGAATCACATATCTGCCGGATTTTTCCTCCAGACCATCTTGTTAACTACACCTGTGTAGCTCTGAATAATCTTGACCACCTTGGTGGACACGTTCTCGTCTGTATAGTTCGGCACCGGGATGCCCCAGTCGCCGTTTTTGTTCATCTCCACGGCAGTATCCACAGCCTGCAGGACCTGCTTGGTCGTGATGCCCGCCAGTATGAAGTTGCCCTTGTCCAGTGCTTCAGGCCTCTCCGTGGAAGTCCTGATGCATACCGCAGGGAACGGATGCCCTACGGAAAGGAAATAGCTGGATTCCTCCGGAAGAGTTCCGGAGTCTGACACCACACAGAAGGCGTTCATCTGGAGATTGTTGTAGTCATGGAACCCAAGCGGCTTGTTCTGCCTTACTCTCGGATCGAACACGAAGCCCCTCTTCTCTATGAACTTGGCGCTTCTCGGATGGCATGAATACAGTATCGGCATGTCATACTTCTCCGCCATGGCATTGACTGCATTCATCAGGCTGGTGAAGTTCTCTTCAGTGTCTATGTTCTCCTCTCTGTGTGCGGAAAGGAGTATGTACCTGCCCTTTTCGAGCCCGAGCCTCTGCAGCACGTCGCTGGATGCTATCTTGTCAAGGTTTGCATGCAGGACCTCGGCCATTGGGGAGCCCGTGACGTATGTTCGTTCCTTGGCGGTCCCCTCACTGTTGAGGTATCTTCTGGCATGCTCCGAATAGCATAGGTTCACATCCGCTATATGGTCTACTATCCTTCTGTTCGTCTCTTCCGGAAGGCACTCGTCAAAGCATCTGTTTCCCGCCTCCATGTGGAAGATCGGGATGTGGAGCCTCTTGGCACCTATGGCTGACAGACACGAATTCGTATCCCCGAGGATGAGCAGAGCATCCGGTTTCAGCTCATTGAGCAACTTGTACGATTTGGCGATGATGTTTCCGATGGTCTCGCCCAGATCGTTTCCGACTGCGCTCAGATAATAGTCCGGTGCCCTGAGCCCGAGATCCTCAAAGAAGATCTGGTTCAGCTCATAATCGTAATTCTGTCCCGTGTGAACGAGTATCTGATCGAAATACTGGTCGCACTTCTTAATGACGGCAGACAGTCGAATGATCTCCGGCCTTGTGCCGATGATCGTCATCAGTCTTAGCTTTTCCATAGGTCAAACCTCTTCGTAATATGTGTCAGGGGCCCGCGGATCGAAGATCTGGCTGGACCAGAACAGGCATATCATCTCATCGTTTCCGATGTTCTTTATGTTGTGGGTGTATCCAACAGGTATGTCGACCACTTCAGGCTTGTCTCCCCATACCTCATAACTGACGGTCTCTCCTGTGATGAGATGCCTGAAGCTGATGAGGCCGTGTCCCTTTATGACAAAGAACTTCTCCACCTTGGTGTGATGCCAGTGGTTTCCTCTCGTGATGCCGGGCTTAGTGGTCGAGACAAATATCTGTCCCATTGCCTCGCTCTTGATGAATTCTGCAAGGAATCCTCTGTTGTCCTCCTTCTTCTCAAGAAGATATGAGAACTTGTCCGTATCCAGATAGCTCAGGAACATTCCGTAAAGACGCTGCTTTAGAAGAGTGTCAAGACTCGGCATGACCAGGTCTTCCCTGCTCTTCTTGAAGGAGCAGATCAGATCATAGAGTTCGCCCAAAGAAATGTTGTGGAGAGTGTCTATATGGTAATATCCCGTACCGTAATCGTCGCTGTTCTCCATCATGCTGATGAATTTTGCGACCACGTCGTCTATGTGGCAGAGCGTCAGCACTTTTTCCCTGTCGCTGATCGTGACGGGAAGATCGTGTATGACATTGTGCATGAAGGTGGCGACCACGGTGTTGTAGTTCGGTCTGGACCACTTTCCGAAAACTCCGTAGAGCCTGAAGATGTAGGCAGGGTTGTTTATGCTGTTGGCAAACAGCTCTTCTCCCCGTTTCTTGCTCTTTCCGTAATCGTTGTCGAGTTCTGCCTGAATGGAGGATGATACGACGACAGGACAATGGTTTTCATGCTTCTCCAGCATGCTGATCAGCCTGGCTGAGAAGTCCGTATTGCCCTCATAAAACTCCTCCGTTTTCTGCGGCCTGTTGACGCCTGCAAGGTGGAACACGAAATCGCAGTCCCTGCAGTATCTGTCAAGATCCTCCGGGGTGCTGTCCACGTCATAAAGGAGAAGATCGGTGTATCCCTTCCGGAGAAGAGAAACAGTCAGGTTCTTTCCTATGAATCCCTTGGCGCCTGTGATGAGTATCTTACCGTTTTTCAAGTTTAGCGAGCTCCTCTTTGATATATGTGGTGGTCTTCAT
Source organism: uncultured Oscillospiraceae bacterium (assembly GCA_964507095.1). Classification (GTDB taxonomy): domain Bacteria; phylum Bacillota; class Clostridia; order Oscillospirales; family Ruminococcaceae; genus RGIG3102. The sequence continues at coordinate 2,499 of CAZDOS010000032.1, read as the reverse complement.
CTTGGCTACCACGCCGTCGACGTCGAGCCTCTCAGTGTTGTGGCTGGTGTACTGGTGAAGCAGTGTCTTGTTGATGTCGCCCTCTACAAAATACTTGTCATAGTTAAGGTCTCTGTTGTCTGCTGGTACGCGGTAGTAGCTGCCCATGTCTATCGCCTTGGCGCTTTCTTCCTCCGTGAGAAGCGTTTCATAGAGCTTTTCTCCGTGCCTTGGTCCTATGATCTTGATCCCGGTGTCTCCGAAGAGCTTCTGGGTCGCCTTCGCAAGGTCCTCGATGGTGCAGGCCGGACTCTTCTGAACAAAGAGATCTCCCGGCTCGCCGTGCTCAAAGGCAAACAGCACAAGGTCGACAGCCTCGTCAAGATTCATGAGGAACCTTGTCATGTTGGGGTCTGTGACCGTCAGAGGCTTGCCCCGCGCGATCTGGTCTCTGAAAAGCGGGATCACGCTGCCTCTGGAGCACATTACGTTTCCGTATCTGGTGCAGCAGATCGTGGTCCTGTCCTTGTCGACAGTGCGCGACTTGGCGACGATCACCTTCTCCATCATTGCCTTGGAAATGCCCATCGCATTGATAGGGTAGGCCGCCTTGTCGGTCGAAAGGCATACGACTCTCTTGACGCCGTGGTTGATCGCGCTTGTCAGGACGTTTTCAGTTCCCAGCACATTGGTCTTGACCGCCTCGATCGGGAAGAACTCGCATGAAGGGACCTGCTTGAGGGCTGCTGCATGGAAGATGAAATCCACGCCGTTCATGGCATTGTCAACGCTTGCCAGATCTCTCACGTCACCTATGTAGAACTTGACCTTTCCGCTCTCCACCGGATACCTGACCTGAAGATCATGTCTCATGTCATCCTGCTTCTTTTCATCCCTGGAGAATATCCTGATCTCCCCTATGTCCGATGTTATGAAGTGGTTGAGAACCGTATTGCCAAAGCTTCCTGTGCCTCCCGTGATGAGAAGCGTTTTATCCTTAAAAATCGACATCGTAGCCTCCGTGATATCTAAAAGCCGTACGGCTGTTTTACTATTTTACTGAATAAATATTTTACCATATGGGGAAAAAGAAAAAAAGCCTTGACGGCATTCGTTAAAGAAAAGTATACAGTTTATCTATAAATTCTTTATGATGGTCAACCGCTGCAAGTGGTGATATAATAGAAAAAAACGGAGGTAACTAAAATGGATGTTTTGGAAAAATTCTTAAGGTACATCAAGATAGATTCTCCTTCTGATCCCAAGGCCGACAAGATCCCGTCCAACGATATCGAGCTCAATGTCGCTTATCAGCTGGAAAAGGAAATGAAGGAGATGGGCCTTTCCAACGTGCGAATCAAGAGCGGAACGGTATACGGATACCTGCCGGCTACACAGGGCTACGAGGACAAGACTCCTGTCGGTTTCATTGCACACATGGACACGGCGCCGGAATTCAACGGATACGGTGTAAAGCCTCAGATCATAGAGAACTATGACGGCGGCGACGTCCTTCTCAAGGGCAGCGGCCATGTCCTCAGCGTCAAGACATATCCGAGACTTGCGGAGCTCAAGGGACAGAAACTTATCACCACAGACGGAACCACTCTTCTCGGAGCCGACGACAAGGCCGGAATCGCCGAGATAATGACTGCCGTTGAAACGATCATCAAGGAGGGCATCCCTCACGGACAGATCGCTGTCGCTTTCACTCCTGACGAGGAGATCGGACATGGCGTGGATCTCTTTGACGTAGAAGGTTTCGAGGCTCCTCTGGCCTATACCGTCGACGGCGGCATCTGGAACGAGATCTGCTATGAGAACTTCAACGCTGCTTCGGCCGTGGTCGAGTTCAACGGCTACTCCATCCATCCGGGCCGGGCAAAGGGCAAGATGGTGAACAGCCAGTACATGGCCTTCGAGTTCAATGACCTGCTTCCTAAATTTGAGAAGCCTGAACACACACGGGGCTTCGAGGGCTTCATCCACCTTATCGGGACGAACGGAGCGACCGAAAAGACCACCCTTCAGTACATAATCCGTGACCATGATGCTGCAAAGCTCCGGGCCAAGAAGCGGACCATGGAAATGATCGCCGATTTCACCAACAAGAAATACGGAGAGGGCAGCTGCGTCCTCACGATAAAGGATCAGTACAGGAACATGAAGGAAATGATCCTTCCTCATTTTGAACTGGTCGAGTATGCTGAAAATGCCATCAGGGCTCTCGGCGGAGAACCGGTGAGCGAGGCCGCAAGAGGCGGCACCGACGGAGCAATGCTCTGCTACAAGGGTCTTCCTTGTCCTAATCTCGGTACGGGCGGCATGAATGCGCACGGAAGGTTCGAATGCATCACGGAAGAGAACATGATCAAGTGCACCAATGTCATCATTGAGGTGATCAAGCAGTTTGCCAAGTGATCCTCTTTTCCGAACGGACTGAATAACAAAGACCTCAGGCGAAATGATATGCTCCTCCTAAAGTAGACAATGGAAAAATCCAAAATCTACTTTAGGAGG
>CAZDOS010000031.1:0-21100 GCA_964507095.1 uncultured Oscillospiraceae bacterium | reverse complement strand
CTGGGAACCAACTGTTTGTTCTTATTGCTCTACCCCAACATTTGACATAGAGCCTATTGTTTGATCTCAGCACTCCCGGTTCAGTGTCTTCATTTCGTTGAGCATGCCCATGTACTTGTCTCTGGAAGTCACATATTCCTTATCATACCGGCCGAAGGACTCTTCGTGCAGGTTATCCACATAGGAGTGTTCCTGATCCGCAAGTTCAGGGTGTACCCTTATTATCGTTGCAAGACCGATATTGGAGCACACATCTGCGATACGCTGGACGTTGGACAGAAGGTTCATGTAGTAGGCATCGGCATAAACGCTGCATTCTCCCGCGCCCATTCTCTGAAGGTGCTTGAGCTTGAGCCGCTCTATGATCTCGCTGACGACCTGCTCCAGAGGTTCTATCCTATAGGCTGCATTCACGTCTCGTTTTTCGAAAGCCAGCTTAGAAGCATTCATCATGTCATCCACAACGCTCCTGAGCACCTTGAGCTCGTTGAGAGCCGCGTTTGAGAACGGCTTGGAGTCGTTGTACAGAGTTCTCGCTATATCCGCGATGCTTACTGCCTGGTCACCCAGGTGCTCGAACTCAGTCGTGACCTTGAAATACTGGTTCAGAATGCTGATATGTATTTCCTCATGGAAATGCGGCAGGAGTTCTACGGTGTATTTCCTAAGCCGGTCGGTCATCCGGTCGATGTACTGTTCATCATCCGTGATTTCCTTGTGCACCTTTTCATCGTATCCGTCAAGCAGTGAAAATGCCAGCTTGATATTCTTGTCTGCAAGGCCGAATGCGGTATTGAGCATGTCGTAACAGCTTCTCAGAGCAATGGCGGGAGTATCTGCGAAGGCAGGATTGAGTGCATCGAAACGCTCCTGGTATTTGTTCTCCGGGGCCTTTTCGTCAGGAATGATCCTGTAGCCGATCTTTTCAAGGATGTTCATGATCGGGAACAGAGCAAAGGCACATACGAGATTGAAGAATGTGTTCGTGTTTGCAATCAGACCGGAGTTGGCAGTCGCGTTCCACAGGCCGTCAATCAGACCGAAGCGGCGCGCGATGAAGATGGATATGAATACGAATGCCGTCTTTGCCAGGTTATAGCAGATGTTGATGACGCCTACGCGCTTTGTATCCCGGTTAGAACCTATCCAGCACACTATGGCAGTAGTGACGCAGTCTCCGAGATATACGCCGGCGATGACGGCATATATGGCCTTGAAGGTCAGAAGTCCGGAAGCGGAGAACGCCTGCAGTATACCTATGGTCGCTGAAGAGCTCTGAAGCACGAAGGCTATGCCTGCACCGGTGAGATAACCAATCACAGGATTGTCTCCCAGGCCTCTGAGAAGGGACTCCACAACAGGTGAGGAAGATACCCGGTCAACGGCATCTGTCATTGTCAGCAGTCCCATGAACAGGATTCCAAAGCCCATGGCTATGTTTCCTATGTTCTGTGAGTTCTTTGCCTTGACGCCCATAATGAATATTATGCCTATTATGAGCGCGATAGGCGCAAGCGTCGAAGGCTTGAAGAACTGCAGCCAGGAAGCTCCGCTTCCTGTGTTCAGGTCTATCAGTCTTATGATCTGTCCGGTGACGGTTGTACCGACATTGGCTCCGACGACGATCCCGAGAGACTGATGGACGGAAAGGATGCCTGCGCCGACAAGTCCTGAAGTTATGACTATGGTTGCGGTCGAGGATTGTATCAAAGCGGTAAGTCCGGTTCCAAGCAGGAATGCCTTAAAGAAATTGTTGGTAACGCTGTCAAGTGCATTCTTCAGCGTACCTGATGAGCTCTCTCTCAACGCGGCTCCCATTATGCGCATTCCGTACAGGAACATCGCAAGTCCGCCGAACAGAGTCAAAGCATCAAAAATGGTCATTAGTATTTCTCCTTATGCCTCTGGTTTGAACGCTTCTTCGTATGCCTTTTCGGAGAAGCCCAGAATTATCTTTCCGTCATTTCGGAGGATTACAGGTCTCTTGACGAGCATGCCGTCCGTGGACAGAAGCTTTAGTTTTTCTTCGTCGCTCATCCGGGGCAGACGGTCCTTGAGACCCAGATCCCTGTAGAGCATCCCGCTCGTGTTGAAGAACTTTTTCAGCGGGATATCGTTTTCGGAGTACCACTTCCCGAGTTCCTCCAGGGAAGGGTTGTCCTCCTTAATGTGTCTTGCCGTGTATGCTATCCCATGCTCATCCAGCCATTTCTTTGCTTTCTGACACGTGGAGCATCTCGGATACCAGATGAATATCATATTTCAGCCCCTCATCTCTTAAGGTCGCACTTGCTTCTGAGATGATAGCAGTACATGCCTTCCAGAAGCAGGTCATTATTGATGACTGCCTTGTTCCTGCAGAGAGGAAAGATTACCTTGGAAACGCCTCCTGTCGCATAAACGGTCGCGTCACAGCCCATCTCAGCCTTGAATCTGTCTATCATGCCGTCCATCATGGCCGCCCGTCCGAATACCGCTCCGCTGGCAATCGATTTCGGAGTGTCAGTGCCGATAGCTTTTTCTGGGATCGGAAGGTCAGGATTGACAGGAAGACCCGTTCTGTCATGAAGGGCGTTCAGTGACGTAATGACGCCTGTGAGGATCGATACTCCGAGAATGCTGCCTTCTTCATCCATTGCCGTAACTGTCGTTGCGGTGCCCATGTCGACGACGATGGCAGGGAAAGAGTACTTTTCTCGTACTGCGAGGCAACTTGCGACTATATCCGTACCGACCTCCTGAGGATTCCTTATTTTGACCTTCATGTCAACGACCCGGTCGTTGGTGAACATCTTGGGATTAAAGCCGAAGACCTCGTTCAGGGCAACAAAAAAGCCCTGGGTGGTGTTGTGAACAACGCTGCAGAGGATGCAGTCCTCCACCTCGTCGATCCCTATACCGTTATCCCGGAGCCTTCTCTTGATAGGTTCTACGTATTCCCAGCTCTGCTGGCCTTTAACATAATCTATCCTGAATGTCTTTGAAAGAGAATCGTTTTCAAAAACGCCGACATCTATGTCGGTATTTCCAATGTCAAAACAAAGGATCATTTCGTTTCCCTCACTTTCAAGTTAACGCTGAGTATGCTAAAATCAGAATACGGATAGATTATATCATGCCGTTATAAAAATCACAATATTCTGTTATACAGGCATAAATTCTTTTTATGAATAGGTCGAAATATGAAAGTATTGATTATCAATTCGAGTCCAAACGGGAACGGCCATAACGCGCGGGCCGCAGCTGCACTTGCAGAAAGATTCTCAGAGATGGGGATCGATTCGGAGATATACTGGCTCGGAAAGGGCAACATAAAAGGGTGCCTGTCCTGTTACAGCTGCCTTAAGACTGACAGATGCATACAGGATGACGATCTAGTAAACGATCTTGCTGACAGGATCCAGGCTTCAGACGGCCTCGTGGTCTGTGCACCCGTTTTCTTCGGGGGACCTAACGGCGCGTTATGCAATGCGTTTGACAGGATATTCTATTCGAGAACGGTTGCAAGCCAGCTCTTCAAGGGAAAGCCTGCCGCTGCAGTCACCATATGCAACACCATGGGAGCGGAAACTGCCCTGATGGGGATCTACAGATATTTCAACACATGCCAGATGCCTATTGTCAGCGCGATGGGATATCCTACACTGACAATGAAGATGGTTGAAGAAAAGAATGAGCGCTTCTTTACGGTCGTGAACGCGGTGGCCGACAACATGGCAGAGCTTTTGAATAAACGGAAATGAGCATCAGACTGGACAAATACATTTCGTCTGCCCTTGAGCTTTCAAGAAGCGACTCAAGGAAAGTGATAACCTCGGGGAGAGTCACCGTCAACGGAGCTTTGGTCAAACAGGCCGACATGAGGGTCGATGACGAAGACCTCGTTGCAGTGGACGGACAGGAACTGGAATACGAAGAGTTCATATATCTTATGATGAACAAGCCCGCCGGTGTCGTTTGCTCGACCAAAGACAGGGCAGAGACGGTCGTAGACCTGGTCAGGGACGTATATCCCAAAAGAAAGATGTTTCCGGCCGGGAGACTGGATATCGATTCCACAGGTTTCGTTCTGCTCACTGATGACGGCGCCTTTGCACATGACATCCTCAGCCCGTCAAAGCATGTGGTAAAAAGGTATGCGGTCACAGTGGACGGACCGATAACGGGCGAAGTGATCCGGCGGTTCCGCGGCGGGATGACGCTCAGTGACGGGACAGTCCTGAAAAAGGCTGATCTCATTGCAAAGGAGGGCGGAACGTCAGGCATCGTCGAGATAAGTCAGGGCATATATCACCAGATCAAAAGGATGTTCGGCGAGTTTTCCCTGGGCGTGACAGGCCTTCACAGGCTGTCGATAGGGGGTCTGGAACTGGACGGGGATCTTGAGCCGGGCGCTTTCAGAAAGCTGACGGCAGATGAAGTAAAGAGAATAAAGGAAGAGCGGAAAGACTGAAGGATTCAGCCGTTTCCGCTTTTTGCTTTGTAACCACTCTGTAAGCTTATCTTCACATCGAATTAATACTCAGGTCACAATTAATGTGTATAATAGCCCAGGTTCAATTCTATGACATTTGACATATGTTTTTATGTTTTGCACATAAAACAGTAGCTTTTTTTGTAATAATCTGTTGCATTTTGTATTCGCATTGTGTAAAATACTAATTAGCTATCATGTTTTATTGTTAAATTTAACAATGGAGGCAACAGAGAAGATATATGTCAAACAGAATGTTTCAGACAGTAATCCAGCAGATGAAGGATACGGTCGGCAGGACGATCGGAGTAGTCGATGAGACGGGAACGGTAATTGCCTGCAGCGACAACAGCCAGATAGACACTGTCAAGGACGGTGTACAGGCTGAAAGACTGGCAAATAACTGGTCATTCATAAGAAACAGATACACATTCAAGGGCTTTTCAAATTCCAAGAGGAACGACTATTACGCATTTGTCGAGGGAGAGGATTCTACCCGGGACAGATTTGCGGGTCTGATCGCCGTCTCTCTGCAGAACCTTCTGCAGTATCACGACGAAAAGCTGGACAAGCTCAATTTCGTCAAGAATGTCGTCATGGACAACATCATGCCCGGTGACATATATGCGCGAGCAAGGGAGATGCATTTCTCCGGAGACACTCCGAGGGTAGTCCTCATAATCAGAGTTGCCCGGCAGAAAGACATGTCCACCTATGAGGTCATTCAGAACATCTTCCCTGACAAGCAGAAGGATTTCGTGTTCGATGCCAATGAGACGGATACAGTCCTTGTCAAGGAACTGAAGAAGGGAATAGACACCAAGGACATCGAGAAGCTTGCGGCTTCAATAGTCGATACGCTGAACGTTGAGTACTATATCAAGGCTGTAGTCGGAATCGGAACCCCGGCTTCGAACATCAAGGATCTGGCCGCTTCATTCAAGGAAGCCCAGATAGCTCTCGAGGTCGCCAAGGTATTCGATACCGAAAGGTCTATCGTAAGCTATGACAACCTTGGTATTGCAAGACTCATATATCAGCTTCCGACCACTCTATGCGACATGTTCCTCAAGGAAGTCTTCAAGCAGGGTTCCATCGAGAGCCTGGATCAGGAGACGCTTTTCACGATCCAGTCCTTCTTCGAGAACAACCTGAACGTGTCTGAAACGTCAAGAGGACTGTTCGTCCACAGGAATACTCTGGTCTACCGTCTTGAAAAGATCAGGAAGATAACGGGTCTCGATCTCAGAAAGTTCGATGACGCCATAGTGTTCAAGGTAGCCTTGATGGTCAAGAAGTATCTGCAGTCCACGCAGGATCAGTATTAATGTAAATAGAATTGCCGCCTAGAACAAAAAAGATCTTTCAGGCGGCATATTCTTGCTTTTAGGAATCAGTTTTTAAAGTCAGGATCAACATAATGATAGATTTCAAGAACGTTACAAAGCTTTACGAACCCAATATTACTGCTCTCAAGAACGTTACTGTCCATGTTGACAAGGGCGAATTCGTCTTCATTCTCGGACACTCCGGAGCCGGCAAGTCGACATTCCTCAAGCTCATGCTCAGGGAAGAAAAGGCGACAAAGGGCGAAGTCATAGTCAACGGCTACAATCTTTCAAAGATCAAAGAAAGGGACGTTCCGTATATGAGAAGGACCCTGGGAGTTGTCTTTCAGGACTTCAGGCTCATCCCTGAACTGACCGCCAAGGAGAACATCGCCTTCGCGATGCGCGTCACCAACATAGACGAGGCAGAGATCGAACGAAGGGTGCCTTACATACTCAGTCTTGTCGGTCTGTCCAACAAGGCGGATATGCTTCCGGCCCAGCTGTCCGGCGGTGAGCAGCAGAGAGTTGCGCTGGCCAGGGCTCTGGTCCACAACCCTGATCTCGTCATTGCCGACGAGCCAACGGGTAATATCGACCCGCAGCTTTCGATCGAGATCATGGAGCTCCTTAAGGCGATCAATTCCATCGGGACGACCGTTCTCGTCGTTACTCACGAGCATGAGCTTGCAAGAGCGTATGCAAAGAGGATAATCGAGATGAGGGCAGGCGTCATAGTCAACGATTACGTCAATGACAAAGGAAAGGCGGTGGACTGATGAAATTCTCCAGTTTCAAATACCTGTTCAAGCAGGGAGTGAGAAACTTCTTCCACAACAAGCTCATGAGCGCGGCTTCCGTAGGCGTCGTCGCATCCTGCCTGCTGCTTGTGGGGATCTGCGGATCTCTTGCCATCAACGTCAACAGTTTCATAAAGTATCTCGGTGAGCAGAATGAAATAGTCATCTACCTTAAGGATGACATCAGTGAAGAAAACAGGGAAGCCATGCAGTCGGAGCTTGAGAAGGATGAGGATGTTCTGAAGTTCTCGTATGTTTCGAAGGAAGAGGCTCTGAAGGAGCAGATGAATTATCTCGGCTCCTATGCAAATCTTCTCACCGGATATCAGGGCGAGAACAATCCTCTGCCTGCATCGTTCAGAGTCCACATAAAGGATCTGACAAAGCTCAATCAGGTTTCACTTCGATTCTCGGCAATGGACGGCATAGACTATGTCTCCACGCCTACTGAGCTTGCGAATGTGCTTTTAGCCATAAAGAACACGACATATTATGCAGGTATAGCCATACTGGCCATCCTGTTTATGGTAAGCATGGTCGTTATCTCCAATACGATAAGGCTCACGGTCTATGCGAGAAGGAGAGAGATCAACATTATGAAGTTCGTGGGTGCCACCAACGGCTTCATTCAGCTTCCGTTCGTAGTGGAAGGTTTTCTCATAGGCACGGTATCCGCTCTCATAACCTTTGCATTTATCAGTGCCGGATATGTATACCTTTTCAACTACATAACCACTCAGGCGACCGGATTCATCGGGATGCTCAGCCTCTCGATGGTGCCGTACATGAAGGTGTTCCCGTTCCTGCTTGGCGGATTCCTCATCTTCGGATGGGTGATAGGCGGATTCGGAAGCGCCATCTCAATGAGAAGATACCTCAAGGTATAGGGAGGCGTCGGAATCAGATGAAAAAGAGTTTACTTACGAGATTATTCATGGTAATTCTGGCTGCAGTGATGGCATTCTCATTTGCTGCGCCGGTAATTGCCCGAGCAGACTCGAAGGATGACTATCTTGAGGCCCAGAGAAAGCTTGATGAGATCAACAAGCAGATCTCAGAGATCAAGGATGAGAAGTCCAAGAAGGAAACTGCAAAAAAGAACGCACAGACACAGGTGAATCTTGTCAAGAATCAGATCTCCATACTCAACACGCAGATAAGCGAGACAAGCGAGAGACTGAAGGAAAAACAGGAGGAGCTTGAAAGAAAGAAAGCCGATCTCATAGCTACCGACGCTCTCTTCAAGGAGAGGCTCAAGGCGATGTACATAATGAGGACGTCAGGCTCCATGTCTGCCATCCTCGGAGTCGCGAGCTTTTCGCAGCTCATGACAAGCACCGATGCGCTTCAGAGGATCTCGGTGGCCGACACCGACCTCATGAAGAGGATCACAGAGGAGATGGAAGCCATCAAGAAGGAAGAGGAGGAGATCCAGCGGGAGCTCGATGACCTCAACCGGAAGCAGGAAACTCTTCAGAAAAAGCAGAAAGAGCTTGCGGGACTCCTTCAGACGATCAATTCCAATCTTTCAGATCTTGAACGGCAGGAGCAGGCCGCGAACCAGACGCAGTCAGAAGTTTATGCACAGTACATTGCGGCAAAGAATGCCGTCGAGGCCGAATTCGGCACTCAGGTGATGCAGGAATTCGTCGGCGGAGAGTACATCTGGCCTGTTCCGACAAACGGAAACATCTCTTCACCGTACGGTTGGAGAACTCTGTTCGGATACAGGGATTTCCATACGGGAATAGATATAAGCAAGTACGGCGGACCATACATCCTCGGCCAGCCGATAGTTGCGTCAAACTCCGGAACGGTCGTTAAGGCTGTTTACTCCAACAGGGGTTACGGAAACTACTTAATCATCGACCACGGCGGCGGAAACATGACCCTTTACGGCCACTGCTCGTCACTTGCCGTCGGACTCGGAACATACGTGACACAGGGACAGACCATTGCGTATGTCGGCTCAACAGGTAACTCAACAGGTCCTCATCTTCACTTTGAGATCAGGGTCAACGGAGCCACGGTGAACCCGGAGAGCTATAATCTCGCCGGAAGGCCGTTCGTGAGCTACCACGATTAAATCACAGGAAAACAGAGACAATTTATGAAGAAAAAAATATCAGTCAGTCTGGCCTTGACCATACTGTTCGTATCACTGACAGTTTGTTTTGTCGTTACCATGCTCCTTTCCACAAGACTGTTCGAGAACAAGATCGAGTCGGTCAACGCCAAGGAAGCCGTCTATGACAAGATATCTGACATCGATGCGATGGTAAGACAGAATTACTATTCAACGATAAACAACGACGATATCCTTGATTCGTTGTCTTCGGGATATATCAACGGACTGGGCGATTCCGAATCCAGATATCTTACGTCTGCCGAATACACCCATTATCAGGACATCCTTTCCGGCAAGATCTACGGTGTCGGCATAAGCATCATCAAGAGCAAGGAAGACAGCGGATACATGAAAGTGTACCAGGTCTACGATAATTCTCCGGCGAGTGAGCGGGGAATAGAAAAGGGTGACCTTATAATATCGATAGACGGGGTCAGCACCATCAACATGACCCAGGAGGCGGCAGAAAACAGCATTTTGGGACTTGCGGGCGAAAGTGTCACGATAGAGTATCAGCGCGAAGGAGCGAATAACTCAGTGGTCCTCTCAAACAGATCCTATGATACACCGTCACTTGTCTACTCAAAGGAAAAGAATTCGGGATATATAAAGATCTCCGGTTTCCAGCGGAAGACCGCTTCCGAGCTTGAATACGCCGTCACAAGTCTTTTGGGACAGGACATAAAGAGCTTTGTCATCGACCTGAGAGAAAACTCCAGCCAGGATTTTGATTCCGCTGCAGAAGCCGCAGACATACTTCTTGCCGACGGTACGACGATGTATGCTGTTTACAAGGACGGCGAGAGGAAGGTCCTTTATACTTCCGACAAAGCCGGTGTCACGCTTCCGATAATAGTGATCACTAACGGCAGGACAGGTTATGCGGCAGAGATGTTTGCATGCATGCTCAAGGACTGCGCCGGAGCGAAGATCGTGGGAACGACCACGATGGGCAAGGGCTCTCTGCAGAAGATATTCCGTTTGTCTGACGGCTCAGGTATTGAGCTGACCATCGCCGTTCTCTCACCGGTAAGCAGCCGGTCATATAACGGTTCAGGCATCGTTCCGGATTACGAGAAGATATTGGAGGATGATCTGGCTCAGAGATTCTATAATCTCTCCATCACCGAAGACACTCAGATCCAGAGAGCATTAGATGTAGCAGACAATGTAGTCGCCGGAACGGAACCTCGGATCGAAGAACCTCAGACAGAGGGCGAAGCAGAGGGAAATGAAGGAGAAGAGACTGAAGAGAGCAACTCAGAGGAGACATCAAGTTCTAAGGAAGAAGACTCGTCAGAGGAGTAACGCATCAAATCATTGAGATCCAATAAGAAAGTCCGATCCGCTTTTGCGGATCGGACAATTTTTGATGGCTAATATTACTTGAGCATCGTTGAAAGAAGAGTTCCGATAAGATTGGAATTGCCCTTCTTTGATGAACCGCCGAGTGCAGCGCTTGCAAGAGCAGCGAGAAGCCGAGGGTTTGAAGCGAGCTTACCGACAAGACCTGATGTGGAGGTCTTTGCATCCTTGCTCTTTGCTTCCTTGTTTGCCTTTCCGAGTGTGCTCATGAGAAGAGGAGCGACGACAGCAGCGATCTTAGCTACCTGCTTTGCGTCAAGGCCGGACTTCTTGGCTGTGGCTTCGACGACCTCGTCCTGCTTTGAACCGAGAAGATGCTTAACGATCTTTGAACCGTCATCAATATCGACGTTCTTCATGAAGTTAGCAAAGCTTGATGCCTCATCCTTTGAGTGATCGTCAAGAGCCTTGTTGAAGCCTTCCTTTGTCTCTTCGCTTTCAGACTGTGCAACGGCACCGTTGAGGAGCTGTGGGAGAAGAGAGGTAAGAGCAGCTGACATGTCATTCCGGGTAACATCCTTTGTGTCTGCACCGGTGAGCACGTTGAACATCTGCAGAGCTTCGCCGAGATCCAACTGAGCATCATCCTTCTTAGCCTGTGTGTTAGCTCCGGACATACCGGAGAGTAATGAGATGAAATCCATTTGTTAAACTCCTTTACAGCAGATACTGTTTTTTTTCATTATATATCCTGACGTTTTTTCACGTCAATACAAAACGATTACAATTAAATATCAGAATCACATCAGAAAAGGTTCTTGATAACGCCGTTTTCGTCGACGTCGATGCTCAGCGCGGCAGGTACCTTAGGCAGGCCGGGCATCGTCATGATCTCGCCCATTACTGCAACTACGAAGCCTGCGCCGGCGGAGAGCCTCAACTCTCTGACAGTCATCGTGAAGTCTTCAGGTGCGGACAGGAGAGTCTGGTCGTCGCTGAAGGAATACTGGGTCTTTGCTATGCAGACCGGAAGCTTTCCGTAGCCGTTCTTCTTGAGCGTTCTCAGCATGGTAGTTGCCGCCTTGGTGAAGATGACGTCCTTTGCTCCGTATATCTTGGTGCATACGGCTACGATCTTCTTGTCGACAGGCATATCGTCCTCATATGTGAAGTTGATGTGCGTGTCGTCTTTCATTGTTTCGAGGACCCGCTTTGCCAGCTCGATCCCGCCTTCGCCGCCCTTGGCGAATACTTCGCTGAGGACCCGCTTTACTCCGAGAGCCTCGCAGTAATCATATATTGCCTGTCTCTCGGCATCGGTGTCGGTAGGGAAGGAGTTGACTGCAACGACCACAGGAAGTCCGAAATTGTCTTTCATGTTATGAATGTGTCTTCCGAGATTCGGAAGTCCGAGCTTAAGAGCATCGACGTTCTCGATACCGAGCTCATCCTTTGCGACTCCGCCGTGATGCTTGAGAGCACGGATGGTGGCTACCAGCACGACGGCATTTGGCGACAGACCGTTCATCCTGCACTTTATGTCCAGGAATTTCTCGGCTCCGAGATCGGCGCCGAATCCTGCCTCCGTAACGACATAGTCGGCAAGTTTCAATCCGAGCTTTGTGGCAACCGCGCTGTTGCAGCCGTGTGCTATGTTGGCAAACGGACCGCCGTGGATCAGGCAAGGGGTGTTCTCGAGTGTCTGAACAAGGTTCGGATTTATGGCATCCTTGAGGAGAGCAGCAAGAGCACCCTCGCAGCCCAACTGCCGGACTGTAACAGGCACGTTGTCATATGTATATCCAACGACTATCCTTGACAGTCTGTTTTTCAGATCCCGCAGGTCGCTTGCCAGGCAGAAAACGGCCATGACCTCACTTGCGACAGTAATGTCGAATCCATCCTCGCGCGGCGTTCCGTTCGTTCTGCCGCCGAGTCCGTCGGTAATGAAACGAAGCTGTCTGTCGTTCATGTCGACACAGCGTCTCCATGTTATCCTTCTCGGGTCGATATTGAGCTGATTGCCCTGATATATGTGATTATCCACGATCGCAGCGAGCAGGTTGTTGGCTGCGCCGATGGCGTGGAGGTCTCCGGTAAAATGAAGGTTGATATCCTCCATAGGGACCACCTGAGCGTATCCTCCGCCGGCTGCTCCGCCCTTGATGCCGAATACAGGACCCAGGCTGGGCTCTCTAAGGGCCAGGATGATGTCCTTTCCCAGCCTTGCCAGACCGTCACCAAGTCCGATGCTCGTCGTTGTCTTTCCTTCGCCGGCTGGCGTAGGGCTGATCGCAGTGACAAGTATAAGCTTGCCGTGCTTATCAGGGATGTCCTTGACTTTGTTAAGATCAATCTTTGCCTTGTAATCGCCGTAAAGACTGATCTCCTTCCTGGAAAGACCTACCTTTTCCGCTATTTCTTCAACAGGCAGCATCTTGGCGGCCTGTGCTATTTCTATATCGCTAAGCATGGGAGATATACCTCCAAAGTAATAATATGTTCTTTGTTGATTATAATCCAAAAACGGGGTTATGTAAATCAATATATTTCACTGCAGAAATTCCGTTATATTGTATTGAAAACAGCCTTTATGATATAATTAATTGTTAAGAAAACAGTACGGAGAACGCATATGAGATACATAAAGTTTAACATCGTTCTCAAGGGGACCGATTTCAAGGATACGGTCATTCAGCCCGTACACAACAATGCATCAAATTCAGAGCTGGATGAGATGGCGGATGCCATTATAGAAGGTTATCTGGACAGGACCGAAGAATACATGACGGACCTTGATCCTGATGATTATGACTCGCAGGAAGCCTACCAGGAGCGGTATGAGGAAGCATACAACGAGCTTTACTGGAGCTGGAACATCAGATGGGTCGAATCGTCCAGTGAGGAGATGGGGATGCTAATAAACAAGAAGAGAGAAAAACATGATATATCTTGACAATGCGGCTACCACTCCGGTCGATCCCAGAGTGAGTCGGGTCATATATGACAGCCTTCAGAATGACTTCGCAAATCCGTCATCTCTGTATGACATGGGAGCCAGGAGCGAATTCAGGATGAACAAGGCAAGACATGTCATTCGGTATTCCATAAAAGCCAAGGACAATGAGATCCACTTCACCGCATCCGCAAGCGAAAGCAACAACATAGCAATATACGGACTTGCGCTTGCCAGAAAGAACTGGGGAAAGAAGATCATCACGACCGGTTATGAGCATCCGGCGGTAAGATATCCGTTTGAGTTTCTGTCAGAACAGGGCTTTGAGCCGGTGTTCATCGACCCGGAGGAAGACGGCACCGTGGATGCCCAGAAGATCATCGACGCAGTCGACAGCACCACGTGTCTTGTATGCCTGATACATATAAACAATGAGACCGGAGCCATTATAGACATCGACCGTGTCGCAAAGGGCGTCAAGCAAAAAAACAAGAGATGCGCCGTGCACGTAGATGCGACTCAGAGCTTCATGAAGTATGAGCTGAACATGAGCAAAATCGCGCTTGACACGATGTCCTTTTCGGCCCAGAAGATAAACGGACCGAAGGGCATAGGGGCGCTGTACGCGAGAAGCGGAGTCAACATAAAGACTGTCTTTGCGGGCGGAGGCCAGGAAGGCGGACTCAGGTCCGGGACAGAAAACACCGCGTACATCCAGGGCTTCGCAAAGGCCGTAGAGATACATAAAGACGAGATGAAACAATCTATGGAGATGTACAGAAAGCTCCATGACAGGCTCTTGGACGGTCTGTCCGCCTTTGACAACGTAGTCATCAACAGTCCTGAGAATTCAGCTCCGTTCACCGTGAATTTCTCATTTCTCGGCTACAGGAGCGAAACGCTTCTTCACTTTTTGGACAGTCTGGGGATATGCGTATCATCCGGCTCCGCATGTTCCAGAGGCTCTGACAGCCATACGCTGGAAAGCATGCATCTTGCAAAGAACAGGGTGGATAGCGCCCTGAGAGTGTCCTTCGGACCTCAGAATACCGAACGGGATGTCGATGCACTGCTGGACGGACTCAGGCAGGCAAGGGAAAAACTGCAGAAAGTTAACAGGTAAAAATGGAAAACAAGGAAATAATCATGTGCTACGCAGGCGAGCTCGCCCTGAAAGGACTCAACAAGTCCACCTTCGAGGCCATGCTGATCAAGCAGATCCGCCAGAGGATATCAAGGTTCGGCGAGTTTGATATCAGCCATGCGCAGAGCACCTTTTATATAATCCCGCAGAGCGATGACGTCGACATGGACGAAGTTTACCGGATGGTGAAGAAGGTATTCGGAATAGCCAATGTCGCAAAGGCAGTGGAATGCGAGAAGGATTTCGACAGGATAGCGGAGCTTGCTCCCGTCTACCTCAAGGACGTGCTTGAAAATGCAAGGACATTCAAGGTAAGGGGAAAGAGGAGCGACAAGAACTTCCCGATGACCAGCCCAGAGATAGGAAGGGAACTCGGACATGTCCTCCTTGAGAAGTTCCCTCATCTGAAAGTCGATGTTGAAGATCCCGAGGTCACCGTTATGGTCGAGATAAGGGACTTCGGAGCATACATCCATTCCGGAAAGGAGCCGGGAGCAGGAGGCATGCCGGTGACATCCTCCGGCAAGGGAGCGCTGATGCTTTCCGGAGGCATAGACAGTCCGGTGGCGGCATATATGATGGCTAAGAGAGGAATGTCCATAATGGCAGTCCATTTCGCGAGCCCTCCGTATACGTCCGAAAGGGCAAAGCAGAAGGTCGTCACTCTCTGCGAGAAGATAGTCGACTATACCGGTGAGATCAATCTCCATGTGGTGCCTTTCACGCGGCCTCAGGAATATATAAGAGACCATGGACAGGAGGATCTTTTTACCATATTGATGAGAAGAAGCATGCTCAGGATAACCGAAAAGCTTGCCGTTCATTACGGAGCCAAGGCGATCATCACGGGCGAGAGCCTGGGTCAGGTGGCGAGCCAGACGATAGACGCGCTTCAGGCCACCGATGCGTCGGTCTCGATGCTGATATTCAGGCCTGTCATCGGAATGGACAAGATCGAGATCACCGAGATAGCCAGAAAGATAGATACATTTGAAACATCCATACTTCCGTATGAGGACTGTTGCACAATATTCACCCCGCCTCACCCGAAGACCAAGCCGAGGCTTGAAGAAGTCATCGAGGCTGAGAGAAAGATGGGAATGGAAGAGCTTGCGAGGCTTGAGGATGAAGCCGCAGGCAATGTGGAGAGGATAGTAATCGGATTAAACTGATAGATCAACCTTATCTGAGGAAACACTAATGAGAGCCGAAATCATTTGCGTTGGAACCGAGTTGCTTCTCGGTGACATAGTGAATACCAATGCGCAGTTCATCGCAAGAGAACTGTCTGCCCTCGGCATATCCGTCTATAACCAGCAGGTCGTCGGGGACAATCCGGCAAGGCTGAGAGAGGCGGCTACCCTTGCCAAGGGCAGGAGCGACATCGTCATTTATTCCGGCGGACTGGGACCCACCGACGATGATCTGACAAAGCAGACCGTCGCGAGCGTATACAATGACGACCTGGTATTCAATCAGGAGATAAACGACAAGATCGAATCCTTCTTCAGGAAAAGCGGAAGGATAATGACCGAGAACAACAGAAGACAGGCGTATGTCCCTAAAAAGGGAAGATACCTTGACAATGCTCACGGAACAGCACCGGGTATAGTATTCATCGACGGTGAGAAAATGGCTGTTCTGGTTCCCGGCGTGCCAAGAGAAATGAAGCACATGATGGAGGATTCCGTCGTGCCTCTGCTCAAGAAGCTGGTCAACGGAACCATCAAGTCAAGATATGTACATACCATAGGCATCGGCGAGAGCGATCTTGAGACCAGGATAAAACCTCTCATCGACCGGGAGAACCCCACTGTGGCAGTTTACGCCAAGGAAGGTGAGGTCCAGGTCAGGCTGACGGCACTTGCCCAAAGCACGGAAGAAGCCGACGCTCTTCTGGACGAAACGTACTCAAAGCTGGATTCACTCATCCACAACAATATTTACGGAGTCGATGTGGACAGCATCGAACAGGTACTGGTGAGGACTCTCATAGAGAGGAATCAGACGGTTTCCACTGCCGAAAGCTGCACCGGAGGAACTCTTTCTTCAAGGATCACTTCCGTTCCGGGAGCATCGGCAGCGTTCAGTCTGGGAGTCTGTACCTATTCGGATGAGCAGAAACGCAAGATACTCAAAGTGCCGAGGGACACGCTGGATACATATACGGCTGTGTCCCGGCAGGTCGCAGTTGAGATGGCGCAGGGTATCAAGAAGCTGACAGGTTCGGATTTCGCCGTAGCAACTACCGGCTATGCCGGCCCTACAGGGGGAACTGAGACCAATCCTGTCGGAACGGTCTACATCGCCGTTGCAGACAATGATACCGTCTTTGTGAAGAGATGCTCTTTCTCGGGAGACAGGCGGAGGATCACGCACATGGCCTGTCAAAGCGCATTTGACATACTCAGGTGCGTCATGTTCAATCTGCCTTGCGACGGCCTCAAGGTCGCAGATGTAACGGCATATTCCGAGCCGGAAGAGAAAGAGGAAAAGAAAAGGGGCGGAGGCCTGTTGAAGAAACTGTTAGTCGGCATTCTGCTCATACTGCTTGCGCTCGGACTGGCACTGGGTATCCTGAAAGCCAAGTACGGAGACGCATTCAAGATTCCGTTCATTGAAGACGGTAGACTTCCGTCAATAACACAGCTGATCGACGGATTCAAACAGGAAAAGGATATAAAGCGGGTACTTGCCGAAAGGCAGACACGGGATTTTTTCGCACCGGGTTTTGAGAAAGACACTCTGAAGATGTTCAGAAAACTCGCGACTCAAAACCGGGACTTAGCGAGTTGGATCGTCTTCAGGTCCGCAAAGGAAGAACATCCCGTTTTTACGGAAAACAACAGAGATGACATACCCAATGCCCTGACGCTTTCAAGGTCCGATAATCTCTCGGACTACGTATTCCTGAACGGTCTGAACAGTGAGAACAGCTTTGATCTCACAGACCTGGAACAGGTAAGAAAGAATTCCTCGTTCCTCATGTTTGATGAGGATAAAAGCTCCAGTTATCAGATCTTTGCTGTAAGCACGTTTTCCGGCCGGGATCTTGCAGAGCTGATGAGCATAGAAGACAAGCAGGAATTCATAGTGCGGATCAGAGCAAGAAGCCTGTTTGACATAGATGCTGTCGTCACAGACAGGAATGAAATTGTTGCACTGACAAAACGGCTGGGCAGTGACAAATATGTCGTCGCGTTTGCTGTCCCGGGGAACAGCAATACCATTCCCAGCGTAGATATCAAGACAACGACCCTTTATTCCGACTGGTACATGGAAGAGAAGGGCCTGACAAACGAATTCGCCGCAGAGGCGATCCTGTATGCGCAGGAAGTATACGACAGGGACAGCTGGTACGTCTCGATGGAAGAACTGCTCAAAGAAGAAGAGAATAAGAGCTCGTCATTGGATGCATCGTCATCGCGGAACTCTGACTCTTCAAGCATGAGCGTTGCTTCTTCAGACAGCCGAAGTTCATCTTCATCTTCTTCACGGAGTTCTTCTTCGAAGTCATCGTCCGTGTCTTCGCGGTCATCACAGTCGTCTGTTTCTTCACGGAGTTCGCAGAGCTCGAATTCACGGAGCTCAAATTCACAGACTTCACGGTCACAGCCGGGTTCTATGGTTGTTACAATAGAAGATGACGATGAAGAGATACTTACCGTCACGATGAACGGACAGGTCGTATCAGGTCCGGCTAGCCAGATACTTGCTCAGATCGTTGCCGTTGAGATGACATCGACATGGCATCCTGAGGCGATTAAGGCTCAGACCATAGCGACGCACAGCTATCTCGAGTTCCAGTACCGGAGAGGCGTAACCGCCCCTGCGGTGAGCGGAAGATCCGGACCGAGCCATAATATAGTCAATAATGTTGCGACTGTATCTGACTTGATCATGACGTATAACGGTCAGCCTATAAATGCGTCATACACCGCATCAGTTGCCGGAAGGACGAATCCTTCCAGTCAGGTATGGGGCACGAACTATCCGTACCTTCAGTCTGTTGAAAGCAAGTACGACTACATGACAAGCGGTTATGAAAAGGTCTACACGCTTTCTGCCGAAAGGATGAAACAGATCCTTGAATCGAGGATCGATGTTCAGCTCGATATTGAAGACGCGGCAAACTGGTTCTCCGTGATCGACTATACGGACGGCGGTTACGTGAGAAGGATGCAGATCGGGAACGCTACGACTTATACAGGTTCAAACGGCAATACCAGAAGCATTACCGGCTATTACTTTGCAAGCGACATAATGGCATCAGCCGATATGCCGCTCAGGAGCGCCGCTTTCGATATAACATATGATAACGGCACATTTACGATTACTACCAGAGGTTACGGACACGGAGTCGGTCTCAGTCAGTGGGGTGCGGAGATGTACGCCCGACAGGAAGGCTGGACCTATGATCAGATCTTACGTCATTACTACACCGGAGTGACCATCACAAAGAAATAGGAGTCTATTAACGATGAATTATATTGATCTGAGATCAGACAGCATCACTCAGCCTACGCAGGAGATGAGAGATGCCATGTATACAGCTCCGGTCGGCGATGACAATTACGGTGACGATCCTACTGTAAAGAATCTTGAGGAACTCTGCGCTAAGAAAGTTGGCAAGGAGGCCGGTCTGTTCGTGGCCAGCGGAACAATGGGAAATCAGCTGGCTATCATGACCCACACAGTCAGGGGAGATGAGATAATCATTTCCTCGGGCAGCCACATAGTAATGTATGAAGTCGGTGCGGCTGCCGTCCTTTCAGGCGTGTCGCTGAAGATAATCGACTGCAAGGATGACGTCCTTACTCCGGCAATCATCGAAAAGGCTGTCAGACGTCCGGAAGGACAGGATACGGGAACTACGACAAGCCTCATCTGCATCGAGAATGCCATGTCAAACGGCAAGGTGATGACGATAGAGCAGATGAAGGACTGCTATGAGACCGCCAAGAAGTATTCGCTCCCGGTGCATCTTGACGGAGCAAGACTTTTCAATGCTTCCGTGGCCATGAACGTGGATGTCAGGGAGATAACTCAGTATTCGGATTCCGTGATGGTCTGCCTTTCAAAGGGACTGTGTGCCCCTGTCGGAAGCGTTCTGTGCGGCACTAAGGAATTCATCCGGAAAGCCAGGAGAAACAGGCAGCTTCTTGGAGGAGGCATGAGGCAGGCGGGCTTTGTTGCTGCGTGCGGAATAATAGCACTCGATAAAATGGTAGACAGGCTTAAGGACGATCATGACAATGCCAAGTACATGGCCAAGAGACTTTCAAAGATGAAGGATGTGACCGTTCTTAAGGACAATGTGGATATCAACCTTGTATTCTTCAAGGTAAAGAAATCAAAGAGCTTCATTCGGCGGTTGCCGTCCATGATGCTCGATAACGGAATAAAGATGACCGGAGAGGAACTTGGTCTTTTCCGTTTCATTACAAACAATGATGTATCAAGAAGCGACGTCATAAGAGTATGCGACGTGCTTGAGAAACTGCTGGAAGAAAATGAATAGGAGCATCGTATGACTGTACAGGAAGCAATAAGGACCAGAAAAAGCATCAGAAAGTACAAGGCAGATCCTATCGAGCAGGATAAGCTTGAAAGGGTCATGGAAGCAGGCTGGCTTGCACCGTCAGCGGTAAACAGGCAGGTGTGGAAGCTAATCTATGTCACTGACAAAGAAAAGATCATGCTCCTTCAGGACAAGGCCTGTTACGGTCAGAAGCAGGTGGGAATGGCTCCGGCATTTATTGCCGTATGCGGAGTGGAAGACGAGAGGGCTATGCCTTGCGGACAGTATGCAACCAGCCTTGACTGTTCGATCGCAATGTCATTCATGCTGCTTGCAGCACAGGAAGAGGGGCTTGGAATGTGCTGGCTCGGAAGGTTCGATGAACAGCCGGTAAGGGATATACTGAACATTCCGTCAAATTACAGAGTAGTAGCAGTATCTCCGATAGGATATCGGGATGAAGATCCTGCGCCAAAACCAAGAAAAGACAAGAGTGCTGTCATATGCCATGACAGTTTCAAATAATAGCAAACAACACGGAGGAGATCATGTACAACACTTTTAAAATCAACGAAGATCTGACTTATATCGGAGGAAGCGACAGGAGGATCGCTCTCTTTGAGAACGCTTATCCTGTTCCCGACGGAGTGTCATATAACTCATATTTCCTGGATGATGAAAAGACTGTCCTCTTTGACACTGTCGATTCGTCGGTTTCAGAACTGTTCTTCGACAATCTCAAGCATGTGCTTGCAGGCAGGAAGCTTGATATAGCCATCATCAATCATATGGAGCCTGACCACCGGGCTACTCTCGGCAGGCTTATTGAGAAGTATCCTGATGTTACTGTATATACCACTGCCCAGGCCAAGAAGATGATGGGTCAGTTCTTTGATTTCGAAACAGAACCTGAGATTATACCGACCAAGGAAGGGATGGAGATCAGCACAGGAAGGCATGAGCTCGTTTTCTATACGGCTCCGATGGTTCACTGGCCTGAAGTAATGGTAACATACGACAAGACCCGGAAGATCCTCTTCTCGGCTGATGCGTTCGGCACATTTGGAACGCTTGACGGAAACATCTTCTCAAGCAGGACGGATCACTGGTCAGATCATGTCTCACGGGCAAGAAGGTATTACACAAACATCGTGGGCAAGTACGGACCTCAGGTCCAGGCTGTTCTGAAAAAGGCCGGCGGACTTGATATCAGTCTGGTATGTCCTCTTCACGGACCGGTAATCGATGAAGATCTTAGCAAATGCATTGCTCTTTATGACAAGTGGAGCAGATACGAGCCGGAAGGAAAGGGCGTTCTGATCGCCTATGCCTCTATCTACGGCGGAACGGAGCTAGCTGCGAATATTGTTGCAAACAAGCTTGCTGAAAAGGGCCTGGAGGACATCAAGGTATACGATGTTTCCAAGACTCACTACTCCAAGAT
>CAZDOS010000030.1:0-21107 GCA_964507095.1 uncultured Oscillospiraceae bacterium | reverse complement strand
AGCATTATCCCTTCTAGGGTCTGAGCAAACCACTGGTTTACCAGTGGTTATGATTATTCCTTTAGAGAGCTCTGTCGACCTCGAGCATCGCTATGGGCCTTACTTTCCTTGTTCCGCTCTTCCTGACTGCCGTCCTGTAGTCGGGGAACGGACCCATCGCCTTCATCCCCGTCCCGTTATGTATCCAGTAGCCGGACGGTCTTTTTTCCAGGACTATATAGTGCATCCCGTCAAAGATGTTATAGCGGTTGTTCATTACCAGCACAATGGCCTTTGCAAGACCGTCATTTGTTTTGTCCCTGAACCTGAGCATCCTTGTGGACATGCCCATCTCGTCCAGAAGCTCTCTCATGGAAGTGATGTCGGTGCCGAGCTTTCCGTCAAGGACCGTGCCTCCGTTCTCAAGCCTGTCGAGTATCTCGGCAAACCTAGAGGGAGTTCTGACAGCGGGGTCAAGACAGTTGTAAACAGCTATCGCACCGCAGCCGGAAGCTGCAGCATTGCTGCTGCCGAAGGGTATGGCGTGGTAGTTCTGCTGATCCTCTATGAAACCTTCATTCAGGGAAATCCTCCCGACGTGTCCCATGATTGCGTGGGAATTTGACGCAAGCCTCTTTCCTCGCGTGGTAAGATCTCTCTTTCTTCTTGTCCTCAGCCGTCTCATGACGGACATGACTATCCTGTCAGACGCGAGCATGGCAAGGAGAAAGCCTATGGGATAGGTGATGATCCTCAACAGCTTCCCCAGACCCTTTCTGAAAAGTCTCGTGAAGCCCAGAGGGAGCAGGCGTATCCTGTTATCTGCCACTGTCTTCTCTCTTTTCGATCAGATAGGTGGCTTCAAGATCGGCAAGGTGCGTCATGACTGCCAGAGGGTATCTGTTGAAAGCCTCAGAGAGAGTGAAGTTGCCCGGAGCTCTCGCAGTGTCGTCAAATCCTCCCATATGCCAGCGTATGGCCATGGCTTCCTGCGTGGAAAGACGCATGAAGCGCTCTATTATGAATACGCTCTTCTCTCCGTGACCGAAAGGCAGATTGTCTTCGACGGTATAGTACGGGACCTGTTCCCAGACGCCGGTCACTTCGTTCTTCTTGTTTCTGTAGGCCTGCTTGTAATAGTTTATCTTGCAGAAATCGTGGCACAGAGCGACTATGGCGATGGTCTCGTCGGAATACTCCTTCTTCTCGTCATTTCTCTTCTTCAGTACGTCGTAGACGTTAAGGGAGTGCATGACAAGACCGCTCGGGACAGCGCCGTGGAATCTGGTGCTGGCGGGAGCGGTGAAGAAATCGGTCCCGTCGAGCCATTCCAGCAGCCTCTTGCTGCCGTCACGGGTGACGTGCCGTTCGAATATGTCAAGAAATCTCTTTCTGTAGTCTTCCATCAGCCGAGTATCTCGTCAATGATCTCTTTGAGAACGGCAAGCTCCTCGTCGGAAAGAGTGATGCCCTTGCTCATCTGCTTGTGGTCAGGCGACCAGTCGCGGATATCGTACTTTGCAGGCTTGCCGCCCCACGATACCAGGTTCAGCTCTGTCCGCCAGCCGCCCCTGCCTTCGGCAAGAGTTCCGTAATGTTCAACAATCTCAAAAGTAAAGTCAGGCATGTTCAATGTCTCCTTTAGTTATTTTTATTTAATAATATATATATCATCAATAAAAAACAAGAGCGAAATGTGTCATTTCTGAGAAGAAAAAACTTAAAACAGTTGACAAACCGGCATAACAGTGTTAAGTTAACATTGTTAACTAAAAAGATCGGGGTGAGGGCATGCCCAGGGACAAGACAGCAAGCCATGAGCTGGTCATGAAGGCCCGGAGAGAGGAATTCACGCAGTACGGCTTCAAGGATGCCTCCATGAGGAGGATCGGCGAGAGGGCCGGAATGACTGCAGCAGGACTCTACAGGCATTTCAGAAACAAGGAAGATATGTTCGAGGAACTGGTAAGGCCTGCGATCGATGATATCAACGGATGGCTGGAGTCGCATAGGAAGAGGAGTTACCTTTCGATGGAAAACGGAGGGGAAGGCATCTGGAGCGACAGCGAGATAGACATGATGAGAGATCTGATCTATCCGAGAAAGGAAGAATATTCTCTCCTTCTCAACTGCGCAAAGGGCTCGAGACATGAAAACTTCCTGCATGACATGGTGACCGAGCAGCAGAAACACATGATGGAAGCCCTCGCGCATCTTGAAAACATGGGCTATCCCGTGCATCCGATATCCGAGAAGGGGCTTCATCTTCTGCTGACCGCATATACCAGCGCACTGTTCGAGCCCGTGATACATGATTACACCTACGAAGAAGCACTCAGATGCCTGGAGGCAGTTGAATCCTTCTTCCTCCCCGGATGGGAGGCCCTTATAGGTCTGAGCCGTTAAACGAATATCCGCCTGTTCCCCTGCAAGGGTTCAGGCGTTGAGTTTTATTTGGGAAAAGTTAACGATCTGTCAGTTAGTTAGCTAACGCTAACTGAATATGTTCACATTTAGGAGAAAGGAAATGAAGGAAAAGAAAAAAGAACCGTCTGCCTTCGGATGGGTCCTCAGCCAGGCGGGCAAACACAGAAGTCAGTACATCAAGTCTGTTCTTTTTGCTGTAATAGGAGTGTGTTTTTCCGTTGCGCCGTTCTTTGTTGTCAGCGACATCGTAAAGATGCTGATGGAAGGCAGCAGAGACATACGTGCTTTCATGTCAAAGTGCATCATAATGGCAGTCTTCTGGCGGCTGAGAGTGCTGTTCCACTCCCTGAGCACCGCAAACAGCCATGTACGGACGTTCCGGGTGCTTGGAGAAATAAGGAAGAAAGGGACCGACAAGCTGGCAAGGATGCCTCTCGGTGACGTGATCAGCTATTCATCCGGCGCTCTCAAGAATATCCTGGTTGAAAGGATAGACTCCATTGAGACCACACTGGCGCACATCGTTCCAGAATTCACGCGGAACCTTCTGATCCCCGTTGTCGTGCTAAATATACATCTTCACCATAAACGTGAAGATGGGCTTTGCTGCCATGGCGACCATTCCGATAGGCCGGCTGTGCTACTTCGGAATGATGCTGACCAGCCGGGGCTATTATGAGAGGACGGTGACTGCTACCAAGGAACTGAATAACACTGCGGTCGAGTACATCAACGGCAGGATAGTCGACAGCGGAACGCATTCGCAGCTGATGGATCACAGCGGACTGTACAGAAACTTCGTGTCCGAAAGGAAGGAAGCGGTCAGCTGGAAAGTCAAGAACGCATAAGTCAGAGGCTGAAAAAGCATCACTGACACATTAGCGACGGCATTGCCAAAAACACAGAAAAACGGAGGGAAGCCACGGCATAAAAGGAATTATGCTGTTGACTTTTTCCTCCGTTTTATATATGATTAACCCAAATACAGAACTAAAGGCTGTGAAAAAGAGGTCCGTGAAACGATTCCTCACAGAGAGCCGCGAAAGGTGAAAGGCGGCAGGATAGCAAGCGGATGTAGCTTTGGAGCCCGGAGAGTGAAATAACAGTAGCCTTCGCGTATTCCTGCGTTAAAGGATCCTGGAGTGGCCGCGTCATGCGGCAATTTGGGTGGTACCACGGTGAATCATCGTCCCATATTTTGTGGGACGTTTTTTTTTGTATTTGGAACGTCCCGGAAAATATCAAAAAGGAGAAAAAAGCAAATGAAAGAACTGGAGAAAGTGTATAACCCCCAGCGGGTCGAGGACCGCATCTATCAGATGTGGCTTGACAGGAAGTATTTCCACACCAAGATCGACCCGAACAAGAAACCCTACACCATAATGATGCCTCCTCCGAACATCACCGGTCAGCTGCACATGGGACATGCCCTTGACAACACACTGCAGGACATTCTGACCAGATACAAGAGGATGAGCGGATACGCAGCCCTGTGGATGCCGGGAACGGACCACGCCGCCATCGCCACTGAAGTAAAGATCGTAGAGGCAATGGCCAAGGAAGGCATTACGAAGGAAGATATCGGAAGGGAAGCCTTCCTTGAGAGAGCCTGGGCCTGGAAGGAAAAGTATGCCGGAAGGATAGATGACCAGCTCAAGAAGATGGGCGTGTCCTGCGACTGGGACCGCGAGCGCTTCACCATGGACGAAGGCTGCAGCAATGCCGTAAGAGAGGTCTTCGTAAACCTTTACCAGAAGGGACTCATCTATCAGGGCGAGAGGATAATCAACTGGTGCCCGAGCTGCCTTACAGCCCTTTCCGACGCAGAAGTCGAGTTCGAGGAGCAGGAGGGAGCTCTGTGGCATATCCGTTATCCTGTAAAGGACTCTGACGAATATATCACTGTCGCGACGACACGCCCCGAGACGATGCTGGGTGACACCGGTGTCGCGGTAAACCCTGAGGACGAGAGATATACCCATCTTCTGGGAAAGACCTGCATACTTCCGCTTGTCGGAAGGGAACTGCCGATATTCGCCGACAGCTATGTCGAGAAGGATTTCGGCTCCGGCGCCGTCAAGATGACTCCTGCCCATGACCCTAACGACTTTGAAGTCGGCGAGAGACACGGACTTGAGGTAATAAAGGTCCTGACGGACGATGCAAAGATGACAAAGGACACCGGCAAGTACGCCGGAATGGACAGGTATGCCGCAAGGAAAGAGATCGTAAAGGATCTCGAGGAGCAGGGCTATCTTGTCAAGGTCGAGCCGTATACACACAATGTCGGCACATGCTACAGATGCCATACAGCTATCGAGCAGATGGTCTCCAAGCAGTGGTTCGTAAAGATGGAGCCTCTGGCAAAGCCTGCCATCGAGGCAGTCAGGAGCGGAGAGACAAAGTTCGTTCCGGAACGCTTTGACAAGATCTACTACCACT
This sequence comes from uncultured Oscillospiraceae bacterium, assembly GCA_964507095.1. Lineage (GTDB taxonomy): Bacteria > Bacillota > Clostridia > Oscillospirales > Ruminococcaceae > RGIG3102. Next base: position 16,259 of record CAZDOS010000030.1, on the reverse strand, counting down.
GGATGGAGAACATCAAGGACTGGTGCATCTCCCGTCAGATCTGGTGGGGACACAGGATCCCTGCTTGGTACTGCGATGACTGCGGAGAGATCATAGTTTCAAAGGAAGACCCTACAGTCTGCCCTAAGTGCGGAAAGAGCCACCTGAGGCAGGATGAGGATACCCTCGACACATGGTTCTCGTCAGCTCTCTGGCCGTTCTCGACCCTGGGCTGGCCTGACAAGGACAGCGAGGATCTGAAATACTTCTATCCTACAAGCACGCTGGTAACAGGCTATGACATCATCTTCTTCTGGGTCGCCAGGATGATATTCTCCGGTATCGAGCACATGGGCAAGAGCCCGTTCGACACTGTTCTCATCCACGGCATCGTAAGAGACTCACAGGGCAGAAAGATGTCAAAGAGCCTCGGAAACGGCATAGATCCTCTCGAGGTAATCGACCTGTACGGCGCGGACGCTCTGAGGTTCATGCTGGCAACGGGTTCTACTGCGGGCAATGACACAAGATATTCAGAGGAAAAGGTAAAGGCCGCCAGAAACTTTGCGAACAAGCTCTGGAACGCAGCAAGGTTCATCCTCATGAACATCGACGGAGACATCGCTCCGGGACTGCCTGACGAGCTCGAGCGGGAAGACAAGTGGATACTTTCCACACTCAATAACACCATCAAGTCAGCCACTGACAACATGGATGCATTCGAACTGGGCATGGCCCGGCAGAAGGCCTATGACTTCCTGTGGGATGAGCTGTGCGACAGATATATCGAGATCGCCAAGACCCGTCTCAACGGAGATGACCCGGAGAAGAAGGAGAATGTGCTCAGAGTTCTGGTCTACGTGATGAACGGCGCACTCAAGCTGCTCCATCCGTTCATGCCTTTCATAACAGAAGAGATATATCAGGCACTGCCTAACAACGGCGAGAGCATAATGATCAGCGACTGGCCGACCTATTCTGAAGACATGAACTTCGAGGCAGAGGAGAAGAGCCTTGACAGGATCTTCGCTCTCTCCAAGGAGATAAGAGCACTGAGGGCAGAGCTGGGCGCACATCCTACCAACAAGACACATCTCATCATCGAGACTCCTTACAGGGAGGATTTCGAGAAGGGAATGGCCTTCGTTGAGAAGTTCGCTTTCGCAAAGGATATAAAGCTCGTTGAGAAGTTTGAGGGGAACGCCAAGGAGTACTCACAGATCGTAGTTGAGGGTGCAAGAGCCTTCATACCAACAGGAGATCTGATCGACAGGGACAAGGAAAAGGCAAGACTGTCCAAGGAGCTTGCTTCCGTTGAGAAGGACATATCCATAATCAACTCCAAGCTGAACAATGAGGGCTTCCTTGCCAAGGCGCCGAAGAATGTCATCGAGGGCGAGAAGACAAAGCTCGCTGCCGCTCTTGACAAGAAGGAAAAGATCCTCACCAGCCTTGAAGCACTCGGCTGATAAGGAATAACGGCATAAATCGAAGACGGACATGCATTTGAGCATGTCCGTCTTCTTTTGCATAGGTGCTCGGAGGATCCGAACAGGTTTAGGCGTTGTAATCGATGACGACCTTTACTGCCTCTGTGGCGATGCTGGCCTGCTCGATGGCTTCAGGGAACTTCTCGTGAGGGAACACGTGAGTTATGATGGCCGGCAGTTTGCAGTTAGGGTCATCCAGCGTCCGGATGGCTTCCTTTATGTCTTCAGGAGTGTATCCGCGGGATCCTGCAATCTTTGCTTCCTTCGCCAGAAGGAACAGAGGGTTGAACTCTGCAGGTGTGCCGTTGATGGCGACGATGGAGAAACGTGAATCCACCTTTGCGTTTGCCATGAACTCACCGGTAATGAAAGGTGCTCCGGCACAGTCGATGACCACATCGGCATTCCATGTCTCTTCAGAGAGATTTCCGATGGATGTGCCCCATTTCTCCTTTACGAAGTCGACGAGACTGCCGTTCTTCGGATTAAACGGGATGGCGCCCATCTTCTCCACGAATCCCAGCTTGAAGTCGTTTATGTCAGACACGATTATGTCTGTAATGCCCTTTCTCTGAAGTGCTGCGACCGTGCACAGTCCTATAGTGCCGCCGCCGTACACCAGGGCCTTCTCGCCCGGCTTTGCCTCGGCCTTTCCGACACCATGGGTGGCAACTGCCAGAGGCTCTGTAAGGACGGCACTGTCGAAGGAAAGTGAATCCGGAAGAGGAAGGACATTGTAGCCAAGCTGTGCCTCCTCGACATATACGTACTCCGAGAAAGCTCCGGACATGTCAGCGATCTCCGTTGAGTTCATTCCGCAAGACAGCGGTCTTCTTGCTGTAGGGTTGATGGTGACTCTCATTCCGACAGGGATGTCCTTGACATCCTTGCCGATCCGGCATACGGTGCCTACGAATTCGTGACCGAACTCATGTCCCGGATAGATGCCGACAGCATCTCCTCCGCCGACATATGCGCCGACATCCGTGCCGCAAATGCCTGCCTTTTCGACCTTGATGAGAAGGTCCTTGTCGCCGATTACAGGCATATCGACATCCTGCATCTCGACCTTTCTGATGCCCTGGTAAATGGCTGCTCTCATAACAATATCTCCTTTCGAAACAATGGCTTCGCCATGATTATATGGCTTTTATATATATATAATGTTAATTTAATAACCGATTCAATTCAATTTACACTTATGCACACAGTGTTACTTATCGCAGTTTTATGATATACTGTTGTTAAATTGACATGAATTTAAGCTGTTTTAGGGAGAGAAAAGATGAACAAGAATGACTTGAGATACCAGAAGACCGACGAGGCAATCAGGAATGCCTTTCTTGAATGCGTGGAAGACGCGTCCTTTGATACTGTCCATGTAAGCGATATCTGTAAAAGGGCAGACATCTCCAGAAGAGCGTTCTACTCGCATTATGAAGACAAGTATGCCCTGCTTGCTGCCTTGTTCCAGAAACTGAAGGATGACATACGCCGGGAACTGACTCCGGGGATCGTGGAGCAGATGATGGCAGGGGATTTTCTGGAGCCGACAAGATGGCATATGACACAGGTCGCAAAGAACAGGGCGATAATCCGACCGATACTCAAGCTCTCGAGACAGGCATATATAGACCTGTGCATCGAGCTGTACTATGACCTTCCGTGGTCTGACAGGGTAGCGGACTACGACCTGAAGAAGAAGGATCCTAAAGTGTATCTGTCGATAAGTTACCTTGTAAACGGCATGGTGGGTCTTGTAGAGACCTGGCTTGAGCATTTTGAGGAAGTCAGCTTCGATGACGCATTACATCTCATGACATTACTCTGCGAAAAGCCCGCCGCGCAGTTTGTTAATATTCTTATGAAAGAATGATGGGTATGCTGTTAAGACAGATGAAACGTATGTATAATAAAATTTAGACTATGAGTGGTAAACAATATAATCTACCAAGTAACATTCGTATCATAGGTGCGTCTTCCACAGGAGGTTGTGAATATGAAAAGACCGAACTCTGAAAAGCTTCTGCGCTACTGCCGGCTTATTCTTGTCATAGCTGTCTTTGCATATCTGGCCTACCTTCAGAAGACACCGGCAGTTGATAAGGATTACGAAAACAGCTTTTCCAAAGGACTTATTGCTCTTAGCGACAGCAGTTTCGAGGAGGCTGCAGACTATTTCAGCCATGTCGATCCTGATACGGATGAGTACAGGTATGCTGTTGCCGGCATATACATGGCAAACAGCTGCAACAAGTCCTGCGATAAGAAGACTATAGATGACAGTGCGGATGCATATATAAAGCTGGTCCCACGGTCGGAAAGAAATGCTCTTAACACTGTATTAAAGGAGTTCATAGGTTCTGACTATGTATATTTTACAACTGCTGACATCCCGGGCAGTGATACTACGGTGTATAGACTTTACACGCTTTTGGACAAAAGATATACAGACTGTGTCGAAAGTGCAAGGATGATCTTTTCAAATGACGGAGATTTGTTGTATGAGATGGCATACATAAACTCCGACCTGAAGAATCCTACAGTCAAACTGACCGATCACACAGAAGATAAGGATGTGGTGGTAACTAAAAGGACTGTAAGCGATGCCCTTACTGTATACAATATATTGGGGTATCGGGATTCATCCAGTGCTAAGTTTTACGTGAGTTCCGACGGAGAAACAACAGTTTCGACGTCAAACCGATATTATTCTGAGTCAAAGCATTATGACGCTGAAGGCAGACTGCTCAGCACAGCAAATACCAGAGGCATCACCGTCTCATATGAATATGACGAAGAAGGAAGGGCAGTCAGGGAGACGATAACAGTTCGGGGATTGAAGGCTTCAGAGAAAACTGTCGATTATGACAGGCAGGTGTATAGATATGTTAAATATGACATATCTAAAATGGAAGATGAACCCTGGTATATATTTGAAGAATTGCTCAGCGAAGAACCAGGCAATAATAAAAGGGCTGTATACACGGCCAGAGAATCACTTGATTACGGCAATAGCTTTACACAGACTTCCTACACACAATTAAAGCCCGGTTCCGACAGATACTTAGTTGACAGACATGAATTGCCGCAGCACAGGATGATCTCTTCGAGATATAAATGGGACTATGTACTGGGAAAAGACACCGAACTCATTCTCCCGGGCTACTTTGAATATCTGGGTGATTTGCGATGAAAAGACTGATAATTACAGCGATTTCAGCCATAATGGCTTTTTCGATGCTCTGCTTGACTGCCATGGCCATGGAGGAACGGACCATACCAGCGGATATCGAAGCCTTTGAGGGTAGAGAACTGACTGTTGCAGAACTCGAAAACGTAAATAAAGAGCTTAATCATCTAAAGAACGGTAAAAAAACGGCCTGCCCGGCCACAGCATTTCTGCGGATATCTTTCAAGGGAAATGAGAGTATCAATCTCACAACTATGCTTATGTTGCTCGCCAAGGAGGGCGAGATGGCATATGTCGAGTTATTCAGTGAAGAATATGACAGAGTACAGAGCCTTTATCCAGTAGATTATTCCGTTCTGCATTTGTTCAGAATATCTCGAAGAGAGCTTGAAAACTTTTTAAAATCATACTCAATTATTTCGCTGGACAGAGCACAGATGGGCAATGATGTGGTATATGATGAAAAGACGGGTAATTATTATATCAACTTTTCCAGTAATGTGTTCCTCTATTCAGACACACAGGGACGCGATCCTGATGAATATGATCGGGAGTGCATCTATGGGAAGACTGACGGAGAGACTGTCATGTTACTTAGAAACGGCAGGGGAGAATATAAAGAGCTTGTGTGGCTTACTGTCCTTAGAAAACTCAATGGCAGGTGGCTCTTCATATATAACGGTGAAACAGGAAAAACATCTAAAAGGAATACCTATGAGGAAAATGGGTGGCAGACATCTATAAAGATGAAATTGAAGGACAATGTCTTTCCCAGAGATCCGTCTAAGTCAGCAGGCTATAATACTGCACTTGTTAAATATAATGAATATATTCGAGAGCATTTTTATAGCGAATACAGGACCTATCTCGACCAGTTCGCTGATGATCCGCATTATTCGCTGATAAGCCCAACTTATTATGGCCTTACTGATGTTAATTTTGACGGTATCCCTGAAATGGTAGCTAAAGGCATATATGGTGGATATGGATTGTACGGTCTGATTGGTGGCAATGTCGAAAAACTGGACTGCAGCACTGAAAACGGTCAGCATGGATATACTGGGATACTGAATAACGGCTACTCCATCGGAAATCATTATTCCACGCAGGATGAATGGTATATATATAAATACAACCGTGATCTTTCGGCGGATTTTACACTGTTCGGAAAATACCGGCGATCGATTGGAAATGTATCATGGCTCGGTCTGTTTGGAGGGTATAAGGGTGCTCCTGAGTGGACCAGCGAGATCATGCTCAAATATACATATAACTCAGCTGACATGGTGACAGTGTTCATGATCGACGGTGAAGTGGTAAGTGAATACGAATACAATCAAAGGCTGACTGTTTACAAGAAGATGCTCGACAAGACAGTATACTGTGATTACAGTCCATATGAAGTGGAGGATCCTGAACACGTGCCATATTATGTCAAACAGAGTCATAGCCGACTTTTCTATTGATTTGTAGAATTGCATTTCTGATCAAGTGTCAAAAAACTAACGGTATCAAATCGCTTCCGTATTCATCAGATTGATATATAATTAAATAAATAGAGTAATATAGTAATCAGGAGGAAACTTCGAATCATGCTGACATATGAGGAGGCACTTGAATATATTCATTCAACTGAAAAGGTAAAAAAGAGTGAAGGCCATCTGGCAATGAAAAGGCTACTGGCACGTTTCGGTGATCCGCAGGATACGCTGAAATATGTTCATATAGCCGGAACGAACGGAAAGGGAAGCTGCGCTGCAATGAGTGCCAACGTCCTTAAGGCAGCCGGATATAAGGTTGGGATGAACATTTCTCCGTATGTCATAGAGTTCAGGGAGAGGATACAGCTTAACGGTGAATTCATTCCCAAGGAAGACCTTGCTCTAGTGACCGACAAGGTAAAGACGGAGCGGGAAAAGATGAAGGAAGACGAGGGACTGGAACTCACTGAGTTCGAGAAGGTCACGTCTATCGCCATGATCTGGTTCCGGATGGAAAAATGCGACGTGGTGGTGCTTGAAGTGGGAGTAGGAGGACTTAACGACTGCACCAACATAATCAAGGACAACCTCGTTGCCTGCATAATGAACATAGACTTCGATCACACCCGGAGACTGGGAAACACACTTGCGGAGATAGCTGTCCACAAGGCCGGCATAATCAAGCCGGGCTGCCCTGTGGTACGGTATCCTGCCATGAAACAGGAGGCCCTTGATGTCATAAAACAGACACGGAAGGAAAAGAAGAGCGAGCTCATAGTCCCTCCGATGGGGAAGATCAGGATGGAGAACACCGGCTTCATGAAGTCCAGGCTGAGCTACGGCGGAATGGTGGTAGACCAGTCCTTTGCCGGCATCCATCAGAGCTACAACGCAACAGTAGTTATTGAGGCTATGAGAGCTCTGAGAAAGCAGGGCTACAACATAACCGACGAGGATATCAGGAAGGGCATCGGTTCAACCGTTTTCCCTGCAAGGATAGAGGTGATCAGCGAGTCTCCTCTGGTGATCCTGGACGGAGGACACAACATAGACGGAGTCTCCCGGCTCGTAAAGGTGCTGAGGGAGAATAACATCCACGACCTCACTGCCGTGTGGGCGTCCCTGAGAGACAAGGATCCTGAGAGCATAGTCAAGCTCATCAGCCCGTATGTGAAGAGACTGTATACCGTTCCGCTTCACGGCAACAGAGCACTCGACAGCCGGATCCTTGCCGAGATGGCTAAAAGGCACATCCCGGAATCCTATGCTATGGAAGATGTGATAAGTGCAGTGGATACAGCGAGAGAAAACATGACCGACGGAGGTCTTCTGGTGTTCGGATCGCTTTATCTTGCGGGAGATGCACGAGAGCATCTGCTTGAGCTGTTCAGATGATCCGAATCATTTTTGCGATACTGTCCCGGCATCCGCCGGGACTCTTTTCATCTTACAATGGAGCATAGCATATGGTAAAATAGATACATATCAGGATAGGGGGTATGGCCATGAGAGAAGATGAAACAAGGAAGATCAATCTCACCGCATCTTGTTCCTTTGACACCGGCAGCGGAATACTGTCGGATCATATGACAGGGAAAAGCAAGAAGCTGGGCAGAAGACTGGCCCGGCTTTTGACCATGCTCCTGAATAGCCCCGGCAGGCATCTTTCTCTTACCATGCTGGCTGTAGAGCTTGATGTAGATGAAGAATCCGTCAACAGATATATGAGAAGAGTCAAGAATGCCGTTGAAGAAGTGACCGGCATGGAGGATGCGGATTTCCTGTTCAGGAGGGAAAACAACCGGTGGAGCTTCCGTATCCCCGAAGAAGTGCTGAAGACAGAGCCTATCCTTACTGCGCCGTCCCATTTCTTTCTGGAAAAGAAGTATCTCCCGGAGAATCTTCCGAGACTGATGGAAAGACTGGAAAGAAGAGTCGAGACCGAGAACATGGTGATAAATCACCTCCTCATGAAGGAGGAAAGTGTGATATTCATAACGGGCGAAGCCGGAATCGGGAAAAGCGAGTTCGTGATCAATGTCGGAAGGAGACTTTCGAAGGCATATAAAGTCGCCAGGATAGTATATGAAGACTCTTTATATGACACCATCATGGAGCTGTATCCGGACATACAGGGCGGAAGCGAGAGGAGCATCTTCGAAAAGAAACTAGCTGCGCTGATGAATGCCTACGAAGAAGGTTTCCTAATTATTGACGGCTTCTTTGATCCGGCCAGAACCTTCAATGAAATGAGGCAGGATGAAGTCTTCAGAAGGCTGCTCGGGTCGAAGATAAGGCTCATATTCGTCACCAGATATCAGGATGAGGGCAACTATTCGTTCATAAGGCTGGAAACACTTCCACGAGAAGGGCAGATCAGAGTAATGAGGAATGGCGGACTGGAGAAATACTCAGACAGTCAGCTGGGCGAGCTGTGCGATCTTTGCGGAGGCAACACTCTGCTTTGCGAGCTCGTAGGAAAGTTGCTGGCGAATCCGTTCGATCCGTTTTCCATTGACGGAATCAAGAAACTGCTTGAGGAATCAAGGCTCAGCCGGTCCAAACTAGAAGTATCAAGCGAGAAGGACAGGGATTACAGCGAGGCGACGGCATATGCCCACCTGAAGAGCCTCTGCGAAGGAATGACCCTTACATATACGGAAAAGAAGATCTTGAAGGAAGTCAGCCTGCTGCCCGGAGACGGCATGAGGGTAAAGGACTTCTATGCCTTTGCAGGGATAGAAGAAAATGCCCTGACTGCTCTGAGCAGAAAAGGTCTTGTAAAGATAAACGGAGATGACAGGATCGTTCTTCATGCCCTTTATGCATTGTACTACAGGGATATGGAGACTGAGGACACTCACGGTGTTGACATCTCGTCTTTTCTGGACAACATATTTGAACATTACAACAGCGGAGACATCTCAGACTCACGTCTTAACGGCATCCTTACTTCAGTGCTTCACAATGCATGGCTCAGTGAACCTGCAGGTGGCATGAAGGCGAGGATAGGACTGTTCTATTCATCATTCCTGGCTCTGAGCGGCAGATATTCTGTAGCGGCGCGGATCGAGAAGGTGAGCATTGGATATGCAGGGGAAGAAAGAGACATTCTTGTCAGGCTATATAAGGACTACGGCATCAGTCTCGGAAGGCTTGAAGATAACAGTGGATCTGTGGAGTATCTCGAAAAAGCTTGGGACATGATATCAGACTGTGTTCATGATACGGTATGGCTTCAGACAGCCAATTCGCTTGCATATGCCTACGGCAAGAACGGTGACCACGAAAAGCAGCGAGAACTGCTGGAAGATATACTTAAAGCCGACAACGGACATGTCAATATCAGAAGCCGAGCAAGAATGGAGAATAATCTCGCAGATGCACTATATCGACTGGGCGATATGTCTGAAGCAAAAGAGCATATCCTCAGGGCACTTGAGATTTACCGTTCCCTTGAGAACGCACCGGCAATATGGATCATTCAGGCTGAAAGATTACTGGCACTGATCACATATGGAATGGACGAAAGAGAAGATGCCGTGAAGATGATTGAGGACGATATTGACGCGGCAAAGGAATCTCTTGCCTCCGACCATCTTGAACTTATCAGGCTGTACGGTGCCCTTGGAGACATGCTTGAAGGATCAGAAGCGGGAGATGCGTATGCCGAGGCATTGCGCAGGAGCGAAAACAATGAGATGGCAAGAGAAAGACTGCATACTTTCATGATGGATGGGAAACAGTACAGATGCTATTCCAGCGAAGGAGGCTCATTGTTCTGCATAGAAGCGTCAGCCGAAAGTGAAAAAGAAGAGAATGAATTTGACCTTTCTACTTTTAAGAGAATCATAATTGGATAGAATCATCTTAGCAGAGCAGGAGTCAATCCTGCTCTGCTGTTTCACAGCTGCCCGGCAGTACTCAACAGGCGCAGGACATCTTCGTCAAGAGGCTTGAAGAAGAACCCTTTTGATTCCTTTAAGTACATCATCTTATGATAGATCTCTGCTGCTGATTTAATCAGCGCATTTGTCCTGAACTGCGTGTCTGTAGTTTCAGCGATTACGGCGTAGAGGCATAGGGCATTGACCCGTTCGGAAAGATCATCAAATGCATCCAGAAGCGAATCGGTATCGCTGCTTCTGTAAACAGCTTTCAAAACGATGGGTTCCAGCACGGACAGGGCTTTTTCATACTGCCCGTTCATATGGTAGACCTTAGCCGTGTCGATCAACATACTGTCCAGGATGCTTTGCCCGCCCGGCAAGAGTTTTTCATCAACAAAGGCAAGAAGCCTGTCGGCACATCCTGCTTTTTCTGTCGGCTCATCTTCCATCTTCATGATGAAAAACAATAGTCTCGCGACCTCGTTCCTGTCAGAAGGGGTGTCTTCAAAATCGGCAGAAAGCCCTTCCTTGGCAAGACGGGCCGCCTGATCATATTCCATGTTTGTCATAAGAAGGAATACTGCTTCGGAGTAGTATGAGCGTGTCCTGTGAAGTCTCGATGACAGACAGGACAGTTTATCGAGTATCAGTATGCTTTCTCTGGTATCATCCGGCAGGATATTGTGGTATTCAAATACATCTATCCTGTCGGAGAGAATGCTAAAAAGAGCCTCTGGATCCCGGGAGCAGTATTCATAAATGAGACGGTCACGCAGGCACATGGCCTCACCGAAAAACTCTTCTTCGTCAAAGGAGAGAGCGGGGAGAGATACAGACAACCGACCTGTCTGATCCTGCCTGAAACATAGAGATCTTTTCATTGCGGAATTCATCATTATCCAAAAAAGGAAAGGATCATCAGGATTATTTGCACTGTTTTTGCAGGTGGTATAAAAATCTTCGATTATGTCAGGAGGCTTTATCCGCTGTCTTCTGAAGAAAGAAGGATCGTCTGCCAGTGTTCTGAGCATCATTTCAAAATGGCTGCAGATCAGATAATCAAAGTAAAGGAAATAATCCCTTATAACCTCCAAGGACGAGGAGAGCACGTCATAAACATCCTGATGGGTATGTATGACCGTTGCGTATTCTGACCGCCTTTCATCCGCAGTAAGATAGATGTCCGATCCATTTTCCAATACCGACTGGATGCGGAGAAGTAACTCCTCCGCATCCTCAGTCATGCCGTTGTCAGTCTTCAATATGTATACCGTTCTCATTTTTTCTATTTTACTGCAACAAGATCCTCTGTCACGATAAGCTTCATATGCTCGCCGCCAGCGCGTCCGTCAGTGGCCTTTACCGCAATCTTGAATTCCTTAAGATCTTCAATGTCGAATTCGATGATCGAAGTCTTGTCTGTATCCGGTCTTATGACATCTGACTCCTGAAGGATCCTATCGTTCATGTCCAGAAGGACAATTCTCATTTCACCTGTCTGAATACCATTTCTTGTGTCATCATCCCCGGAAAGGACGACCTTGCCGGTAATCATGGAGTACGTGCCGTCATTGATCAGAGTGACAGGCTTAGTAAAGGTGTCCATGATAAGTCCGTCACCGTAGAGCACATATGCGGACCGATAGCTGTTGTTGTAGTAATCGGTAACGTTATGTTCTCTTTTGAACATGCTACTGAAATTGCCTGCCCGCAGCTTCTTTATGGAGGCTTCGCTTGCTTCCTCAGCATCCCGGCTATCAGTAGCGACAGTATCGGATGTAGCGCTCTGTTCTGAAGAGGAGCCCGTTACATCCTTCGACGATGAGTTTGTTACCTCTCTTTCATAGCTTACGGTCACTCCCGTAGAGAACCTGTCTGTACGGTGCGTGTTCCTGTAGGCGAAAAATGCCAGCAATGCCAGGAGCATGACTCCAACCACCTTCAAAATGGAATGATCATTCTTCCTCATTATAGTTTACCTCCCGTGTTCGTTTTTTGTACCTTAATTATGAATTACACGATAGGACAAACTATAGGACAACTATTATTAATTGGAGATTATTACGTGTATTATTCTGAAATATGTGTAGCAGTTAGTTTTTATGTAGTTTCAGACACGTTTATTGCTAGATTCGTTCCAATTGCTACTTCTTAAATGAAAAAACTCGGCCATGAAAGACCGAGCAATTCAGCACAATATGCTTATTCTTGCAGAGCAGTACGATTTTCCTACTTATACATTTCTTCTAGAGTAACCAAAGATACTTCACCGCTTCTCTGCTTTAAATAATTGATACTATTCATGCATCATTTTGAGAAATGATTTTAAAGCTTCAATTACATTAGCAAAGGGTATTCCAGAAGCATATTCATACTTTTTCTTATATACTTCCCATAGATTTGGCAGATCTGTACTTTTGGATATTAGTTTAAGGATATCCTCTCCTCTCACATAAAGCTCAAGAGTACCTCGTCGTTGACAGGTAGACTCGAAGGCTTTTCTAAGAATTGTTTTATTGATTTGATTGCTGAAGCGGAGATGTAATGAGTAGATATCATAATAATCTCTCATTCGAGTGTTTAATACACCTCTGGATAGAATTGTCTGTAATTTTTCCGAAAGCAGGGTTTCTAGATTATAAGATGCTAATATAATTGACCTGTTTTCTAACATAAGATTATAGTCGTATTTTATTGCTCCTGGCGTTAGTGCATCGCCAGTAGAAATATCGATTTTGATTGGAGTGACCATTTTGCCCATTTTAGCTTCAACAGCAAATCGAAATCCAGGGTATTCCATTTCATCCATAATGTGTGAAACACTATTGATCGTGAACGATACACCATCATGAATATCTATTTCACCTATTTCAGAGATGACGTTGTACATCATTTCCTCGGACAAATCAAGGTTAAGGACGGTTGCATCGATATCCATTGTAGATCGTAAAGATACTCCTAAAAGAGATGTAACCAGAACTCCGCCCTTTATAATAAATGATTTTGAGTAAGGTGAATTTGCAACTCTTTCTAGAAAGCGCTCCATCATGTAGAGCCTCATTAAAACAGATGGATTAGCATTATTTGCTTTAGCAAGATTGTTTATTCTTCCCTTCACTTGACCTGGTGAAAGCGCCATCACAAAAGAACCTCCAAATACTCTTTGATTTTCTTGTCTACATTAAATTGCTCAGCATAATGAATAAGTTTATGCAAATCTTTATCTGACCTCCTTAGATATGCTTTTAATGATGAACTGAACTCACTCTTCTCGAACCATTGTCTGCTTCGAAACAAATCACAAATAGTCCTTTCCTTATCATAAATAGGGATGGGGTGTCCGTAATTGTTATTGATTATTGTCTTACCTAAACCTAGCAATTCCTTCTTCACGGTGAAAACCTTGACATTCTTATCGGCCAAACGCATGGTGCCATATCCGGAGTAGATAGTTATGGTTTGGCGGATCGGCTCCCTATCGGTGAGATCATGATAAAAAAGCGAAGTATCATGAGACAGAACACCATTTGGACATTTAAGCGAGAGAATATAATCTTTATCAACTAAAGTGTCAGGCAAGGCATAGATGCCATGGGCCACCTTAACGAAGTCATAATCCCTGATATAGTTATAAAGTGCATACTTTGTGAATCCTGCATCCATGGCATTTTTAATTAAAAGAATCCCGGAGTCATCGATATATTCATTAATTGTTTCCATATAACTTCACCTACTTTCGTGCTAATATAATATATTAAATTAGCACATAAATCAATAATTGCATTTATTATATCGCCACAAGAAAACTGCTGCTGAAATCTTGCAGAAAGATGATTATAAATAATAGTTAAATAATTGCCCCTTCAATTCTAGTAGTGCTTGTTTCTTAACTTCCGAAAGGTCTTTTTTATCACATCATATTTATACAGTCCAGTATCAAACCGGCAACACTCAAAAAGAAAAGAAGCGTCTCAAATCTGCAAATTAGAAGCTTTCTTTGCTGTCTATCTCATGCAGTGATGTCGATTGCAATCCTTAAATGACAAACTTGATATGAAAAACGGAACAGCTACTTAGCTAGAATAATCTGATATTCACTGCTTTTAAAGAAAACAGGAATGCCGTCCAGCAATGTTTCCAATCCTGTCGAAGTGTCTTCGGTTCCTCTGACAATGAGCCTTGCCGTAACATATTTGCTGTTCTCGAATCTGTAATCTATAAACAGCATCTCATTAAGCCTATACAGATCTTCACGCAGTTGTTCATGATAGTGAACGATCAGATTATCAAATGCATCAAGGAAATTATTCTCGACACAGTATTCATAGTTGAATTCATCCATGAGTATCGTGTTATACAGGCCCATATACAGGTTATCGACCAGGTAGATATAATCCTCATTTTCACTGTCCAGATATTCTTTTCTTACCTCGTCAATTGCCCAACTTGCCCAGTTCAGTAATAAAAGATCCTTAACCTTCTTTATATCAGTCTGTTTCATGGTATTTAACTCCTTTCAATTTGCTGCAGCCTAAAAATGCGGCACTTTCAATGATGGTCTTTTCACTGCAGATTACTTCTTCCAGCGCCTGGCAGTTTGCAAACGCGAAGTCCTTAACAAGGACAAGACTGCGCGGCAGCACCAGCTTGGTTATCCTGGGGCAATTTGTAAAGCTGCTTTCTCCGATATATTCGAGACCTTCCTTGAATATGATCTTCTCAACCCGAGTGAAACACTGGAAGCTGCTTCCGCCTATGATGCTGAGTGAAGCAGGGAAGTCCAGCTTTTTGATATGGTCATTGTAGTTGAAAGTACCTTTTCCGATCAGTTCGATGCCGTTGCCCAGTTTCAACCTTCTCAGTCCGTAGCAGCCGGAGAATGCCCCTGCGCCTATCTCTTTCAGAGTGTCGGGAAACCGAAGGCTCATGATCTTGTCACAGTACATGAAGGCTTCTTCACGGATCTCCCTGAGACTGTTGCCGAAAGAGACACGCTCCAGATCCGGACAGTCTTTGAATGCTTCCATTCCAATGTACACCAAGTTGTCCGGAAGTATCAGTTCCTTAACGCCTTCAAGTTTCATATACCTCCCTGGCATTATTGCTTTGATGTTTTCCGATATCTTCAGTATTGTCTTGTCGTTCTTTTCCATCATCTTTCTCCTTTCTACAGTATGGCATCACCGATAATCCAGATATCATAGTTGCCATCATCTCTCAGTTCGAGCTTGGCGACCTGAAATAGATCCAGATACACTTCTATCCTTTTCCCGTGATCAAAGAGGAATGTCTTGCATAGATATCTGATATATCCTTTTTCGATGAAAAGCTCATATATGCAACCTTCAACAACGGACTCTATCGTTGCAAAGACAGATTCTCCTTCATCGTCTCTTTTGACCAGCTTCCATTTTTCAGGGAAAGAGCACTCCAGATCGAGTTCCATTGTAAAGGCCTCTTTAGTGCTCTCTACTCTCCATAGAAATCCGTTATCTGAGGGTAGAGGATAAGCTCGACAGTCCGGATCCGTACCAAGGAGAATATCCATATCATCTGTCTCTGATGGAGAACTGTCTCCAAAGGGAAGCGGATTTCCCCTGATGCCCATATATATGT
Organism: uncultured Oscillospiraceae bacterium; assembly: GCA_964507095.1. Lineage (GTDB taxonomy): Bacteria > Bacillota > Clostridia > Oscillospirales > Ruminococcaceae > RGIG3102. The sequence goes on along the minus strand of CAZDOS010000030.1, from coordinate 610 downwards.
ATATGATTAAATACAGAGCACCATATAATAATGCGGCCCACAGGAATAACTTGATCTCTTTCAGAAACATGGATATAGTGGCAAAAGTACAGAACAGACAGATCATCACGTCGACCTCAATACAGTAGATATTTCTGAATATCTGCTCATCTTCAGCAACATAGATGCGCTCTCTAAGCTTCTCGCTCATGTACCCTGCGAGGGTCATGGTCGCCATCATCAGGATCCAACCGTTATGCATATTGAATTCCTCCCATCTTTTTCTGTGATTAAATCTTCCCATGTATTGGCGGACAAAATGACGGACACATGGTAAAAAGGATAATATATCGGAGTGTCCGCTGATGGCGTACACATAATCATAACAGGTGGGCAATTCTCACATAAAATGAGAATAAAATACCATGAATTGATGCAAGCTGTACAAAATAGCCAATATGGAAGTGCGAATTATGAGCAAAGGGTAAAAAAGACAGAAAATCTTCGATATTTTTGAAAAAAAGACTTGCATATTCATTTTGAAAAGTGTATTATATGCAAGCTGTCACTCCAGACAGTGAAAGCACCTTGAAAATTGAACAATATATATTAACAAGAAACTGAAGCTTGT